>JBKGHK010001000.1:0-3088 GCA_046520375.1 Pyxidicoccus sp. 3LFB2
GGCCCCGCCTCGCGCGAGGGCTGCCCCGAGGAGGACGCCGACCATGACGGCGTCTCCGACGCGAGCGACGCCTGCCCCAACGAGGAGGGCTTCGCCACCCTGCGCGGCTGCCCCGAGCCGCGACGCCGACGCGGACCTGGTGCTGGACCACCGCGACAACTGCCCGCGCGAGCCCGGCCCACCCGACAACCAGGGCTGCGCCCCCCGCCAGCGGCAGCTCGTCGTCATCCGCCCGGACCGGCTGGAGCTGCGCGAGCGCATCGCCTTCGACTCCGGCACCGCCACCCTCCAGGCGCGCTCCTTCCCCCTGCTGGACAACGTGGCCCGCGTCCTCCTCGCGCACCCGGAGCTGTCCCCCGTCCTCGTGGAGAGCCACACCGACAACCGGGGCGACGCCGAGGCCAACCGCACTCTCTCCCAGGCCCGGGCCGAGGCGGTGCGCGACTACCTCGTGGCCCAGGGGGTCTCCGCCCGACGGCTGGAAGCCCGGGGCCATGGGCCGGACCGCCCCGTCACCTCCAACGAGACGTCCCAGGGCCGCGAGGCCAACCGCCGCGTGGACCTGCTCCTCCCGTCACCCTCCAGTCCCGCCCCCCGCAAGCCGGGGCGCTGAGGGACGTCCATGTCCCGCCGCGTCACCTGAGACCCAGGGGACGTGCGCCCCGTGAAGTCCGTCCTGGCGGCTCGGAATGGTAGGCTGCCCGTCCATGAGTGCTTCGAGCCCCCTGTTCGGTGATCTGCTGCTCAAGCTGGGCATCGTCACGCCCAGTCAGGTGCAGGAGGCCCTCGCCCTGCAGGCCCTCACCGGCCAGCGCGTGGGCGAGGCCCTCATCTCGCTGGGCTATGTCACGCGGGAGCAGATTCAGGACGCGCTGGGCGAGGCGCTCGGGCTGCACCAGGACAAGAGCCCCCTGCAGCCGGCGCTGGGCGAACTGCTCGTGGGCCTCAAGTACGTGACGCTGGCGCAGCTCGAGGAGGCCCTCGCGCGCCAGCGCCGTGACGGCCGCAAGCTGGGCGAAATCCTCGTGGAGCTGGGCCACTGCTCGTACAAGCAAATCTACGAGGCGCTCGGGCTGCAGAACCGCATCGCCGGACGCCAGGAGGCCCCGCGCCCCTTCATCGACGGCCGCCGCCGCGTAGTGGTGGTGGACGACAGCCCGCTGGCCTGCGCCTTCGTGCAGGAGGGGCTGGTGGCGCTCAACTACGAAGTGCTGTGCTTCCAGGACCCGTTCGAGGCGCTGGAGGGCATGAGCCGCCTGCAGCCGGCCATCGTCCTCAGCGACCTGGAGATGCCCGGCCTGGATGGCGTGGAGCTGTGCCGGCGGCTGAAGGAGGGCCCCAGCCGCGGCGTGCCCGTCATCATCCTCACCGCGAATGACCGCGAGGCCGAGCGCGTGCGTGGCCTGCGCGCGGGCGCGGACGACTACGTCAACAAGTCCGCCTCCATGGACGAGCTGGCGGCGCGAATCGAGAGCGTGGTGCGGCGCACCGGTGAGACGGAGCGCATGCGCAAGCTGTTCGCGCGCTACACGTCCGACGCGGTGGTGGACGAAATCCTCAAGAGCGCGGACGCGGTGGTGCTCACCGGTGAGAAGCGCGAGGTGACGGTGCTGTTCGCGGACATCCGCAACTTCACCGGGCTGGCGGAGAGCCTGCCTCCCGAGCAGGTCGTCGGCGTCCTCAACCAGGTGCTCGGGCGGATGTCGGACGCGGTGTTCACCTGCGGCGGCACGCTGGACAAGTTCCTCGGCGACGGACTGATGGCCGTCTTCGGCGCGCCGGTGGCCCGGACGGATGATGCGCTGCGGGCGCTCCAGTGCGCGAAGATGATGATGGACGCCATGGCCGACCTGCGAATCGAGGCCGAGTCGGAGTGGGCCGCCAACGGCCGCGAGGGCCACCCGCTGGTGCTGGAGCTGGGCATCGGCATCAACTCGGGCGTCGTCGTCGCCGGCAACATCGGCAGCACCGTGCGCGCCGAGTACACCTGCATTGGCGACGCCGTGAATGTGGCCGCGCGGCTGTGCGCGCTGGCCGGCCCGGGGGAAATCCTCGTCGGCGAGCGCACCCGCGAGCTGGTCAACGCCAATGACACGGCCTTCGAGGACCTGCCGCCGGTGCGACTCAAGGGCAAGCAACAGCCCGTGCCGCTCTACCGTGCACTGTAGCCACGCAAGTCCCCGCCGCAGGGGACGGAAGCGATGATAGGGAGGGGCCCATGAGCACCACCGCAGATGCCCTGCCGCCGCCGTCCCGCCGCTCCCCCATCCTGTGGGTGGGCCTGGTGTTCGCGCTCGCGTTGCTGGGCGTGGTGCTGGGCAGCGCGCTCACCCGCTCGAAGGCGGTGCATGCCGAGCGCATCCACCAGGACTTCGCCGTGCTGGAAGAGGCGCTGGAGCGCTACCGCGCGGACGGCAATACGCTGCCCGAGGAGGCCGAGCTCCAGGACCTGCTGGTGCCGAAGTACCTCCCCGCCGTGCCCATGGACCCGTGGGGCCGGCCGTACCGCTACACCAGCGACGGCAACCGCATCATCCTGGTCACCCTCGGCAAGGGCGACAACCGGGGTGGCAATGGCGAGGACCAGGACCACACCAACACCGACGGACACCCGCAGCCGAAGCCGAAGTGACGCCCGCCGCGCCGACGTGAGCAGAGGGAGCAGGCGAGCGCCGCCGGCCCCTGAGGCCCGGTAGCCACGAGCGCCGGGCCCTGGGGCAGGCCAGCGTGGAGGCGATGGCCGCCAACGGGCCTTGTCATGGACATCTGTTCCCTCACGGGGTGGCTCCTGCACCCGACAAGGAGGGCAGCCATGGCCATCGTCTGCGCAACGAACCTCTCCCCTGAGTCCGTCGAAGCCACGAATGTCGCCGCGGCGCTGGCGGCGAAGCTGGGAGAACCCCTGCTCCTGCTCGGCGTCCTGGACGGTGAGCCTCCCACCGACGCGGCGTCCGCGCCGGAGGCTGGCGCCCGGCAGCTGCTCGAGGCCGAGTGTGCCCGGCTCCAGCCTGTCGGAGGAACCACAGGCGGCTAGCTGGGCGAAGGACAGCGGCAGCGCCTCCGTCCTGGAGGCCCGGGTGAGTGGGGG
>JBKGHK010001001.1:0-3081 GCA_046520375.1 Pyxidicoccus sp. 3LFB2
GTGGGGGCGGGCACCAGCATCTCCGCGCTCGGCATCTGCCTGGGGATGATGGTGACGACGCCGCGCTACCTCTCGGCGCTGGCCTCCGGAGCGCACACGCTCTTCGGCCTGGAGGCCATGTCCCCGGCGGGCGTGCCCGTCCGGGCGCTGGCCGTCACCTGGGCGCTGGTGCTGCTGTTCGTCAACCTGGGCGACCTGTCCGAGCTGTTCGCCCTCTCCAGCATCGCGGTGCTGATGCAGTACGGCGTCACCGCCGCCGCGCTGGCCACGCTCTCCTGGCGGCGCGAGCGGGGACTGCGGCCCCTGCACGCGGTGCTGGCGGTGCCCACGCTGGTGCTGGGGCTGACGCTGGTGGCCTTCGGCGCCACCCGGCAGGAGGCCGCCACCACCGCGCTCACGGTGGTGGCGGGACTGGTGCTGCTGCGGCTCGCGAGGCCCCGACTGCAAGCCGGGGCCTCACCGGCCACTGGCGCCTAGAACTGGCTCCAGAGGTACTGGTTCGTGATTTCGTGGTGGAACTGGATTTCGGACGTCTTCACGCGCGTGCCCAGCTGCTTCGGGCAGCGCTCGGCGGAGGCCGTCTTCAGCTCGGCGAACTTGCTCTGCACGTTCTCCCCGAGGATGCCGGCCACGAACTGGCTGCCCTTGAAGAGGCGGATGGCGTCGAAGATGTTGTCCGGCAGGAAGCGGGTGCGGCTGCGCTTGGTCTCCGCGTCCTCCTGCGGCTGCGGGCCCTCCAGGCCGGTGCGCAGCAGCGTGTAGAGCACCAGGTACGGGTTGGCGTCCGGCGCCACCGAGCGGCACTCGACGCGCGCGCTGCGCTCGTTGCCGTAGGGGATGCGCACCATGGCGCCGCGGTTGTTGGCGCTGGCCTTGATCTGGTTGGGCGCCTCGTAGTGCGGATCCAACCGGCGGTACGCGTTGACGCTGGAGTTGAGCACCAGGCAGATGTCGTTCGCGTTGGTGAGCAGCCGGTCGATGAACTCCCAGCCCATGGCGCTCAGGTTGTCCTGGCCGCCCTTGTCGTAGAAGAGGTTCTTGTTCCCCTTCGACAGCGACATGTTCATGTGCATGCCGTTGCCGTTGACGCCCGTCACCGGCTTCGGGAGGAAGCTGGCGGTGGTGTCCATCTGCGCGGCCACCTGGCGGCACAGCAGCTTGTAGAGCTGAATCTGGTCGGCGGAGATGAGCGCCTCGGCGTACGAGAAGTTCATCTCGAACTGGCTGGGAGCCACCTCGGGGTGGTCCTTCTCGTTCTGGAAGCCCATGGCGCGCTGCGCCTCGGCCGCCTTGTCGATGAACATGCGCAGCGGGTCACCGGGCAGCGAGTGGTAGTAGCCGCCGGTGGAGATGAAGTCGAACTTGCCCGTCTCGTGGAAGTGGCGCTCGGCGTCGCGGCCCTTGAAGAGGAAGCCCTCCACCTCGGGCGCCGCGTGGAACACCGTGCCGTCCTTCTGGTACATGGCCTCGGTGATGCGCTTGAGCTGGCCGCGCATGTCCGCGTGGTACGGCGAGCCGTCGCGCTCCAGCACCTCGCTGAACACCAGCACCTTGCCCGGGCCGAAGATGTCCGAGGGCAGCCAGTAGAAGGAGCCCCAGTCGATGTTCAGCCGCAGGTCGCTCTCGGCCTGCTGCGAGAAGCCGCGGATGGAGGAGCCGTCGAAGGTGAGGTTGTCGGCGCTCTTGAGCAGGAACTTCTTGTCGTAGTCCAGCATGTGCATCCGACCCTCGAGGTCGGTGAAGCACACGGTGACGGCCTTCAGGTTGCGCTCGTCGGTGAGGTACTTGATGCGCTCCTCACGGACCTTGTCCGCCGACTCGTGCTTGATGCGCTGCTCCTTCACGCGGAGGTTGCGCTCTTCCAGCTCGTCGTAGGGAATCTCCAGGAACGTCCGCAGGCCCTTCGTCTCCATGTCCGTGCCTCCCAAGGCCGGGTTCCACGCCGTGTCGCGGCGGGTCAAATCCGTGGGCGCAGGTATTTACATTTGGGCGCTGGAAATCAAGCCTAAATTTCGCGGGACGAAGCTTAGAAACGTGGGTCCACAAAGCTTAAAGCCCGTTTGAGAACAGTCCGACAGTGTCTCCAGGGCGTCGGAGTGATGGGCGGTGGACACTGCACCCCCTTCACGGCCCGTATGCCTGGCAGGGGGGTAGACGGGCAGGCTTGCGATGCCCAGGGGCGGTTCCGAAGATGCCGGCATGGATTCGATGTGGGTTCTCGAGACGCCCGCGCCCCCCGCCGACGCACGCATTCCGTATGGCCCCGGGCCCTATCATTTCGCGGACCTGCGGCTGCCGTCCGGCCCGGGCCCGCATCCGGTGGTGGTCGTCATCCACGGGGGCTTCTGGCGCGCGAAGTACGACCTGGAGCACGTGGGCCACCTCTGCGCGGACCTGACGCGGCGGGGCTTCGCCACCTGGAGCCTGGAGTACCGCCGGGTGGGCCATGAAGGCGGCGGCTGGCCGGGCACGCTGGAGGACGTGGCGCTCGGCGTGGACTTCCTGCGCCCCCTCGCTCGCTCGCATGCGGTGGATGTCTCGCGCGTGGTGGCGCTGGGGCATTCAGCAGGGGGGCACCTGGCCATGTGGCTGGGGGCGCGTCACCGGCTGCCGGAGGGCGGTCCGCTTCACCGTGAGGACTCGCTGCCCCTTCGGGGTGTCGTCTCGCTGGCGGGCGTCGTGGACCTGGAGCGGGGCTTCGAATGGCGGCTGGGGGACGGCATCGTGGAGGCGTTCCTTGGAGGGCCACCTGCCCAGGTGCCCGAGCGCTACCGCACCGCCTCGCCCGCGGCGCTCCAGCCGCTCGGCGTGCCGCAGGTGCTCGTGCACGGCACCGAGGACGACACCGTGCCCGTGGCCATGAGCGAGGCCTTCTGTGCCCGGGGCCGTGCGCTGGGAGACGCCGTGCGCTGTGTCGCGCTGCCCGGCGCCGGGCACTTCGAGGTCATCGACCCCCGCTCCCGTGAGTGGCCTCACGTGGTGGAGGCGGTGCGCTCCCTGCTGTGAGCCGCTTCTGTCGGCTTCTCGCTCTTGCCGCCCACTCGCGGTGCCTCCACCTTCCACGCGGCGGGTGTGGCCGGG
>JBKGHK010001002.1:0-3080 GCA_046520375.1 Pyxidicoccus sp. 3LFB2
CGAAGCAGAGGCCGCCGCGGCCGCCGCCGCGGCGGCGACGCCTCCGCCCGTCGCCAACACCAACACCGTTGCCGCCACCGAGCCGGCCGCGCCCACGGTGGACAAGCTCCTCACCGACATCAAGGACCTGCTGAAGCTGAAGCAGGACGCGAAGTACCGCGAGGCGCTGAGGCTGGCCAAGGAGTGCACGCAGCTGGCCCCCTCCAACGCCGACTGCTACCTGATGCTCGGCACCGTGGAGGCCCGCCTCGGCAACATCGACAAGGGCGCGGACCACTACCGCCGCTACATCGAGCTGGCTCCTGAGAATCATCCGCTGCGCGCCGGTGTGCTCGAGCGGCTGCGGACGTACGACACGGGGAAGCAGCAGCAACAGAAGAACCCGGGAGGCTGACCCGTCCTCGCTCGGCTGGGGGGGCCCGCCCCCTCCCCGAGCTCCACATCCCCCCAAACCGACGCTGTTCACCGCAGCGAGGAGACGCTGTGCAGATTCGCATCCTGGTGGTTGATGACGAGCAGGACAACTGCGACTACCTCAAGCTGGTGCTGACCCGCGAAGGTTACGAGGTCGTAACCACCACGGACCCCACGCAGACTGTGGAGATCCTCCGCGGCTCGGACTTCCACCTGGTCATCCTGGACATGATGATGCCGCAGATGTCCGGGACCGAGGTGCTCGAGCAGATTCGCAAGTACGACACCGACGTCGCCGTCATCGTCGCCACCGCGTACCCCACGGTGGACACGGCCGTCGCTTCGCTCAAGGCCCAGGCTTCTGACTACGTCAAGAAGCCCATGGAGCCGGACCAGTTCATCGCCGCGGTCCGCAACGCCCTCCAGAAGAAGGGCCTGTCCCAGGACCCGGAGGCGGACCTTCACCGCGCCATCGGCCGCACCATCCGCGACGCGCGCAAGACGCAGGAGCTCACGCTCAAGCAGCTCGCGCGGCGCACCGGCCTGTCCGTGTCGCTGCTGTCCCAGATTGAGCGCGCGGAGTCCTCGGCCTCCATCTCCTCGCTGTACAAGATTGCCTCGGCGCTGCAGCTGCGCATGGGCGAGCTGTTCGGCGACACCTGAGTCCCAGGTGCAACCCCTCCCCCGGCCGCCGTGACTAGCGGCCGGTGAAGCGGGGCGGGCGCTTCTCCAGGAAGGCCGCCCGCCCCTCCTTCGCATCCTCGCTGCCGAAGGCCGTCGCGCGCAGGCCTCGCAGCCGCGCCTGGTCCGCCTCCTCCAGCGGGCCGGGCCAGCCGCCCGAAGGCACTCCTTCATCCCCGACACGGCGAGCGGCGCATGGGCCGCCAGCGTGGCGCACAGCGCCGTCGCGCGCGCCTCCGCATCGGCCGGCTCCAGGCACTCGTCCAACAGGCCCCAGGCCAGCGCCTCGCGGGCGTCCAGCTTGCGCGCGGTGAGGAACAGCTGCTTGGCGCGGGCAAAGCCCACCAGCCGCGTCGCCCGGGCCAGCCCTTCCGCCGAGTAGACGATGCCCAGCCGCGCCGGAGGCATGAGGAAGAGCGCGTCCGGCGTGCCGATGCGGAAGTCACACGAGGCCGCCAGGTCAAAGCCCGCGCCCACCGCCGCGCCCTGCACCAGCGCCACGCTGGGCACCGGGTGCCCCTCCAGCTTCAGGAGGCACGCCACCAGCGGGTCATCCGGGAGCAGCCCGTCCTCGCCGGGCGGCCCCAGGCGCGTCAGGTCATAGCCCGAGCAGAAGGTGCCCCCCGCGCCCCGCACCAGCAGCGCGCGCACGTGAGGGGCCGGCTCCAGCGCCGCGTCCAGCTGGGCCAGCAGCGCGTCATTGAGCGCGTTGCGCCGGGCCGGGTGGGACAGCGTGAGGACGCGGATGCCGCCCTCACGGTCCTCCACCAGCAGCGACGCCTCCGACGGGGGCACCACCGCTGCTAGCCGAGCACCACGAGGACGTCGCCCTCGTTGACCGACTGCGCTCCCTTGCAGCGAATCTCCTTCACCGTGCCGCCCTCCTCGGCCTCCACGGGCATCTCCATCTTCATGGACTCGAGGATGACGAGCGTGTCGCCCGCGTTGACCTGCTGGCCGACCTTCACCTCAATCTTCCACACCGTACCGGTGATGTGCGCCGCGACGTCCGCCATGGAACCTTGCCTCCTCAGGGGGTGGGATGGGGCTGGAGCTGGGGCCCCGGCTGCTGCTGCTCTACGCCGGCTTCGCGTGGTGCTCCAGGAAGTGCGTGTCCAGCTCGCCGGCCCGGAAGGCCGCATCCTGTACGATTCGCAGGTGGAGCGGGATGTTCGTCTTGATGCCTTCGATGCGGAAGTTCCGCAGGGCCTCCACGGAGCGCTCAATCGCCTGGGCGCGCGTGTCGCCGGAGATGATGAGCTTGGCAATCATCGGGTCGTAGTTCGGCGTGACGGTGTTGCCCTCGCCGTAGCCCGAGTCCAGGCGCACGCCCTCGCCCGTGGGGGGCTGGAACACCTTGAGCGGGCCCGGCGAGGGGAAGAACTTCACCGGGTCCTCCGCGTAGATGCGGAACTCCAGCGCCGCGCCCTTCCGCTTCACGTCCTCCTGCTTCACCGTGAGGCGCTCGCCCGCGGCGATGCGCAGCTGCCAGCCGATGAGGTCCAGCCCCGTGGTCAGCTCCGTCACCGGGTGCTCCACCTGGAGCCGGGCGTTCATCTCGATGAAGTAGACCTGTCCGTCCGAGTAGAGGAA
Organism: Pyxidicoccus sp. 3LFB2; assembly: GCA_046520375.1. Classification (GTDB taxonomy): domain Bacteria; phylum Myxococcota; class Myxococcia; order Myxococcales; family Myxococcaceae; genus Myxococcus. Next base: position 2,689 of record JBKGHK010001002.1, read on the forward strand.
CTCCACCGTGCCGGCGTTGGCGTAGCCGAACGTCTTCGCCGCGGTGACGGCGGCGGTGAACAGCGTCTGCGCCAGGGCCGCGTTCTTTCCGTCCGCGAACAGCACGGAAGGGGCCTCCTCCACCACCTTCTGGTGCCGGCGCTGGATGGAGCACTCGCGCTCCAGGCCATGGATGAGGTGGCCGTGGTGGTCCCCGAGAATCTGGACCTCGATGTGGCGGGGCGCGGGGAAGTAGCGCTCCAGGTAGACGCCCTCCTTGCCGAAGGCGGCCTTCGCCCGGTCCGTGCACTGGCGGAAGACCTTCTCCAGCTCGGCGGCGTCCTTGGCCACCGCCATGCCGATGCCGCCGCCGCCGCTGGCCGCCTTGCACAGCACGGGGTAGCCGATGCGCT
>JBKGHK010001003.1:0-3072 GCA_046520375.1 Pyxidicoccus sp. 3LFB2
TGTCCGTGAGGTCCTTCCAGACGCCGGACACGCCCTTCACGTCGGCCTGACCGCCGAGCTTCCCTTCCGTACCGACTTCCTTCGCGACGCGAGTCACTTCGGAAGCGAAGGCGCGGAGCTGGTCCACCATCGTGTTGATGGTGCTCTTGAGCTCCAGCACCTCGCCCTTCGCGTCGACCGTAATCTTGCGCGACAGGTCACCCCGGGCGACGGCCGTCGTCACCTCGGCGATGTTACGGACCTGGTCGGTCAGGTTGTTCGCGAGGAGGTTCACGTTGTTCGTGAGGTCCTTCCACGTGCCCGCGACGCCCGGCACCACCGCCTGGGCGCCCAGCTTGCCTTCCACGCCCACCGTGCGGGCCACGTCCGTCACTTGCTGGGCGAAGATGGACAGCGTCTGCGTCATGGCGTTGATGGTGTCGGCCAGCTCGGCCACCTCGCCCTTGGCCTCCATCTTCAGGCGCTGGGTGAGGTCACCATTCGCGACCGCCGTCACCACCTTGGCGATGCCTCGCACCTGGGTGGTGAGGTTGACGGCCATCACGTTCACGTTGTCGGTGAGGTCCTTCCACGTGCCGGACACGCCGCGCACCTCGGCCTGACCGCCCAGCTTGCCGTGGGTACCGACCTCGCGAGCGACGCGGGTGACTTCCGAGGCGAACGAGTTCAGCTGGTCCACCATCGTGTTGATGGTGTTCTTCAGCTCGAGAATCTCGCCGCGAGCATCAACGGTGATCTTCTTGGACAGGTCACCATTGGCCACCGAGGTCGTCACCAGCGCGATGTTTCGCACCTGCGTGGTGAGGTTCGAGGCCATGTAGTTCACGTTGTCCGTGAGGTCCTTCCAGACGCCGGCGACACCCTTCACGTCGGCCTGGCCGCCCAGCTTTCCGTCGGTGCCCACCTCGCGAGCAACGCGAGTCACCTCGGAGGCGAAGGCGCGGAGCTGGTCCACCATCGTGTTGATGGTGTCCTTCAGCTCGAGCACCTCGCCCTTCACGTCCACGGTGATCTTCTTGGACAGGTCGCCCTTGGCGACGGCGGTGGTGACCTCGGCGATGTTGCGGACCTGGGCCGTGAGGTTGTTGGCCATCAGGTTCACGTTGTCCGTGAGGTCCTTCCACGTGCCGGCGGCGCCGGGCACCTGGGCCTGGGCGCCCAGCTTGCCCTCGACACCCACCGTGCGGGCGACGCTGGTCACCTGCTGCGCGAACACGTTGAGCGTGTCCGTCATGTTGTTGAGCGTGGCGCCCAGGGCGGCAATCTCGCCCTGCGACGGCACCATCAGCTTCTGGGTGAGGTCACCATTGGCGACGGCCGTCACCACCTTGACGATGCCGCGCACCTGGGTGGTGAGGTTGGACGCCATGAAGTTCACGTTGTCCGTGAGGTCCTTCCACGTGCCGGACACGCCGGGCACCGCGGCCTGACCACCCAGCTTCCCCTCGGTGCCCACTTCGCGGGCCACGCGGGTCACTTCCGAGGCGAAGCCGTTGAGCTGATCCACCATCGTGTTGATGGTGCTCTTGAGCTCGAAGACCTCTCCGCGGGCATCCACCGTGATCTTCTTCGACAGGTCGCCGTTGGCGACGGCCGTGGACACCTCGGCGATGTTACGCACCTGGGCCGTGAGGTTGTTGGCCATCAGGTTCACGTTGTCCGTGAGGTCCTTCCAGACGCCGGACACGCCCTTCACGTCGGCCTGACCGCCCAGCTTGCCGTCGCTGCCCACTTCCTTGGCGACGCGCGTCACCTCGGCGGCGAACGAGTTGAGCTGATCCACCATCGCGTTCACGGTGGTGCCGATGCGGAGGAACTCGCCCTTCACCGGCTGGCCGTCGATTTCGAGGGCCATCTTCTGGGTGAGGTCGCCTTCGGCCACCGCCACCAGCACGCGGGCGACTTCCGTGGTGGGCTGCACCAGGTCGCCGATGAGCGCGTTGATGGAGTTGACGCCGGTGGCCCAGTCGCCACGCACGTCACCCAGCGAGACGCGCTCGCCCATGCGGCCCTCGCGGCCGACGACGCGCTCGACGCGGACAATCTCGTGCGTCATCGCGGAGTTGAGCGTCACCACCGCGTTGAAGGTGCGGGCAATCTCCTCCATCACCGCGTCGGTGGAGCCACCGGGCAGGCGCACGGAGAAGTCACCGCCCTGCACCGCCCGGAGCGCCGCGAGCAGCGGCTGCATGGGGTGGCCATTGCGCGTGCGAGTACCGGCGCCAGGCGTCCGGGCCCCCCCGCCACGGCTGCCGCCGATGACCGGCTCCTCGGGCTTCGCTTCGGCGGCGCGGCCGCGCGCACGCTCGGTCCGCAGCCGGTTGGCCGCGACATTCTCTCGCTCGGAAGCGGCGCTGGTGGGGGCCTCGGGCTGGGGGGCTCCATCCGAGGGGGCCTTCCGCGAGGCGCGCTTGCGGCCATTGCCGTTGCCGTTGGGGAACTTGGTGTCGTCCACGCTTTGAAACCTCTGATCGGGATGAACGCTGCAGCAGTGCTCTGAGCGGCTCCCGGCGGGGCGAATCTCCAGGGAGTTCGCGGACTTGTCGATTCCAAGCCGGGCCCGCCAGGGCCTGTACGTTCAGTAATGAACCGTGTGGGGCACGTGCCCGGACCCACCGTGAAGGACACGGGAGGCCAGAGCCTTGTACCAACATTTCAGGGGGCCGGCGCCGTGCATGGAAAACCATCGCAGCCCTGGACATAGAGGGCTCGGCCGAGGAGCCGGCGTGCAGGCGTCGGTGGAGCGCCTGGAGCGGGAGCGTGGGTGCCGGCGCTCACGTCCAGGGTGAAAGCCGGCGTCCCGGAGGGCGCGCAGCCGATCAGCATCCGCTGGGGCTCATCGAGCCACCAGAGGCCCTCCACGGGGCATGGTGGCTCCGCCGCGAGAGGAACAAGCGTGCGGGCGTCGTAGATGCGCAGCGCTCCCTCCACGAGCACGGCGGCCAGGGCTCCGCTGGCACCCACGGAGAGCCGCGCGCCGGCCCCGGGCACCGTCGCCTGGCCGAGCACCGCGCCCTCGGACGCCACGGAGACGAGCTGGCCGGCTTCGTCCAGGGCGAGCACCCCGCCCGC
>JBKGHK010001004.1:0-3063 GCA_046520375.1 Pyxidicoccus sp. 3LFB2
GCCCTCGAGCAGGCCGGCGTCGAGCTGAGCCTCGCCCGCACCGCCAGCCTGGAGCGTCAGGGCACCGGCAACGTCCTGCTCAACCCGTGAAGAACGGCGTCGCCTCGGCCGGCGCCGCCTGCGGACGCGAGATGAGGTAGCCCTGCACGAAGTCCACCCCGTGCGCGCGCACCCAGCGCAGCTCCTCGGGCGTCTCGATGCCCTCCGCCACCGTCTGGATGCCCAGCTGCCGCGCAATCTCCAGCAGCTTCTGCACGATGGACCCCTTGTACGGGTCCACGTGGACGTCCCGCACCAGCTCCATGTCCAGCTTGATGATGTCCGGCCGCAGCTGGTGGATGAGGTTCAGCGACGAGTACCCCGCCCCCAAATCATCCAGCGCCACCCGGAAGCCCGCCTGCCGGTAGAAGTTGATGATGCCCTTCAGGTGGTATGCGTCCGCCGCCCGGTCCGACTCGATGACCTCGAAGACCACGCTCTGCGGAGGAATCCCCGCCTCGGCGATGGCCGACACCGTCGAGCGCAGGCAGTACGCCGGGTCATAGATGGCCGTCGGCGTGAAGTTGATGAACAGGTGCGTGCGCAGCCCGTGCCGCAGCGCCTCGCGGATGGCCGTGGTGCGCGCGGCCAGGTCCAGTTGGAACAGCAGGTCCGCGTCCCGCGCCGTCTGGAACATCCGCCCCGGCGACACCAGCGTGCCGTCCCGCTCGCGGCCGCGCATCAGCGCCTCGTGGGCGAAGATGCGCCGCGTGTCCTGCGCATGGACGATGGGCTGGAAGTGCGAGGTGAGCCGCTGCTCGGACAGCATGTCCACCAGCCACCCCGCCTGCGCCAGGGTGGCGAACTGCTGCAGCGAGCCCACCCGCGGGTAGTCCGCCAGCCCCGGCTCCCCGTCGCCCGCCAGGAAGAGCGCGCGCGTGCCCCGCGTCTCCTCATGCGTCAGCGCGCCCACCGTGCTCACCGCCAGCCTGCCCAGGTCGCCTTCCGCCACCCACACCACGACGCACTGTGCCTCGGGGCGCACCTGGTACTCGCGCCCCGTCTCCCGCAGGAAGGCCACCAGCTTGCCGAAGCTGTGGCCCAGCGGGCACCACAGGAACAGCCGTCCGGCGCCCTCCAGCTTCGCCGGCAGGTCCTGGCACCGGCCACACAGCCGCGTCGGGGTGTCGTTCATGGCGTCCGCTACTCCGTCTCGCGGAAGATCAGCAGCCCGCGCGCCGTCTCCGTCGCGTAGATATAGCCGTCGCCCGGCACGCGCAGGGCATTCAGCCCGTCGAAGAAGGTGACGCCGCGGCCCGCGTCCGTCTCGCGCCAGCTGTTGTAGTAGCCCACCTGCCGGGGCTCACCGGGCACCGAGACATCCAGCACGCGCAGGCCGTCCTGGTAGTAGGCCACGTACAGCTTCGTGCCGGACAGCGCCATCGAACGGATGGAGACCTCCGGGCGCGTGCGGAACGCGCCCATCTGCTCGGGCAGCTCCGGCACCGTCACGTTCAGCACGCTCAGGTGCGCGCCCCAGTCCTCGCCCGCGTCGAAGGCCACCGTCCGGGCGCCGAACGTGCCCACCACCGTGGTGCGGGACGTGGCGCCCGCGAAGCGCCCCAGCAGCTTCGGCTTCGTCGGCGTCGTCACGTCCGACACCGTCATCCCGTACGTCCAGTGACTCACGTACAGCTTGCCGCCCGCGGCGGTGACGTCCAGCGGGAGCTCGCCCGCGTTCGGCTCGCTGCCCTCGACGAAGTAGCGCGTGATGACCTTGGGCTCGGTGGGCTTGGTGATGTCGAAGATGAGCACCTCGGCATTGGGGGCCGGCGACGCCGCGTACAGGTAGTTGCCGTCCACCGCCAGCGAGACTGCCTCCACCGCCTTCTCCGGCACGGAGCGGATGCGGGCGGGCGTCTTCGGGTCCGTCAGGTCGAACACCGCGATGCCGCTGCTCTTGGTGGCCACGTACATCGTCTGCCCATGCACCAGCACGTCGTTGTAGACGTCATTGGAGGGCTTGGCCTCCAGCACCTTGGTGGGCTGCGAGGGATTGCTCACGTCGAAGATGAACAGGCCCTCCCTGCCGGCGACGACGTAGGCGTGGCCATGGGCCACCGCCAGCTCCGTGGCGGAGCCGCGCGGCAGGGCGATTTCGCCCACGCGCTCCACCTTGGAGGACTCCTCCTCGCCCGCGCGGCGCGACAGGCGCACACCCTCGAAGGTGCCCTGCAGGTCCGCCTGACCGTCCACACAACGACGGAAGATGCCGCCCAGCTGGCCCGGCCCCGTCGCCGAGCAGCCGGCGACGACGTAGCGCACGGGGTTGCCCGTCCCGCTCACCACGTCGCTGGCGAGGAAGAAGGTGTCTCCGGAAACCTGCCGCTCCGTCACGTTGAAGCCGAGCAGCGCCGCGCCGCTGGACAGGCCCGTCAGCCGCATGGTGCTGGCGGCACCGGCGCCATCGTTCAGCAACACGTTGAGGTTCCAGATTCCATCAGCCTGGACCTGGGCGAGGCTGGAACGCTGACAGGCCGACAAATCGATGGCTTCAAGCTGACACTCGGCCTTGGCTTCGGACTCATCGTCCTTGCCGCAGCCCAGGGTGAGGAACAGGGTGGAGGACAGTGCAAGAAGGCGTCTCATGTCCCCATGCATATCATCGGGCGCCAGCACCAGACGAAAGCCCCTGACATCCCCCAAGCCGGACCCGGCGCGACGCCCATCGTCCGGCAACTAATCGAAAAGAATCCTTCCAGCCGCTTGTATACCTGAGCCCCTGGGAGGGAACCTTCCAGGCCGCTGCCCTGTCGCCCGTTCCCCATCCGAAGAGGTGACCCCCTGTGAATCCCCGTCCCCTCGCAGCTGCCCTGCTGGCACTGCTCCTACCCGGGCTGGCACTCGCCCAGTTCTACGTCGTGCCCCGGCGTCCCGGTAAATCGCCGGTGAACAGCTACGAGTTCGAGTGGCGGCACGTGGACATCCTCGTGGGCCCCGGCGCCACCGGCGAGGCCGCGCCCGCGGACCGGACCGCGCATGACCAGCCGCCCGGAGTCCAGGGTGGCGCGAACCCCCACCGTG
>JBKGHK010001005.1:0-3056 GCA_046520375.1 Pyxidicoccus sp. 3LFB2
CCAGGGCGATGCGGCAGGCCGGCGCCGAGGCTCCAGGCGACCCCCGGGCCGAGGCGCTGGGCCAGGCCGTCGTCTCCCCGAAGCCTTCGAGCACGAGGACGGGGCGCCGGGGCGAGGCTCCACCAGGGCCAGGGCCTGGAGGACGCCGTCGAGGCGCAGGGCCTGGGTCAGCTCGAATTCGTGACGGAGCCGTGCGGCGGGGGCGGTGGAGCGCGAGGCCTCGGGCACCTTGAGGGTGACGGGGGCGCCATCCGCTTCACGCGTGGCCCGCAGCCACTGAAAGGCGCTGGAGGTGGCGAGCTCTTTGACGACCCGGAAGCCGGGAACCTCAATCATTGCATGCACCTGCGCGCGCCCAGGGGCGCACGCCCCGTGAAACACGCGAGGCTAGCCCTGCGCTCCAGGGCTCGCAACAAAGCCCCGGACGGAATGGAGGCGCATGCCTGCCTTCCAGGGATGGAGCGGCAGCCCCGGGTGTGCAATGCATGCGACACGGTGATGAGACCTTCGGGCATGGTGGACGTGGCGGCGCGGAGCGGTGACAGGCGCGCGCTCGTCATCGGCAGTGGCTTCGGAGGGCTGGCGGCGGCGGTGCGGCTGGCCGCGCGAGGCTGGCGCGTCACCGTGCTGGAGCGGAGGGATGGGCCAGGCGGGCGGGCAAACGCCTTCCAGCAGGACGGCTTCACCTTCGACGCGGGCCCCACCGTCATCACCTGTCCGCACCTGCTGGAGGAGCTGTGGGCGCTGGCGGGACAGCGGCTCGCGGACCATGTGGAGCTGCGCCCGGTGGAGCCGCTGTACCGGATGCGGTTCCCGGACGGGGCCACGTTCGACTACCACACGGACCGCGAGTCCATGCGTGAGGCCGTGCGGCGGCTGTCCCCCGGGGACATTGCGGGCTTCGACGTGCTGAGCGAGCGCGTGGAGCGGATGTACGAGGCGGGCATCGGCCCGCTGATGAGCGCGCCCGTGCCGGGGCTCTTGAGCCTGGCGCCCTTCACCCCGGCGCTGGTGCGGGACGAGGCGTTCCGCACGATGTACGGGCTGGTGTCCCGGCACGTGAAGGACGAGCGGTTGCGTCAGGCGCTCAGCTTCCATCCGCTGCTGATTGGGGGAAGCCCCTTCACACCGGCGAGCGCGGTGTATGCGTCCATCCAGTTCGTGGAGCGGCGCTGGGGCGCGTTCTTCCCGGCGGGCGGCACGGGCGCGCTGGTGCGCGGGCTGGTGGCGCTGCTGGAGTCACTGGGCGGCGAGGTGCGGTACGGCAGCGAGGTGACGGAAATCACGCTGGAAGGGCGGCGGGCCACGGGTGTGCGGATGGGGGACGGGACGTGGCTGCCGGCGGACGCGGTGGTGTCGAACGCGGACGCGGCGTGGACGTACCGGTACCTCCTGCCGGGGCACGTGCGGCGGCACTGGACGGACGAGCGGATTTCCCGGGCGCGGTACTCGATGAGCGCCTTCCTCTGGTACTTCGGCACGCGGAAGCAGTACCCGGAGGTGTCGCACCACACGCTGCTGTTCGGCCGGGACTTCCGGGGCATGTTCTCCGGACTGGCCGGGCCGGGCGCGCCGTCCGCGGACCCGCTGCTCTACCTGCATCGGCCCACGGCGACGGACGCGGCGCTGGCGCCGGCCGGGCATGACACCTTCTACGTGCTGGCGCCGGTGCCGCACCTGGGAGACGGCACGGACTGGAGGAACCGGGCGGAGTCCTTCCGCGCCGCGCTCCAGGAGCGCCTGGAGCGCACCGTGCTGCCCGGGCTGAGCGACGAGCTGGTGACGTCGCGCGTCTTCACGCCGGAGCACTTTCGCGATGAATTGAGGTCGTTCCGTGGTGCCGCGTTCAGCTTCGCGCCCACGCTGTTGCAGACCACGTTCCTGCGCGCGCAGGCGCAGAGCGAGGACGTGGAGGGGCTCTACATGGTGGGGGCGGGGACGCACCCCGGCGCCGGGCTGCCCGCGGTGCTGTGCTCGGCGAAGATTGTCGATACGGTGATTGCCCGCGCGGCCTGAGCCATGCCCGGGGGCTACACCTCCGTGAACTCCATGCCGGTAGCACCCGTGCGCTCCATCGCGTCCTTGAAGTCCTCGGAGACGATGAGGGCCACGTTCCAACCCCAGGTGCGGAACACCTTCGCGCCGCCCACCCGTGTTTTATCGATGCGCAGGTCGAGCACGCTTCGGTATCTGCCCGTCTTTTCTGGGCGCCCGTCCTCTGGCTTCCAGTACTGGACCTCGGTGCACGCGGCGTCGTCGATGCACTTCACCACCCGCGTGACGTTGACGATCGAGTACGGCTCTGGCTGCCCTTCGACCGTCACTGGGAACAGCTGCACGTCGCCGGATGCCAGCTCCGTGAAGACAGGGACGAGCTTCGGGTGGATGACGGGCACGGAGCCAGCGTCCGCCATGGAGAAGTCTAGCTGCCGGCCACGCTTGAAGAGGTTCACCTTGAAGGCTCCCTCCACGGAGGCGGGCTCTCCCTGCATGAAGAGCCAGCTGCCCGACTCCTCCCCTTGGCCGTCAAGTGGGGTGTCCAGGTACCAGCGCCCTGGGATGTAGAGGTCTTCGAACAGTCGGAAGTACCGCATGCCGGTGCTCCTATTGGTCCGTGAGCAGCTTACGCAGCTTGCTTCCTGGTGTTACCAGATCGGTCGCGATCCTGCGGAGTTCCTCGACCAATGCCTGCTGGCATTGCTTGAGGCCACGGCACCCTGACGTCGCATCCTGTACGCGGTCAAAAACTGCTTGATGGTACGTCTTGGGGTGCGGTCCTTCGTGCCCACGAATTCGTATCCGATTTGCAGGGTCGTTCTTCAGTGACATCCCTGCCTTGTTGAAGATCCCCTCGAATAGAGGCGTCCACGGACCTCCCTCTGCATCCGAAATGGGGTTCTTGTCCGTGCAGATGTGATGGACGGTCCCATCTGAATCGCCCTGGATGCCGTCGCCACTCTTGGCTGCCATGGCCACGGCGGTAGCGGGCAGTGCAACGACGAGCGTCCCATCCGCCGCCACCGCCACCGACGTCACCTCGCCCACCGCCGCCAGCC
>JBKGHK010001006.1:0-3051 GCA_046520375.1 Pyxidicoccus sp. 3LFB2
GCGGCGACAGGAGCGGTGCCGGCATCCGCGGGGCCCGCGGCGACGATGCCCGCGTCCGTGCCCTCGGCGCCAGGAGGCGGCGGCTGGGGGGCGAGGAAGAAAGTGTAGAAGGCGGTGGCCACGAACGAGAGGGCCAGGGCGACCAGCAGTCGCTTCTGTGAATCGTTCGACTGGGGCGAGAGCGGATCGTTCATAGACTCCCCCCTCCGAGAGGGAGAGGGCGGCAAGGGTTGGAGGACCCCGTCACGGCACCGGGTCGATGCCGCCGGGATGGAAGGGCTGGCAGCGCAACAGCCGCCACAGGGTGAGCCAGGAGCCCTTGAAACCCCCGTGCTTCTCCAGCGCCTCCATGGCGTAGGTGGAACACGAGGGGTGGAAACGGCACACCTTCGGCAGCAGCGGCCCGAGGAACTTCCGGTAGAAGCGGATGGGCAGGGAGATGACGAAGGCGAGCGGGCTCATCTGGGAGGCTCCTTCGGCTTCGTCTCCGCGGCCGGCGGGAGCCGCTGCAGCTTACGGGTGACACCGTCGAAGGCACGCGACAGCTCCGGGAAGGACGCGTCCTTTCCGGACGAGCGCACCACCAGCACCACGTCCAGGCCGGCGGGCCATTGCGTGCGGCGCTTGCGGAACAGCTCGCGCAGCACGCGCCTCAAGCGCGCGCGCACCACCGCGTTGCCCACCTTGCTCGACACGGTGAGCCCGACACGGGAGTACGTCCGGCCATTGCGCTTGATGAGGGCCAGGAGGCAATCGGAAGGGACCTTCTGGCCACCTTCCTGAACCTCCAGGAATTCGCGCCGTTGCAGCAGGCGCAGGGCCTTGGGGAAGCGCTGGTCTGCCGGGCCAGACTGGCCCGGCGTCGCACCCTCGGCCCTCACACTCGGACTCGCTTACTTCTTCGCGGCAGAAACGACGAGCCGCTTACGGCCCTTGGCGCGACGGCGCTTGAGGACGTCACGGCCGCCCTTGGTGGCGTTCCGCTTGCGGAACCCGTGGGCGCGATTGCGGCGGACCTTCGACGGCTGGTACGTGCGCTTGGACACGGCTCTAACTCCTTGATGATGACGGCGGCGCCTCGTACCGCATCCGGCGCGACCTGAACTAGGGAAAGGGGCGGGTCCGTAACCCTCTTTCCGGGGTAAGTCAACGTTGGATCACCTAGACCTTCCCCGGAATCCCTTCCGGCCCGGCGGGCAGCCCGGGCCATGTGGGTGGATGGAGGTCCCGGTATCCGTGCAGCTTGGACGGCCGCCGGAGCAACGCGCGGTGGGGGGAGTTTAATCGCGCGTGTTGCAAGTGCCTGTTTGCTGGGCGCTTTTCCCCGTGCGGGTTGTCCACCAGCGGGCGGATTGATCACCACCCGGCATTGACGCTCCCACACACGTCCCCAACTTCGCAGCCAGACCGTGCGCGGGGTGCGCCGGAGATCCACGCCTAGCGTGGGAAGCACGAAGGGCAACCAGGGAGGCGAAAAGACGCGAAGCGAGGGTGAGGGGAGCCGGCCCGAGTAGGGCGGTAGGAAAAGAGAATGGGGGGTGCCGGCTGCGCCAACAGCCTGCACCCCCGAGACAACTGGAACGAGGCCATGGGGCCGCGCTCATCCTGGTGGGACGAGCGCAGGGTAGGCACCACAAACCGGCCCGCCCAGTGCCGGGAGGGGTGTGCCTCGGGAGAAGTCTATTGCCAAGCGCTTTGAGGCGTACGTGGAAGCGGTGGGGGCGCGGCTGCACAAGCCCAACCGCCGCTTCCTGCGGGACGCTATCTTCGGCCTCCTGGAGAACAGGAGCACGCTCCTCTCGGAAATCGGCCGCGCGCTGGACGAGCCGCGCCGGCTCATCCACACGGAGAAGCGCTTGTCCCGAGGCCTCGCCTCCCGGCGCTACAACGACGCGGCGGTAGAGGCCAACTACCTGAAGCTGGTGGCGCCAGCCCTGCGGGACGAGCGCCTCCCGCAGCCCACCATCGCCGTGGACGTCACGGACATCACCAAGCCGAGGGCGAAGAAGATGCCGTACCTGAGCAAGGTGCGCGACGGCAGCACCGGCGAGATTCGCAACGGCTACCACGTCGTCTCGGTGGAGTCCGTCGGAGCTCGCGGCCGCCGACTTCCGGTGCTGGCCCGGCTGTACTCCAGCGCGTCCCCTGACTTCACGAGCCAAACCTCCTTCCTCCTGTCGGCGGTGGCCGCGGCGGCGCCGCACGTACCAAGGACGCATTCTGGGTTTTCGACTCGGGCTTTGACGGCCACTACTTCTTCAAGCGCTTCGAGGAGCTGGGCCTGCGTTACGCCGTACGTCTCCGACTAGGCGGCAAGCGAACGCTCTTCACGCCGCTGGGAGACCTGGACCCGACTCCCCTCATGGAGGCATGCCCGCGCACTCACCGACACCGTACGCGGATACAAGGGCGCGGCACGTCAATCACGGTGGACATCGGCTGGGTACAGGACGTCTTCCTCCAGCGATACAGGACCGGCGGCAACGTCTCCAAGGAGCCAGCAAAGGAGCGCTATTCGGTGGTTTTCGCCAGCAATAGAATGCTGAGCAAGGACCCCTTCGCCATTCTCACCAACGAGGACGTACGCACCGCCGAGGACGCGGAGCGCATCGTGGACGTCTACCTCGAGCGGTGGGGCGTGGAAGAGGCCCACCGCTTCGCGAAGCAGGGCTTCGACATGGAGGACATCCGGGCCCTGACGTGGACGGGAGTGAAGCGGATGGTGCAGCTCGTCCTCCTAGCCTACGGCTTCCTCGCGCAGCTGGTGCATGGGGCCCGCACGCAGGTGGAGCGTATCGCCGCCACCTTCAAAGCCTGAGCCTGCCCCGATTCCGTGGACACCCCAGCTGAGTCGAAAACAGCGACGACTACCAGCGGCTGCTAGCGGCCCGAGACATCCAGTGCAGCATGAGCCGCAAGGGCAACTGCTGGGACAATGCCGTGGCAGAGAGCTTCTTCAGCAGCCCAAAGATGGAACTCATCCACGAGGCCGACTTAGAACTCGTTTCATAACCCCGCCAGCAGCCCTGGTGGGAGGTGCAGCCGCGCGGA
>JBKGHK010001007.1:0-3036 GCA_046520375.1 Pyxidicoccus sp. 3LFB2
GAGGCGACCCGGGGCCTGCCGATGCAGGCTGTCGCTGTCCCAGGACGCGCCCGCCCAGGTCCCTGGCCGCTCGCGGAGGTGGCGCGCACCGGGGCAGCCCGCCATCCTCCCGGGGGACGGCCACTCGCCGCACTCGGCCATCTGCCTTCCGCTGTCACGCCCGGGACAGCCCCACGTGGATGGCTTCCTCGTGTGTGGCACGAACCCCCGGCGCGAACTCGACGAGCGCTACCAGGGCTTCTTCCGGCTCGCCGCCGACCAGCTGGTGACGGCCATCGCCAACGCAAGGGCGTGGCAGGAGGAGCGCCAGCGGGCCGAGGCCCTGGCGGAGCTGGACCGGGCGAAGACGGCCTTCTTCAGCAACGTCTCCCACGAGTTCCGCACGCCCCTGACGCTGATGCTGGGGCCGCTCGACGACAGCCTGGAGGACACGCGCCACCCGCTGCCACCGCCGCAGCGCGAGCGCATGGAGCTGGTCCGCCGCAACGGCCTGCGCCTGCAGAAGCTGGTCAACAGCCTGCTGGACTTCTCGCGAATCGAGGCGGGGCGGGCCCAGGCCCACTTCGTCCCCACGGACCTGTCCGTGCTCACCGCGGACCTGGCCAGCTCCTTCCGCTCGGCGATGGAAGTCGTGGGGCTGGACTTCAGCGTGGACTGTCCGCCCCTGCCGGAGCCCGTCCATGTGGACCCGTCCGCCTGGGAGAAGGTCGTCCTCAACCTCCTCTCCAACGCCTTCAAGCACACCCTGGAGGGCGCCATCCGCGTGTCCCTGCGGTGGCTGGGAGACCGGGTGGAGCTGACCGTGCAGGACACGGGCACCGGCATCCCGCCCGAGGAGCTGCCGCGCATCTTCGAGCGCTTCCACCGCGTGCAGGGCGCCCTGGGCCGCAGCCACGAGGGCTCCGGCATCGGCCTGGCGCTGGTGCATGAGCTGGTGAAGCTGCATGGCGGCAGCGTGAGCGTGCGCAGCACCCTGGGGCAGGGCACCGCCTTTTCGGTGACGCTGCCCGCCGGCACCGCCCACCTCCCCGTGGGGGAGCCCGGCGCGGAGGCCCGCCCCTTCGTGTCCACCGGGGCCGCGGCCTTCCTGGTGGAGGCCACCCAGTGGAGCAGCATGCCCGCGGCGGCGGTCTCGAACGACGAGGGCCCGGGCGCGCAGGTGCCGTCCACGCTCCAGGCGGGGGCGCGCATCCTGGTGGTGGACGACAACGCGGACATGCGCGGCTACCTCGTGCGGCTGCTCTCGCCGTACTGGCATGTCGAGGCGGTGGGAGACGGGCTGCAGGCCCTGGCCGCCGCGCGCGCGCGTCCGCCCGACCTGGTCCTGTCGGATGTGATGATGCCGGGGCTGGACGGGCTGGGCCTGCTGCGTGAGCTGCGCGCGGACGCGCGCACCCGCAACACACCCGTGGTGCTCCTGTCCGCCCGCGCGGGCGAGGAGGCCACCGTGGGCGGGCTGACGGCCGGCGCGGACGACTACCTCGTCAAGCCGTTCTCCGCCAACGAGCTGCTGGCCCGCGTCAACGCCCAGCTCACCCTGTCGAGACAGCGCCAGGCTGCGCTCGCCGCCGAGCGCGCGCATGCCGAGGAGGCCACCCGGCTGCTCCGCGAGGCGGAACGCGCCACGCGCTCGCGCGAGGAGATGCTCGCCGTCGTCAGTCACGATTTGCGCACGCCGCTGACCTCCGTCTTCGCCGCGGTGGAGCTGATGGACCGCGCGCCCGGGCAGGACGCGCAGGTGCGAAGGCACTCGGCCGCCATCCGCCGCGCGGCCGTGCGCATGCGGCGGCTCATCGGCGACCTGCTGGACCTGGCGAGCATCGACTCCGGGACGCTGTCGCTGGCGCGAACCCCGCAGGCGACGGAGGACATTGCGCGCGAGGCACGCGAGGCCTTCGAGCCGCTGGCCGTGGAGAGGGGGCTCGTCTTCCTCACCGAGGTCGAGCCCGGGCTGCCGCCGCTCGTCTGTGACAGGGAGCGCGTCTTCCAGGCGCTCTCCAACCTCCTGTCCAACGCCTTCAAGTTCACCCCCCAGGGCGGCCGCGTGCGCCTGGGCGTCCGCGCGGACGGCGCGGGCGGGGTGCGCTTCTCGGTGGAGGACACCGGCGCGGGCATCCCCGAGGACGTGCTGCCGCGCGTCTTCGAGCGCCACTGGCACACCGTGCAGGCGGGCCGCGAGGGCCACGGCCTGGGGCTGCCCATCGCCCAGGGCATCATCGAGGCCCACGGCGGACACATCCGGGTGGACAGCACGCCGGGGCAGGGGAGCACGTTCTGCTTCAGCCTCCCCGTGGGGCCGGCGCCGGCCGTCCTGCCCGTCTCGCCCATGGCCGCGGCGCGCCTCCCACCGAAGGGCGAGGACTTCCTGCAGGGCGGCGGGGAGCTGGGGGCGCTGATGCGCTCCACCGACTGGGGGAAGACGGCGCTGGGCCCTGTCAGGTCCTGGCCCCAGAGCCTGCGGACCGCGGTCAGCATGGTGCTGCCCTCGAAGTTCGCGATGGTGGTTGCCTGGGGGCCCGACTTCCGCTTCCTCTACAACGACGGCTACCTGCCCATGCTGGGGGACAAGCACCCGGCGTCGCTGGGCACGCCGGCCCAGGTCATCTTCCCCGAGGCGTGGCCCGTCGTGGGCCCCCTGTTCGAGCGGGCGCGGCGCGGCGAGTCCCTGGGGCTGGACGACCTGCTCCTCCCGCTGCACCGCAGCGGCTACCTGGAGAACGCATGGTTCTCTGTCGCCTACAGCCCCATCCGGGACGAGTCCGGGGGCGTCGGAGGCGTGCTCGCCGTCGTCGCTGAGACGACGGCGCGGGTGGAGGGGGAGCGGCGGCTCGCGACGCTGAGGGCGCTGGCGCGGCAGGTGTCCGACGCGAGGACGGTGGATGGCGTGCTCGAGGTCGCCGCGGCCATCTGCACGAAGAACCCCACGGACCTTCCCTTCACCCTGCTGTACCTCAATGCTCCGGACGGGAAGAGCGCGAGGCTGGCCGCCTGTGCCGGCCTGTCTCCGGGGCAGTCCGGCGCGCCCACGGAGGTGGA
>JBKGHK010001008.1:0-3030 GCA_046520375.1 Pyxidicoccus sp. 3LFB2
GCCCAGGGCGCGCGCCAGCACGTCCTGCAGCTCGTCGTTCCCGAAGGGCTTGGGCAGGTAGTCGCTGGCGCCCATCTTCATCGCCCGCACCGCGTCGTCGGCGCCCGCCAGCGCGCTGAGCACGATGACGGGGGCGCCGCCGCCCGCGCCCCGGTAGCGGCGAAGCACCTCCAGGCCACTCATCTCCGGCATCACCACGTCCAGCAGCACCGCATCGAAGGAGCCGCCCGAGAGCATCTCCAACGCCTGGGCGCCGCTCGCGGCACAGCGCACCTGGTAGCCCGCGCTGCCGAGCAGCTCGGACAGGAAGGTGCGCACCGACTCTTCGTCATCCACCACCAGCACCGCGATCCGATCCATCCCCACGCCTCCGCTCGCCCTGTGCATCGAACCTCCACCCATCCTCACACCGACAGTCGGGTCGGTGACCCGACCATTCGGCGAAATTCTCGTGTCCGTCTCAGCTCCTGGAGCGCCGCGGCCAGCAGCTGCGTGGGCGTACCCACCGAGTCGGGGAAGCTCACCGCCCCCAGCTCCAGCGCCGTGCGCACCACCTTGCCCTCGACCTGGAAGCGCGCCGACTCGAAGCGCGCGCTCACCCGGGCCAGCACCTCCGGAACCGACTCCGCGGGCGTGCCTGGCAGGAGCAGCGCGAACTCGCTGTCGCCCACCCGGGCCACCGCGTCCGCCTCGCGCACCGTCTGCCCCAGCACCACCGCGCTGTACACCAGCAGGCGCTCGGCCATGCCGCGCCCGAACTCCTTGCGGAAGGCGCCGTAGCCACTCACCTCCGCCGCCACCAGGGAGAACGTCCCCCCGTACCGCTCCGCCCGCCGCACCTCGAGCCCGATGAGCGCCAGCAGGAAGGGCCGGTTGTACAGCCCCGTCACCGGGTCATGCAGCGCCAGCGCCGTGCCGGACTCCTCGCCCGCCGCGGCCCGCAGCACCGCCGCCTTCAGCTTCAGCTGCGCGTGGAGCTTCATCGACAGCTCCTCCCCGCTCATCCCGCGCGAGAGGATGTCCACGCACTGCCCCTTCTCCAGGCAGTACCGGTACGCCTCCATGTCATGCGGGTCCACCAGGTAGAACACGGGCACCGTGCCCCGGCTGACCTGCCGCAGCCGCCGCGCCACCTGCACCGCCCCGTAGTCCGGCGGCTGCGCGGCCAGCAGCACCGCGTCCGGCCGGATGACCTCGAACAGGGGCATGGCCGCGTCGAAGCGCGTCAGGGGCACCACCCGAAAGCCGGCCTCGGCCAGGAGCAGCCGGGTCCGCTCCAGGTCTTCGGCTCGTGGTTCCACCACGAGCACGGTGGGCGGCTGACCGGCCTTGCCCACCCGCTTTCGTCTCACGCCCACCTATCCACCCTCCCCGTCAGAATTTTCTTCTTCACCGCGCCTCCGGCCCGCACCCGGATTTACAGTCCCGAGCCCTTCACCCACCTAAGCAACTCCCCGGATTTACTGGGGAAGGGCACTGGACTACCCATCCTGGGCAGCGGTTTTAGCAATGGTTGTGCCACCTTGGGCCTCGCGCAGGCGGGCTTCGAGCTCGTCTGGGTCCACGCGGTGCTTGAAGGCGGGCGTGCCGTCGATGACGACGACGGGGATGTCGTAGCGCCACGCTTCGAAGGCCGCCGCATCCTCCAGGATGGAGATGATCCTCAGCTCGAAGGGGATGCGAGCGCGCACCGACTCCACGACAATGGTTGCCTTGTCGCAGAGCGAGCAGTTGGGTTTCGAGTAGATATCGACTCTCATGCGGTGCAGGATGGTCGGTCCATGCGTGGCTTGTCTGGTGACTTTTCGACGATGCCCCTCAAGGACCTCGTCGTCTATCTCGGGAACCGGCGAGTCACCGGTGCCCTGAAGATGGAGCGCGGGGACGTGCGCAAGCAACTGGAGCTGCGCGACGGCCACGTGGTGACGGCCAGCTCCAACCAGCCGCGCGAGTTCTTCGGTCAATTCCTCATCAATATGGGGCACCTGACGGAGGACCAGCTCGACAAGGCCTTCGCCACCCAGGCCCAGACGCGCGTCTTCCTCGGGAAGATTCTGGTGATGACGGGCCTGGTGCCCGAGCCCACCGTGCGCAGCACGCTGAGTCACAAGTTCCGGGAGATGCTGCTGGACGCCTTCCACTGGGACGACGGCGGCTTCGCCTTCGAGCCGGCGGACGCGGCGCCGGACATTCCCGGCCTGGACGTCGGCGTGGACCTGCTGGACATCCACCGCGAGGGCGAGTTCCGCGAGACGGCGTGGCAGGCCATCCGCGCGGTATTCCCCTCGGGCGGCGTGCGGCTGGCGGTGGACGAGCGCAAGCTGCCCGAGCGCAAGCCCGGCAGCATGGACGAGCGCATCGTCCAGCTCATCAAGGAAGGGCTCACCATCGACGGGCTGGCCCTGGCGCTGCACGCCACGGACTTCTTCCTCTACCAGCGGCTGTACGCCCTCTACCGGCTGGACGCGGTGAAGGTGTCCGAGTCCCCGCCCGAGCCGGAGACGGCCATGGTGGTGGAGGAGGAAGAGGACGCGGGCGTCATCGGCTCCGAGTCCTCGTCGGACGAGGTGCTCCAGGCGGCGCAGATGTTCCTGGACGCCGGCAACGTGCGGGACGCCGAGGCCCTGGCGCGCCGCGCGCACGAGATGTCGCCCTCCCCCCGCACGGCCGAGCTCTTGAAGGCGGCGCAGGAGCGGCTGGTGGTGGAGCTGCGCCACGAGCTGGTGGAGCCGCCCCGGGTGCCCGCGCTCCAGGTGGCGCCCGCGCACCTGAAGACGCTTCAGCTGTCCGCGCCCGAGCGCTACCTCCTGTCGCGCATCGACGGCCGGCGGGACGTGGCCGCCATCGTCCACGTATCCCCGCTCCAGGAGCTGGACGCCCTGAAGTTCTTCCAGGGCTTCGTGGACCGGGGGCTGGTGAAGCTCACCGCGCGCTGAGGCCGGGGTGACCGGCTTGCAGCGGAGGCCGGCGCGGGGCTCGACGTCCGCCGCGCGGGGTCGGCCGCACGTGCACGGCGCTCCGAGGCCGCCG
>JBKGHK010001009.1:0-3026 GCA_046520375.1 Pyxidicoccus sp. 3LFB2
GCGGCAGTCACCGGGGCTCACCGCGGTGGCCCGCACGCGCACCAGCACGCCCTTGTCCTGCAAGGCCGGAGTGGGAATCCGCCGCACCTGCAGCACCTCGGGCGGCCCATGCCGCTCCAGGACGACGGCGTTCATCTCCCGGGGCGTGGACGGCTGCGCTTCGCGGGGCTCTGCCATGAGGGGACTTGTGTTGGAGGCCATGTCGCTTTCGAGCGGGGGCCGGACGACTCTGGCGTCCGGGCAAGGCGGTGTCTGATGCGGGGGCGGGCCCTTGCGGCGGCCCGGGTGTCAGGAGGCGACCGTGGCCCGACGGGGCTCCATCTTCTGCGCGGTGGACGGCACTTCCATCAGCCGGCCGGAGTCGAGCTGGATGATGCGGTCCGCCACGTGGAAGTACTGGTTGTCGTGGCTGATGACGACCACGGCCTTCCCGGCGCGCTTCAGCTCCTGCAGGAGTTCCAGATAGAAGACGTTCTTGAAGGAGGGGTCCTGGTCCGCGGCCCACTCGTCGAAGAGGTAGATGGGCCGGTCCTCCAGCCAGGAGGTGAGCAGCGCCAGCCGCTTGCGCTGGCCCAGCGACAGGTCCGTCGTGGACAGCACGCCCTGCTCGTTGATGGAGACCTTCTTGTCGAGCTGGAGCCGCTCCAGGTAGCCCTGCAGCCGCTGCGCGCGGTCCGCGGGGGCCAGGCCGAGCAGGCTCTCGAAGAGGTGGAAGTCGGAGAACACCGCGGAGAAGTACTGCCGGTACTGCTGCCGGCTCTCCTCGGTGACGCTCCGTCCGTCGATGCGCAGCTCTCCGGACTCGGGCGTGTAGAGGCCCGTGAGCAGCTTGGCCAGCGTCGTCTTCCCGCTGCCGTTGCCGCCAATGATGAAGACGATTTCGCCAGGGGTCAGGTCGAGGTGGATGGGGCCCAGCGTGAAGCGGCTGTCGTCATTGTCGCGGAAGTAGGTATGGGTGATGCCCGCCACTTCCAGGCGCTCGAAGGAGCGGGGCGCCGGCGGGAGCGGCGCGCCGGAGTCCGCGGGCGAGAGCGTCAGCTTCTCCAGGTGCTCCAGCGCGACGTTCCCCTGGGCCAGCACGGGGATGTTCCGCATCAGGGTGGTGAGCGGCTGCTGGAGGTAGAGGGCGGCGAGCGTATAGCCCATCAGCTCGCGGGGGCTCACGCTGAGGACATGGGGCGCCACGTAGAGCATCAACCCGATGAAGAAGAGGAAGATGAAGGTCCCCCAGAGCGCGGCGGCGGCGTAGTAGAGGCTGGCGCGGGTATGGGCGCGCTGCAGGGCGGCCGTGGTGGGCTCGAAGCACTCGTTGACGAAGGCCGCCTGCCGCTCCTGGTGCAGCTTGAGCTCCTTGATGCCGTCGGTGATGCCGCGGAAGGCCTTGAAGAGCAGCGACTGCTGGCCGTGCGACTGCCGGAGGATGGACACCCCACGTCCCTGGGGAATCCAGTAGGTCAGCCCGCCCAACAGCAGGAAGAGCATCGTTCCGAGGAAGCTGCTCCACGACAGCCAGGCCATGTAGGCCAGGCAGCCCACCACGATGGTGAGGTCGATGAAGATGACGGGGACGAGCCCCAGGCTGCTGCTCATCGACTGGATGTCGTTCGAGAGCGCGGTCTGCAGCCGGTGCGGGCCGGTCTCCTCCAGGCGGCGCAGGGGCGTGGCGAGAATCTGCCGGGCCAGCTGAAGCCTCAGCTGCTGGAGCTCGCCCTGATGCAGCGAGTTGAGCAGGACCTGGGAGAAGAACCGCGTCAGCAGCCCCATCGTGGAGAGGCCCGCGAAGGCCAGCATGCCCGTGCCCGCGGACATGGTGCCGCTGAGCGTGTTGCCGATGACGGCGAGGAGCCCGGCGCTCATGGCACCTCCGAGCAGTCCACAGAGGGTGGCCAGGGCGAAGCGGCCCTTGGCCCGTTTGATGAGAAAGAGGACGAGCTTCATCGGGCCATTCCAGTCTTCTTGGGGTCCGCAACCAGGTTGCGTTCGAGGTATTCGGCCAGCCGCTTCGCCAGATGCTCCACCTGGGGCGGTTGCAGCAGGGTGTAGTGATCGCCTGGAACCACTTCGACGTCTACCCCCTCCGTCGCCAGGGCCGCGAAGCCCCGGTCCGGCGTGGAGCGCTCCCGCTCGAGGTGCTCGGCGGCGCGCAAGAGAAGGAGGCGGCCCGCGTGGGAGCGAGGCGTGTAGGCGCGCAGGGCCTGCATGTGGCTGTCGAAGACCCGGCGCAGGGGCTGCAGCTGCTCCGGGGCCAGCGTGGCGCGCTCCTCACGGGTGCGCACCAGGTCCCGGAGAAAGAGGGCCTGGAGGTCCTCCGCCGAGGGCGCGGGGGCATCCTGTCGCGCGGGCGGCAGGTGGCTGTCGATGAGCGCCAGGGTGTCCACCTGCTCTCCCTGCTCCTGGAGTTGCCGCGCCATCTCCAGCGCCACCACGCCGCCGAAGGACCAGCCTCCCAGCCGGTAGGGCCCGTGCGGCTGGAGGCGCCGGACGGTCTCCAGGTGCCGCGCCGCGAGCGCCTCGATGCTGGCCAGGGGCTCCCGTGCGCCGTCGATGCCCGGAGCCTGCAGGGCATGGAAGGGCTGCTCCGGCCCGAGCGCCCGCGCCAGCGCGGCGTAGCTGAGCACGCCACCGCCCACCGCGTGGACGCAGAAGAAGGGCGGGCGGGTGCCCCCCGCGTTGAGCGACACCACCGGCGCGTCGGGCGGCGCCACCGCCTCCTCGCGCAGCCGCCGTGCCAGGTGCTCCACCGTGGCCCCCTGGAAGAGGGTGGCCACCGGCAGTGAGCGCCCGAACTGCTCGTGGATGCGCGCCATCAGGCCCGCCGCCAGCAGCGAGTGGCCGCCCAGCTCGAAGAAGTCGCTGCGCACGCCCACCGGCTGGACACCCAGCAGCTCCTCCCAGAGCGCCACGAGCCGGGCCTCCAGCTCATCCCTGGGCGCCTCGTACCCGTCGAGGCCGGCCGCGGCTGCGTCCGGAGCGGGCAGGGCCTTGCGGTCCACCTTGCCGGTGGGCGACATCGGCAGGGCGTCCAG
>JBKGHK010000100.1:0-20667 GCA_046520375.1 Pyxidicoccus sp. 3LFB2
CCTGCTCGTGCTCGCTGCGCCGCCAGCTCGTTCCTGCTCGCGCAGCTGCCGCGCCAGCTCCATGCGCGCCTTGTGGCCTCCGCCTCCTGCTCGCGCTGAAGGCGCGCCAGCTCCAGCTGCTGCTCCCGCTCCTGCCGGGCCAGCTCCAGCTCCGACTCGCGCTGCTGGCGGGCCAGCTCCAGCTGCGCCTTGGCGGCATCCGCCTCCTGCTGGCGCTGCAGGCGCACCAGTTCCACCTTGGCCTGCGCGGCCTCGGCCTCCTGCGCCAGCTTGAGCTTCTCCAGCTCCAGCTTCGCCTCGTGGGCGTCCGTGTCCTGGTCGCGCTTGAGCTTCTCCAGCGTCATGCGCTGGCGGGCGACCTCCGCCTCCTGCTCGCGCTGCAGCTTCTCCATCTCCACCTGCGCGCGGCTGGTGGACAGCGCGCGCTCGGAGACAATCTTCGCCTCGGCCAGGCGGGACTCGGCGGCCAGCGTCTCCAGCTTCGCCTGCTCGTCGGCCACCTGCTTCTTCTGGCGGACCTCCTGCTCCGCGGCCAGCTTGGTGAGCGCCACCTCGCGCTCCACCGTGGCCTGCTCCTGCTTCAGCGTGCGCTCCTGGGCGAGCTTCGCCTCGGCGACGCGGGCCTCCACCGCCAGCGCCTCCAGCTTCGCCTGCTCGTCCGCCACCTGCCGCCCCTGGCGCACCTCCTCCTCGGCGGCCAGTCGCTGCAGGCTGAGCTGCCGCTCGGCCTCCGTCTCCTCGCGGTGGACGAAGCGCTCCTTGGCCAGCTCCGCCTCGCGCGCCTGCCGCTCCTGCTCGCGGCGGAAGCGCGCCTGCATGTTCTCGAAGACGGTGGAGGACAGGACGCGCACGTCCTGGATTTCAATCGTGTCGAGGATGACGCCCCAGCCCGCGTCCGACTGGTCCTCCAGCTTGCCCCGGCCCGCCACCACCGGCGCAATCTCGGCCATCAGCTCCGCGGCGATGCCCTCCTTGCGCTTGGAGAAGCACTCCTCCACGGACATGTTCGCCACGAGCCTGCGCGCGGCGCCCACGAACATCTCCCGCAGCAGCTCGGCCAGCTTCTCCTGCGCCCGCTCCGGGAAGGAGAAGTTGAGCATCCGGAAGGCCACCAGCGGGTCGGCGATGCGGTACACCGCGAGGCCCGTCACCTGGACGCCCACCTTCTCGTGCGTCACCTGGTCCGCGGTGAACTGGAGCCGCTGGATGCTGGTGGGCACAATCGCCACCGAGTCACCCGGCAGCTTGAAGCAGCTGGCGCCCTGGCCGCTGACGTCGCGCACCCGGCCGCGCCGCATGTGGACGAGGAACTCGCTGGGCCGCGCCGTCACGAGCCCCCAGCGCTTCATCTTCTCCGGGTCCTCCACCGGCTTGCCGGCGCGCCACCCCTCGGCATGGCGCGGCTGCAGCCCCTTGCCGCCTCCGCCCCCACCGCCCTCCACCCGGACGAGCTGCGTGCGCTCGCCCGCCTCACCGGATTCGTGGGATTCCTTCGCCCTGGCCGCCTGCTTCGTGTTCGCGCTCATGCCTGCCTCCCTTGCGACAGGGCCTCTGTGCAGGCAGTCGGCCAAGGCGTGGCCTGCCGGGAAATCAGGCCTTTGGGCGAAGGGGCCGCGCCATTCCGGCCCAACCTGCCCCAGGACGGCGCACCTGGAGTGATCCAGAGCGGCGCGGGGTTGAATCCGGACGGCGCGCTTCAAGGCGCCCGGGCGTCCATTTCGGAGCGGCGCCCCGCCCCACCTGCCGGCGGACCTCCCACGTCTCGCGCGCTCCTTATGTTCGCTTGACCCGAGGGCACGCCTTTTTATATTTGACCAGTCCGGTCCACATTCATGTGCGCTGGTGTAAGACCCCTGCGGCGCGCCACCTGCTGGCGCCGGGGCGCGGGGGCGGTAGAAGCCCCCTTACAGGAAGGTGTTGGACGCAATGGTGAAGCTGCCGATCTACATGGACAACCACGCCACCACGCCGCTGGACCCGCGGGTGCTGGAGGTCATGCTCCCCTACCTGCGCGAGGACTTCGGCAATGCGGCCAGCCGCAACCACGTCTTCGGCTGGAAGGCCGAGGCGGCGGTGAAGAAGGCCCGCCAGCAGGTGGCCGAGCTCATCGGCGCGTCCGAGCAGGAGATCGTCTTCACCTCCGGCGCCACCGAGTCCGACAACCTGGCCATCAAGGGCGTCATCGAGTTCTACAAGTCCAAGGGTGACCACATCATCACCCTGAAGACGGAGCACAAGGCCGTCCTGGACACCTGCAAGCGCCTGGAGCGCATCCGCCAGGAGCGCCTGGACGAGCTCAAGGCCCTGCGCCTGGCGCAGCTGGCCGAGCAGGACGTCACCGAGGAGAACCTCGCCGAGCTGGCCGCGAAGTTCGACGTGGAGAACGACGCCACCTACAAGAAGTGGGCGGAGCTGCCCACCGGCGGCGCGCGCGTCACCTACCTGGAAGTGGAGCAGGACGGCCGGGTGAGCCTGGAGAAGCTGGCCGCGGCGATGACGCCCAAGACGGTGCTCGTCTCCATCATGTTCGCCAACAACGAGATTGGCACCGTGCAGCCCGTCGCGGAGATTGGCGCCCTGTGCCGCTCCAAGGGCGTGCTCTTCCACTGCGACGCGGTGCAGGGCATCGGCAAGGTGCCCTTCGACGTGGAGGCCATGAAGGTGGACCTCGCGTCCATCACCGCCCACAAGATGTACGGCCCCAAGGGCGTGGGCGCCCTCTACGTGCGCCGCAAGCCGCGCGTGCGCATCGCCCCCATCATGGATGGCGGCGGGCATGAGCGCGGCATGCGCTCGGGCACCCTGAATGTCGCGGCCATCGTCGGCTTCGGCGCGGCGGCGGAGCTGGCCCGCAAGGAGCTGCCCGAGGAGTCCGCCCGCATCCTCCGGCTGCGCGAGAAGCTCCGGAAGGGGCTGACGGACGCGCTGGACATGACGGTCATCAACGGCTCCATGGAGCACCGGCTGCCGGGCAACCTCAACATCTCCTTCGCCCACGCGGAGGGTGAGTCCCTGATGATGGGCATCAAGGACGTGGCGGTGTCCTCGGGCTCCGCGTGCACGTCCGCCTCACTGGAGCCGTCCTACGTGCTGCGCGCGCTGGGCGTGGACGAGGAGCTGGCGCACAGCTCCATCCGCTTCGGCCTGGGCCGCTTCACCACGGAGGAGGAAGTCGATTACGTGGTAGAGCTGGTCGTGGGCAAGGTCCGCAAGCTGCGGGAGATGAGCCCGCTCTACGAGATGGCCAAGGAAGGCATCGACCTGAAGTCCATTGAGTGGACGGCGCATTAGCCCGTCTTTCCTGGCATAGAGCGGAGCGCATGCCCCCTCGGTAGGGGGGCATTGCCCTCCGGAACCTTTGGTGCGAAGCATCCGTTGAAGGAGTCGATATGGCTTACAGCGACAAGGTCATCGACCACTACGAGAACCCCCGCAACGTCGGGACGATGGACAAGGAAGACCCGAACGTGGGCACCGGCCTGGTGGGCGCCCCCGCCTGCGGCGACGTCATGCGCCTGCAGCTGAAGATCACCGAGGACGGGCGCATTGAAGATGCCCGCTTCAAGACCTTCGGCTGTGGCTCGGCCATCGCCTCCTCCTCGCTCGTCACTGAGTGGGTGAAGGGCAAGACGGTGGACGAGGCGATGACCATCTCCAACAAGGACGTGGCCCGCGAGCTGTCCCTGCCGCCGGTGAAGATCCACTGCTCCGTGCTGGCCGAGGACGCCATCAAGGCGGCCATCGAGGACTTCAAGAAGAAGCGCGCCGCGCGCCAGGCCAAGGCGTCCTGACGCGGGACGGGAGAGGGAACCCATGAGTGAGCAGGCGACCCAGGAGACGATGCAGAGCCAGACGCCTGCCACCGCGCCCGCGCCGAAGCCCGCCGCGCCCAAGGGCATCGTCATCGCGGACAGCGCGGTGCGCCGGCTGAAGGAGCTGCTGGAGCAGCGCCAGACGCCCGAGGCGGGCTTGCGGCTGGCCGTGAAGGGCGGCGGCTGCTCGGGCCTCCAGTACTCCATGGAGTGGTCCGAGAAGTCCCGCGAGCGCGACAAGATTTTCGAGAAGGACGGCGTGCGCGTCTTCGTGGACCCGAAGAGCTACCTGTACCTCATCGGCACGACGCTGGTGTTCGAGCAGACGTTGATGGCCTCCGGCTTCAAGCTGGAGAACCCCAACGTGAAGGCCGCCTGCGGCTGCGGAGAGAGCTTCTCCGTCTGAAGCGGCCCCGTGTGTGCTCCCCCCTTCACCGGGCGGAAGCCACCGCCCACGGGCCCGGCCAGCCGCCGGGCCCTTTTCGTTTGTCCCCCTTCTGGAGAGCCCCCTGTGAGGACCCACTTCGACGTCTTCGGCCTGCCGCGCGCCTATGACGTGGACGTGCCGGCGCTGGAGAAGCAGTACCGCGAGCTGTCGCTGAAGCACCACCCGGACCGGGTGGCGCAGGCCGACGCGCGCGAGCGCCTGAAGGCACTGGAGGGCACCACCGCGCTCAACGAGGCCTTCAAGACGCTGAAGGACCCGGTGCGCCGCGCCTTCTACCTCCTGAAGCTGCATGGCATCGACCTGGACCGCGAGGACGCGGGCGCCCAGAAGGACATGCCCCTGGAGTTCCTGGAGGAGGTCATGGACCTGCGCGAGGCGCTGGACGCCGCCATGGCGAAGAAGGACCTGGGCCGCGCCCGGGTCATGGCCACCGACGTGGAGGCCCGCCGCAAGGTGGCGCTCGCCGAGGCGGCCGAGGTGCTGCGCACCCTGGAGGGTGGCGGTTCCGGGACGGATGCGACGTCCCTGGTGAAAAAGGCATCGCACGCGCTGGGGCGGGTGCGCTACTTCACGCGCTTCCTCGAGCAGGTGGACGCGTTCGAGGAGGAGAGTCTGTCGTGAGCAAGAACGGCTACCTGCAGATCCACGACCCGCTGAAGCCCAAGGGGCAGGCAGTGGGCATCGACCTGGGCACCACCAACTCGCTCGTCGCGGCGGTGGTCCAGGGCAAGCCCCGCTGCGTCCCGGTGGACGAGGGGGACGCGCTGCTGCTGCCCTCCGTGGTGCACTACGCGAAGGACGGCGGCGTGGTGGTGGGCGCGCGCGCCCGGCGCCTCGCGCCCGAGCACCCCACCGACACCATTGCCTCCGTGAAGCGCTTCATGGGCCGCAGCCCGGACGACGCGGAGACGCGCAAGCTGGGGCACTACCGCTTCGTCCCCGGCGCCAAGGTGGTGCGCTTCGACGTGGCCGGTGGCACCCCGGTGACGCCGATTGAAGTCTCGGGTGAGGTGCTGCGAGCGCTCAAGCGCCGCGCGGAAGCGCACTTCTCCACCAAGGTGGAGCAGGCGGTCATCACCGTGCCCGCCTACTTCGACGACGCCCAGCGGCAGGCCACCAAGGACGCGGGCCGGCTGGCCGGGCTGGAGGTGCTGCGGCTGCTCAACGAGCCCACCGCCGCCGCGCTCGCCTACGGCCTGGACAAGGGCAGCCAGGGCACCTTCGCCGTCTATGACTTGGGCGGCGGCACCTTCGACGTGTCCATCCTCAAGCTGGTGGACGGCGTGTTCGAGGTGAAGTCCACCGGCGGCGACTCCGCGCTGGGTGGCGACGACTTCGACCGGGCCATTGCCGAGCAGGTGCTCCGGGCCCTGGGCGCCACGGAGCCCTCCCCTTCCCTGGTGGCCGAGGTGCTGGCGGCCTCGCGCAAGGCGAAGGAGGCGCTGACCGACGTGGCCGAGGTGCAGCTCACCGCGGGCGGCCAGACGCAGACGGTGAAACGCGCGGACTTCGAGACCTGGATTCAGCCGCACGTGCAGCGGACGGGCGCGGTGTGCCGGCGGGCGCTGAAGGACGCGGGCGTGACGGCCGGGGAGTTGGACGGCGTGATTCTGGTGGGCGGGGCGACGCGGGTGCCGGCGGTGCGCCGGTACGTGGCGGAGCTGTTCGGCCGCGAGCCGCTGGGCGACATCGACCCCGACCAGGTGGTGGCGCTGGGCGCGGCGGTGCAGGCGGACCTGCTCACCAATGAGAACCGGCAGGATGAGGTGCTGCTGCTGGACGTGATTCCGCTGTCGCTCGGGCTGGAGACGATGGGCGGCATCGTGGAGAAGCTGATTCCGCGCAACTCCACCATCCCCATGGCGGCGGCCCAGGTCTTCACCACCTTCAAGGACGGGCAGACGGGGCTGGACGTGCACGTGGTGCAGGGCGAGCGCGAGCTGGTGGAGGACAACCGCAGCCTGGCGCGCTTCACCCTCTCGGGCATTCCGCCGCTGGCGGCGGGCATCGCGCGGGTGGAGGTGCGCTTCCAGGTGGACGCGGACGGCATCCTCTCCGTCAGCGCCAAGGAGCAGAGCACCGGCGCCGCGCAGTCCATCACCGTCAAGCCGAGCCACGGCCTCACGGACGAGGAAATCGAGCAGATGCTGCTCGACTCCATCGACCATGCGGAGGACGACATCCAGGCCCGGCAGGTGCGCGAGCAGCGCGTGGACGCCGAGCGCGTCCTGGCCGAGGCGGACCGGCAGCTGCGCGAACACGCCTCGCTCCTGGAGGCCGGGGAGCGGGAGGCCATCGACGCGGGCATGGCCCGGGTGCGTGAGCTGATGAAGGGCGAGGACCACCTGAAGCTGAAGGAGGCCGTGCACACGCTGGACGAGGCGTCGCGGCCCTTCATCGAGCGGGTGATGAACCAGGCCATCACCTCGGTGGTGGCCGGGCACTCCGTGGAGGAGTACTGACGTGCCGAAGGTGACCTTCAAGAGCCCCCTGGCCGAGGTCAGTGCCGACGTGCCCCCGGGCACCACCCTGCTGGACGCCGCGGAGAGCTGCGGCGCCCAGGTGGGTCATAGCTGTGGCGGCGTCTGCGCCTGCTCCACCTGCCATATCTGGGTGCGCAAGGGCCTCGACTCGCTGAGCGAGCAGACGGACGCGGAGGCGGACCGCCTGGACATGGGGTTCGACGTCCGCCCGTACTCCCGGTTGAGCTGCCAGACGGAGCTGGGGGGCGAGGACATCCTGGTGGAAATCACCGAGGAGTCCCTCACCGCCTTCATGGACGAGAACCCCGCCCTCCGCCGCGCGCTGGAGGCCGAGGGGAAATGGCCGCTGAAGAAGTAGGGTTGTTACGTAGTGCTTGACGAGGCCGGGCAGGATCTTTATACGTCTCGCCCATCGCAGCACGGCAGCACAGCCCCACCCGCCCAGGTGGTGGAATTGGTAGACACACTAGATTCAGGGTCTAGCGCCTGCAAGGGCATGGAGGTTCGAGTCCTCTCCTGGGCATGAAGTTGAAAAGGGGTCCCGGTTTCCGAACCGGGGCCCCTTTTCGCTTTTCAGGGCGGCGCGGGCTCCACGGCATCGTGGGCCACATGGTTCGCCGCCTCCCGCGCCAGGCTGCCTCCCTTGCGCAAGTCCCGGATGCGAATCTTCCGCAGGTGCACCGAGACGGCCCCCACGGCCACCTGGCTGATGACGGTGCCCAGGTGGGTGAGCGTGGCGAAGGCCGCGGCGTCCTCCGGCGTGGCGCCCAGGCTGCGGGCGGCCCAGCTGGTGACGAAGTAGTAGAGGCCCAGGCCCGCCGGCACCCCGGGGAGCGACTGGCCCAGGGAGATGGCGCCCAGGACGACGGCCCCGGCGAAGAGCCCCCCGCTGATGCCAATGCCGCGCAGGGCCAGGCCGTAGGCCAGCGCGGACGCCAGCACCGGCCCCACGGAGAAGACGAAGACCCGGGCCATGCCGGTGAAGGAGCGGGCGGTGCCCAGCCCCTCGCTGACGTGGTGGAGGAAGCCCTCCAGCCGGGGCAGCTTGTGCCGCCGGTGCAGCGCGTGCGCGAGCGGGCCGGACCAGTGCGCCAGCAGCACCACCAGGGCCACCAGCCCCACGCACAGGGAGACGGCCACCTTCAGCTCGCCCCGGAAGCGGGACAGCGTCTCACCGAAGGGGCCCAGCAGCGACGCGGAGACGAGCAGCATCAGCGCGGCGAACTCCATCAGCTTGCAGACGCCCACCGAGCCCAGGCAGCGCAGGAAGGGAATCCGCTGGGTGCGCGACAGGAGGAACGAGCGCATGACGTCGCCCAGCTTCCCCGGCAGCGCGTTGTGGACGAAGGCGCCAATGGCCACCAGGTGGTAGCGCTCCTTCAGCGGCACCGGCCGGCGCAGGGTGCGCTGCCACTGCACCGCGCGCAGCGGAATCACCGAGGCCTGCAAGAGGAAGAAGGGCAACAGCCACACGAGGTGGCCGGGGAGGGCCCTCACGAATTCGTCCAGCGGGAAGCGCGGCGTGAGCAGCGGCGCCGCGCCGTCCCCCAGGTTCCACCGGAAGAAGGCCGTGGACAGCAGGACGACGGACAGTGCCAGGCCGAACACCGCCAGCAGCACCTTGAAGAGCGCCCGCCCGCCCTGTCCGCGCCCGGACGGCTGTGCCATGCCCCTCCCCTTCACAGCACCAACCGGAGTGAGGGGGCCGGGTCCAGGTAGGCCTCCGCCAGCCGCTCGTGGAGCTGCACGCAGTGGCCCAGCCCCGACAGGTCCACCGCGGCATCCGCCGGCCAGGCGACGAGGCTGTTGGCCTCCGTGCGCGTCAGGCCGCCGTGCGAGCCGAACTCCCAGGCGAAGCCCACGGTGCCGCCGCGCTGCACCGCCTCGCCGAAGAGCACCACGTCTCCCGCCGTCGTCATGGAGGGCAGCACGCGGAGGAAGTCCGCCACCGCGCGCTTGCTGAACTCGGGAGACAGCGGGGCGCGCTCCAGCTCGTCCGGGCCGTACACGCCGCCCTTCACCAGCGCCACCGCCGAGGGGCCCCGCCGCAGGGCGACGATGCCAATCTCCGAGCTGCGCGTGACGCGCGCGAGCACGTCCGGGTGCCGCGCCAGCAGCTCCCGCGCCTCCAGCGGCTGGCGCTCGCCGGAGAGGTACACGTGGGCGAAGTTGCCGCACTCCATGACCACGGGCGTGAAGGACGCGCGAGGGGTGGTGTCCGGCTCGGGGCGTGGGCGGCCGTCACACAGGCCGCGCGCGAGGTCCTCGGACAGCGGGCCCGGGACTTCGCCCTCCAGCAGCCACTGCTCCAGGCGCCGGCCCTTGCGCTGCTCCATGGGCAGGCTGTCCACGTGGCCGTGGTCGGAGAGGATGATGACGTCGTAGGGCCGCTCCACGGTGCGCGCCACGGCGTACAGCTCCGAGAGGTACGTGTCCACGCGGTGCAGCTCGTCGAGCGCCAGCTGCGAGCGCGGCCCGCGCCGGTGGGCCACCTCGTCGTAGTTGCCATAGACGAGGTAGACGGCGGGCACGCCCCGCACCATGTCCACCAGCGCCTTGGTGTGCGCGAAGCTCCAGCCCAGTCGCTGAAGGAGGACACGGCTCAGGAGGAAGCCCTGCTCGTGACGCGAGTCCCCGAGCGAGCGCGTCCAGTGCCGCACCTCGCGCGCCGCGTGCCACGTGTCCATGCCCAGCGAGCGCAGATAGGAGAACGTCCCCCGCGTGCGCGCCGCGGACAGGCCCATCATCTCGTAGGAGAAGGCGCGCGACATCTGCTTGAAGCTGGCCAGCGTGCTCATGCTGAGCGCGTTGTTGGCCCCCGCGCGGAACAGCGAGAAGTACCCGTGCCCGCCGCCGTCCAGCAGGCTGGTGCGGCCCGCGCCGCGCAGGCGCTGGTCGATGGCCTGCGCGTCCGCCGGCGTGTTCATCTGCACCTTGCGCCCCAGCTCGCGGTCGTACCAGGAGTACGCGGGCAGGTTGGAGTGCCGCATCCCGTAGAGCAGGCCCGCCTGGAAGTAGGGCGTGGACGTGGGTGCGCCCCAGAACGCGTCTTCCAGGTGAAAGGTGCCAGAGCGGACGAGGCTCGAGAAAAAGGGCATGCGCCCGGCGACAATCGCCTCGTCCAGGAGGGCCTTTGGGACACCGTCCAGGTGGACGATGACCACATTCCGGGGCCGGCGCTGTGACGCGGGCGGCACCTTGGAGCCAATCCGGCGCACGAGGCCATTGGCCCACATGTGCATCGCTGGGGTGATGACACCGCTCACGTTGACGCCTCCCCTCCCCCGCGAGCGAAGATGAGCACTCGGGAGGCCGCTCGCCTTCGCCAGCAGCCAGGTCTGCTGGTGGGTAGGCAAGCAGCCTGGGCCGTTCAGCTCCTCGGGATGTTTTCATCCATCTGAGACGTCAGAGCGGTTCCCCCATGCACATTCCCGCAGTCGTCCTGCTCGCAAGCCTGAGTGCCGCTCCGGTGGTGCCCCCTCCGCAGCCCGCGCCCGGAGTCCCTCCCGCGAAGAAGGAGTCCGGTGTCGACGCGATTGCCCTGCCGCTGGTGAGCTTCAACTCGGACCACGGGTTCGGCTACGGCGGGGTGGGCGGCATGTACCTGTACGCTCCGGGGAAGGCGCCGTACGCGCACGCCCTGGGCGCGCAGGTGTTCTTCAGCAGCCGCGGCGTGCAGAACCACTACATCCGCTACGACGGGCCGCAGCTGTTGGGCTCGATGCGGGTGGAGGGGCGGCTGGAGTACCGGCGGGAGATGCGCAGCCCGTTCTTCGGCGCGGGGAACAAGTCCGCCCCGGACTTTCGCGGCGATGAGAATGACCCCCGGTACAACTTCGACAAGGGCTCGCCGGGCTTCTGGGTGCGCCTGCGCGGGCGGCCGTGCGGCAACACGCATCCGCTCCAGTCCTATGTGGGGTACGGGTGGCGGCACACGAGCGTGGACGCGTACGCGACGTCCAAGCTGGGGCAGGAGAAGCCGCTGGGAATCGAAGGGGGCTCCACGGGTCAGCTATTGGCGGGCGTGCTGTGGGACACGCGGGACGACGAGTCGGACCCGACGGTGGGCGGCGTGGAGGAGCTGGCGCTGCGCGTGTCGGGGACGGCCACGGGCAGCCGGTACCACTACGCGGGGATTACGCTGAGCGAGCGGCGGTACCTCAAGCTGTCGTCGCGGCTGACGCTGGCGCACCGGCTGACGCTGGACATGCTGTTTGGCGACGTGCCGTTCTACGAGTGGAGCAACACGGGCGGCGTCAACGTGACGGAGGGCGTCGGAGGGATGAGCAGCGTGCGCGGGATTGAGCGCAACCGCTTCTCGGGGAACATCAAGGCGTTCAGCAACACGGAGCTGCGCTTCCATGCGGCGAACCTGAAGGTGTTCAGCCAGGACATGCGGGTGGGCGCGGTGGTGTTCATGGACTTCGGCCGCGTGTGGCACCCGGGCGTGCCGGACGGCAAGTGGTACGAGTGGCACCCGGGCATCGGCGGCGGCGTGCGACTGGCGCGCAGGGCCGCGGTGATTCGCATGGACTACGCGCGCTCCACCGAGTCCGGGAACCGGCGCTTCTATCTGACGTTCGGGCACATGTTCTGACAGGTCACACGGCAAGAGACGTGGCCAATGACAGCCGATTTTTCCTTGGCTGCGCATTAGCCTGACATGTCTTTGCTTGGCGGGGGATTCCCAATATCCTTGCCTTCATGACCCCATCCAAGTCATTGACGGCCACGCTGCTCGCATTGTCTCTGTTTGCGGCAAGTCCTGCCTGGGCCCAGGTGCAGATGCTCAACCTTACCGGGCCCACGACCATCACCAATCCCTATTCGACATTCACGGTGAGCTACACCCTGACCGGCAGCAAGTACTTTGTTGCCAATGCCCAGGTGCGGTTCTATCTGGCGACCACCCGGACGGGGACCACCAACCGTGTCCTGATGGATTCGCGGCAGATCCTCCTGCGTGCAGGCAGCAATGGGCTCTACCTGCCGCCCATTGGAACCCAGACGGCGTCGTTCATGCGGGCCACGGTCCAGCCAGCTGCACAGTCGCTGCTGGATGCCATTGCGGCGGCATGCCAGCCAGAGACCTGGTACATCCAGGGCGAGGTCGACTTCACCGCCGTCCAGGGTGACGACTCCCTCATTGGCACCACGAAGGCGCCAGACTTCTACTTCACGGGCGGGACGTTGAGCCCTACGGTGATTCAGCCTGGCGGAACCACCTACTTCTCCTTCGACCTGACAACGCAATGCCCGGCTACCTCGCCGTCGACCGTCGGCGTCTTCCTGGCGGATGCCAACTATCAATTGCTGGGTTACCTCGGAGGGATTGCCATCGGCACAGGGGCGGGGACCTTCTCCCTTCCGCCCACGCCCCTCACGTTCTCTTCCTCCATTGCCCCCGGCGCCTACAACCTCGTGCTGATCTCGGATGTGGATGGCGTGATTGTCGAGAGCAATGAGAACAACAATGCGGGTGCCTTCGCTCTGGACATCGTTCCAAGCGCTTTCGCCGCTGCTGGCAGCAAGGCGAGCCCGCTGACGACGGACCTCGCGACGCCATCCGACGCTTCCAGTCTGCGGGAGGCTCGCGGGTTCGGCTCCCTGGAAGGCTCCGTCCAGAAGTTCTGACGCCCCCGGGAGCCAGCGCCGCGAGTCCGTCCCGGCTTCGCGGCGACGCCGCCTCGACGATGCGAGCAAAATCCTGGTAGCGGCGCACCTGTCCGCCCGCTCATGGTGCGGACATGCGAACCGCCATTCCCAGCCTGCTTCTCTCCCTGGCCGCGTGCACCCACGCGCCAGCCAGGGACGCCTCCGTTCCTGTCGGAACGGTCGCCGCCCGTCCGGAAGACGTCGAGTCCGTCGACGGAGTGATGCGAGCCTTCTACGAGGTGGTCAACATCGCTCCAGAGGCGCCTCGGCAGTGGGCCCGTGACAGGACACTCTACAGCCCTTGGATCCACTTCGTGGCGATAGGCCAGCAATTGGCCATCCATGACCACCAGGGCTTCGTGGACGCGACGGAGCCCCTGATGCGCGCGGGCTTCCGGGAGCGAGAGCTCCACCGCATCGTGCGCCGCTACGGAAACATCGCGCACGTCGAGTCCTCCTACGAGGCGTGGTCCGCGGACGGAGTCGCGCGCTCGCGAGGCGTCAACTACCTCCAGCTCTACTTCGATGGCCAGCGCTGGTGGGTCACCAGCGTCGTCTGGCAGACCGAAGACGCCACGCACCCCATTCCACCGGAGCTGCTGCCTTCTTCAGCGCTCACGAGCGACTGACCGCTCCGCCCGACGCGCCTGTGGCTCCGGGAGCAACACATCGCGGCTCCGTGTAGCTCCCGCGTCCTCGCGTCCTTCGAAGTCCTCCTCTGAGACACGGGTTGAAACGCCGTGGCACGCGCCCTGCTCAAGGCCCGGGCAGGACCGCGCCTCGTGCCGGTCCCTCACTCAACTCGAGAGGATGCGTCACATGAAATTCGGAAGACACATGCGCCAGCTGCGCTGGGCGGGGCTTTCCGTCACGGTGCTCGCCGCGCCCGCGGGCTTCGCGCAAACCTGCCCCAAGCCCGTGCTGGACCAGTGCGCGAACGTCGACTACCGCGCGAGCAGCTGTGGCCAGTCCTACGATGCCTATTGCCAGGGGCTCGTGGAGGCGGAGTGGAAGTCGCGCTGGGAGGTCGCTCCCAAGCGCGTTGCCGTGCTGCCCAAGGAGATGGGCGGGGCCCCGGCCACGGTGGCCTTCGAGACGCACCAGCCGAAGGACACGCGCTTCGAGGGCATGAACCAGACGCTCGCGGGCCAGGTGCTCAAGGGCCAGGTGCTCTACCGCAAGAACCTGGAGAACCTGACCGAGGCCGAGAAGGCGTACCAGGAGCAACTCCACGCCTGGGACAACAACGGCACCCAGCTCACCTCCTGCCAGGAGTTCGTCCACGAGAAGTACTACGACTTCAGCCGCTTCGAGCTGCGCGCGGGCAGGTACGGGGACGACGCCCGAGCGGCCCTCGCCGCCGCGTACGGCAAGGAGGGCATCGCCTACCGCACCCTCTACGCGCGAGACCAGTCGAAGCTGGCCCCCGTCTGGGACGGGAAGGCCGTGGCGAAGAACGCGTACTTCCGCTTCACGCCGGGCCTCTATCCCACCGGCACCAGCGGCTACGTCTTCACCTCCGAGGCCGCCAAGCTGGCCAACAACGCCACCGCGCGCCAGTGGGCCGTCCCGTCCGACGAGTGGCACCAGGCCCAGGCCAAGGCGCTGGCCAACACCCCGGACGACGTGCTCAACCAGCTCCAGCTGGAGCAGGAGTCCTTCGACGCCCTGCTGCGCCAGCGCGAGGCCGTCTACAGCGAGTGGGCCCAGAACGCGAAGCTCTTCAAGGCCCGGGAGCACTCCACGGCGGGGCTCGACAAGCGCGCCGCCGAGCAGCTCTACAGCCTCGACAAGGCGCTCGAGTCCGCGCTCGTCAACGCGCAGAAGCAGGGCTGCCTCGACAGCACGAAGCTGACGACCTGTGACTGGAGCCCGCGCCGGTACGTGAAGATGGTGGAGGAGGCGATGGCGCCCCGCCGCGAGGCGGACCTGCAGGCCTGCCTCTTCCTCACCGGCAATGACTTCAGCGAGAAGAGCTTCGTGCGCAACGCGGACCTGCTGAAGGTCAAGGGCCTGGAGCAGAAGGACTACACGCTCAGCCCGACGCTGCTCTCGCAGTACCTGGCCACCTACGGCCTGCACATCCGGAACCTGGGCCTGCTGACGGACCCGAGCACGGGCGCGGTGCGGCACGGCGGCGAGTCCAGCGACAGCAGCTACGGTGGCGACGCGACGTTCGGTGGCGGCTACGACTACGTGGCGGGCTGGGAAGTCACGCAGGCCGGCACCGCGAAGATGCTGGGCGCCTGGTGTGACACCAACGCGCGGCTCTACGGCGAGTTCAACGCGTACGCCAACGTCTTCAGCCCCACGCCCTTCGAGGTGGCCCACGTCAACGGCGAGGCCGGCACGGAGGGCAACGGCATCCGCCTCAAGCTGGGCGCGCGCGTCCTCGGGCTCACCGTCTACACCCACGACCAGAACTACCCGCTGCGCATCACGTTCGCCGAGGCGAAGCCCTTCTTCAAGAGCGACGCGGCCCGGGCCTCCGCCACCTTCATGGTGTGGTTCATCCCCGTCACCGTGCAGGGCGGCATCACCGCCGAAGCGGGCGTGAAGATGACCATCGGCGGGGCCATCACCCGCAACTGCGCGGAGGACCTGCTGGGGCTGGACCTGTTCGGCACCATCACCCCGTTCGCCTCCGTCGGCGGCTTCGCCTCCGTGGGCATCGGCGTGCCCGGCCTCCAGGTCGGCGTGCGGGGCACGGTCATCATCGCCCGCGTGAATGTGCCGCTCTATGGCGACATCGGCATCTACCTGAGCTCGCCGTCGCACCCGACGGACCCGAACACCCTCTTCCTCCGCCTCTCGTCGCGGCTCGACATCCAGATGCGGTTCCTGGACGGGCGCATCGCGCTCTTCGGAGAGGTGGGCCCGTTCCCCTTCGAGGTCGCCATCTTCAGTTGGACCGGCTTCGGCGGCAACGTGAACCTCTACAACGAGTCGAAGAGCCTGCCGCTCACCCGCCTCTTCTAGCCACACCGCCCGAGGCCCGCCTCTCGCGCGGGCCCCGGGCCCCTTCTCGCCACCGCGGTGTGCATGCCGCCCGCGGTGGCTCCTTCCCTCAATCGTTTCCGGAGTCCTTCATGTCTCGCTCGAGGCTTGCCCTCCTTCCGGCCGCGCTGGTCACCCTGCTGCTCGCGGGCGCACTGCTCGCCTGGAACGTCTACCGCCCCTCCCTGCCCGGGGCCGTCACCGAGGTCTTCGCCGAGCGCGCCTCCCGGCTGCCGCTCACCCGGTGGACGCCCGGTGAGGAGCGCACGTACCGCTTCGTCTGGGATGACCTGCAGCGCGTGGAGCTTCCGGTGCCCACCGGCGGCGAGGACTCGGCGCTCACCGGCACGCTGCACCTGGACGGAGAGCTGACGCTCCAGGCCATCGAGGTCCGTGCCACGGGCACCCGGCTGCGCCTGGGCTTGAAGCAGTTGGACAGGCACGAGGCCACCGTCTCGGGCCAGGCCCTGTTCCCGGATGCCGCGTCCGTGCAGGCCCAGCTTCCCGCGTCCGCTTCCGCCTGGCTGGAGCTGGACGCCCGGGGGGCGCTCCTGGCCGCCCGCTTCTCCGAGGCCGAGCCGCCCATGTTCCGGCAGCTGGCACAGACGCTGGCCGCGGAGCTCTTCCCCACCGAGCTGCGTGACGCCGCCGAGTGGCACGCCGTGGAGTCCACGCAGACGGGCGAAGTCGAAGCGCACTTCCGCTTCGAAGGTGACGAGGCCTCGCGGCTGACGCGCCGCCGCGCGCGCTACCAGAGCCTGCGGGCCGCCGGGCCGGTGAAGGCCTTCCAGCAGACGCTCAGCTCGCTCACCCACTTCGAGCGCGCTCCGGACGGCCACCTGGCCGCCGTGTCCCATGATGAGAGCCTGGAGGCCACGCGCACCGACGGCAGGCCCCTGCTGTCGAGGCGGATGCGCCTGCGCGTGACGTTCTCCACGCGCGAGCAGAAGCCGCTCCCCACGCAGGCCGAGGACAAGCCCATCGTCCGCACGCCGTCGCAGATTGCCTTCGAGGGGGACCCGGAGCTGGCCCTGCTCAACAGCCAGGCCGATGGCATGACGGTGGACGAGGCGCTCGAAGTCCTCGCCGCCGCCGGAGACCCCGACGCGATTCCCGAGCCAGGCCGCTTCGCCCGGAGGGCCATCGCCGCGCTCAAGCTGGCACCCGAGCGGGCCCACGAGCTGGCCCGCGTGTTCCAGCGCAAGGACGCGCGCCCCGCGCTGCGCGAGCTGATGCTCGACCTGCTGGCGGGGGCCGGCCATGCGCAGGCGCAGGCCACGATGCGGGAGCTGATTCAGTCCCCCGAGGCCCGCGAGCACCCGGCCGCGCATGCGCTGATGGTGCAGCGCGCGGGCTTCCTGGAGAGCCCCGAGCCGGAGACGGGCCGGATGCTGGCGGAGCTGCATGCCCGGGCCCGCGCGTCCGGAGACACCAGCAGCGAGCGCGCGTCCTCCTATGCGCTGGGCGCCCTCGTGTCCCACCTGCCCCCGGGCGCTCCGGAGGTAACGGAGTACCTGGGCCTGCTGGAGGACTCGCTCGCGCGGGCGGAGAGCGCCGAGGCGCGGCTGCACTCCCTGCGCGCCCTGGGCAACACCGGCACGGAGCGCGTGCTGGAGCTGACCGTCCCGCACCTTCGCGCGGAGGAGGCGGACGTGCGCGCCGCCGCCGCCGAGGCCCTGCGCCGCTCGCCCCAGGAGGTGGCCACCCGCATGCTGCTGGACGCGCTGGAGACGGAGCGTGAGCGCGCCGTCCAGTCCGCGCTGCTCGACGCGCTCGACGCGCGCGCCCTTGGAATACCGGAGCTGGAGCGCCTGCGCGCCTGGGTCGTCGCGGGACGGCTCGCGCCTGGCGCCGAGGCCACCCTGCTCAACGTCCTCTCGCACCGGCTGGATGGCAGCGCGCCCGTCGTGCAGATGCTGCAGGCACTCTCGCTCCGCCCGGGTCAGCAGCCCGCTACTCGCGCCCGGGTGCTGGCGATGATGGCCCAGGCCTCGGCCCGCCGGGACGGCTGACCTCTCTTGCTTCCCTTCCTTCCACCCATCGCAGTCGAGGTCCTCATGAAACGCAGTCTCAACGGGCTCTGCTCCCTCGCCCTGCTCGGCTTCCTGCTGGCGGGCACCGCGCACGCCGACGTCGTGGATGACGTGTGGCGCGGAACGAACATCCGCCTCAACGCCGCGCGCATCCACGTGCGTGGCAATGACTACTCCACGGGCTACTGGCTCCTGCCCAAGGCGGCCAACACGTTCAACTTCAATGTCCCGGCGCGCCAGTTCGGCATCGACTCGGACCTGGTGCTGCACCTGTACGGCTCGCGCTCGGGCAACGTCATCACCTGGACCTTCAACGACGCCCTGCCGCACCCCTACTACCTGGGTGATGCCAACAGCGTGACGCGCGTGAGGGGCACGCTGAAGGCCCGGGCCCGGCAGGTGCGCGGAGCCGATGACCCGTATTGCAACCACGCCGCCTGCCCCCACAACGTCGAGCTCGTCCTGGAGCCCGGCACGCGCGTCTGGGTGGACGGCTACACGGACGTCTGGGTCCACATCGGCTGGACGGAAGAGGTCTACCTCCGCCAGTTCATCGCCTTCGCGGGCGTGCCGCGTCCCCGGCTCGCCTCGGTGCGGCTCACGACGCCGACCAATCGCTGCCCGTCCCCGGCCCCCACGGAGCTGTCGGGCGAGGTGCGGCTCAGCAGCCCCGCGCCCACGGGCGGCATCCTGGTGGACCTGATGAGCGTGGACGCGCGGGTGGGTGTGCTCCCGGTGCGCGTGCCCGAGGCCGGGTCCACGGCGCGCTTCACCGTCCGGTTGCCCGCCGGGTGGAGCGGTCCCACCGTCATCTACGCGGCCTCTGGCGGCGTGCGGCAGAGCGTGAAGGTGGCCCTCAGCAAGTGCGTCACCGTGCCTTTCGTCTTCCCCAGGTGGCACCTCCTCGCGGCGAACTTCCTTCCCCGGTGGGTAATGAATGGAGGCGCCGTGGTGGCCTCGGCGGAAGGCTACGGGACCGACGCGCTCATCACGCCGCAGTCCGAGGTGTACTGGCTGCACGAGGTGCTCGGCGCGAAGTGGGTGCAGGTGAAGGGCGTCCAGGGCACGGGCGACGTGTTCGGCACGGCCTATACGGACAAGGGCCCCAGCGCGTTCCGGCTGCAGGCGGCCCAGGTGAAGTCCGGAGCGGAGCTGCGGCTCGACGGCTGGGAGGCCCTGGCCGCCAACGCGCACGGCACGCTGCTGGTGAAGGACCCGCAGGACGAGACGTCCATCTACCGCGTCGACGAGGTGGGGCCGGCGAAGCACCCCGGCCTGGCGGGGCTGTACCCCAGCCGCGTCATCTTCAACTCGCGGGGACAGGTGGCCGCCACCGTCAAGACGGAGCAGGGCAACCGGGCGGTGCATGTCTATGGAAAGGACGTCAAGCCGCTGGTGGACGTGGAGTCCGAAGTCACGGCCCTCAATGACGTGGGCATGCTCCTGGGCGTCGCCCTCACCCAGGACAAGGTGCTGCGGCCCTTCCGGTGGTCCGAGGAGAAGGGGCTGCAGTGGCTTCCGCTTCCGGAGGGCATGGCGTCCGCCCGCGCCACGGCCATCAACGACGGCGGCTGGGTCGTCGGCACCGCCACCTCGTTGGATGGGAAGACGCAGACGGCCTTCATGACGACGCCGGACGGCAAGAGCGCCGTGCTGCTCGACAAGCTGCTGCCCCTGGAGCTGGCCAAGGCCGGGTTCCGGACGCAGGAGGCCCTCTCGCTCTCCGACGACTTCAGGGTCCTGGTCCGCGCGGTGAATGGACAGGGCCAG
Organism: Pyxidicoccus sp. 3LFB2; assembly: GCA_046520375.1. Taxonomy (GTDB): domain Bacteria; phylum Myxococcota; class Myxococcia; order Myxococcales; family Myxococcaceae; genus Myxococcus. The sequence goes on from JBKGHK010000100.1 coordinate 19,199, forward strand.
CGCGTGCACCTGGTGCTGAGCCCATGAGCCGCGCTCCGGCCGGCCTGCCTACCCCTCTTCGAGCAAGGACTCTCAACGTGAATACGAAATCACCCCTGCGGGGGTTCCTGATGTTGTGCATGGTCATCCTGGCGGGCTGCGACGGCTGCCAGGGAGGCGGCGGCGGTGGTGCCAATGCGTGCCGGACGGAGGCGCCCATCTGCGACCCCGGCCTGGTCTGCAGCAGTGGCTCCTGCGTGCCGTGTGGCGGCGACGGAGCGGCCTGCTGTGTCAACGGCGCCACCACCAGCTGCAATGGCACCCTGATGTGCCTGATGGAGTCGGAGGGAGAGCGCTGCCGCAACTGCGGTGACGTCGGGGAGGCGTGCTGCAACTCCTCCGGGAGCCAGGTGTGCAACGCGAACGCCGTCTGCGTGAGCGGCAGCTGCCAGTCGGTGGCGGCCCTCACCTGCGACCCCGCCGGGAGCCTCTTCACCGTGGGCGTCCAGGACGCCAACCTGTGCGGCCTCCGCGAGGTGCAGGTCCGGGCGACGTCCGCGGCGAATGCCCTGAGCTGCGCGGCCAGCAGCGGCATGCTGGCACCCGGCGAGCAGGTCTACGAGGTGCCGAACACCCCCATCACCGACTACGAGATGTGCGTCGTGACTGAGAGCGAGGGGCGGCGCACCACGAGCGTGCGGGCCTTCGGCGAGTTCGAGGCCCAGCGGTGTGCACGCTGGACGCGGTGTGGAGACGCCGGCTGCACCAGTCCCCCGTTGTTCGGAGCCTGTAGCCCCTGAAGCAGCGGTGGCGCGGGGCGGGGAGCGAGTGCTCCGCCCCGCGTTCAGCTCAGCGCGTCCACCCAGTTGCGCAGGCGGGCATCCACCTGCGCCTCACCGCGCACGCCGGGCTCCGCGTCCAGGGGCAGCGTGTGGAAGCCGCGCGACTCCAGGCCCTTGCACAGCTCCGTCCGCTTCTGCGCATCCGGCGCGAAGAGGATGCACCCGTCCCCGCCGCCCGCGCCGGACAGCTTCCCCGCGCAGCCGTAGGCCGCCGCCAGCGCGAGCACCCGCCGCATGGCCTCCGTCTCCAGCGGGCCCAGCTCCAGCAACAACTCGTGCTGCGCCTTCACCGCCTCGGAGAACGCGCGGAAGTCGCCGCCTCCCAGGCCGTCTTCAATCACCTGCCCCAGCGCGTCCGAGCGCGCCACGAAGGCCCGCCGTCCCGCCTCCTCCAGCCGAGCCTCCACCTGGGCAATCAGCACCCGCGTGGACGCACTCTCACCCGTGAAGGCATACGCCATGGACACGCGGGGCACCGCCAGCCGCCACACATCCACGGAAGGGGACTCGGCCAGCGCCGCGCGCAGCCGGCCCGCGTTGCTGGCCTCGATGAGTGGCGCCACGTCGTAGCGCCGGTAGCGCAGCAGCCCGCCAGCGAAGCTGCCGCCACGTCACCGCCGCTGCCCTTGCCACCCTGCCCAGCGCATG
>JBKGHK010001010.1:0-3019 GCA_046520375.1 Pyxidicoccus sp. 3LFB2
CCAGCGCCTCGGGCGCCTCCTCCGACGCCCGCCGCTCCACGCCCGGAACCGTCAGCTCCTGCCCCACCACCAGCGTCCACGGTGCCTTGATGCCATTGGCGGAGCCCAGCTCCTCCACCGACAGGCCGTACGTCTTCGCGATGCGGTACATCGTCTCGCCCGCCGCCACGCGGTGACGCACCGTCACCAGCTCCGGCTCCGGGTGCGCGCCCCGCAGGGCGAAGGGCAGCGCACTCCGCTTCCCCGGGGACGGCGCCGCCACCGGGACGACGGCGGAAGCCTGGGGCTCCTCCGCCGTGTCCAGTCCCAGGTCCGGACCGGGCGCGGCGGCCCGGGGGCCCACGCAGCCGGCGAACAGCACGGCCACGAGCAGCACCCGGAGCGCCCCACCCGCTCGGCTGGACACGGACGGCCTCAACGCTAGGCACCATCCGGTTCGTGCCGGTCGAACCCGTCCAGCCGCCACCCCGAGAGGTCCGCGAGGCGCCCATGGTCCGTCAGCTCGAAGTGCAGCGGCGTCACCGAGATGCGCTTGTCCAGGTGCACCGCGTTGCAGTCACTGCCCGGAATATCCTCGTGCTGGTACTCGCTGCCGCCAATCCAGTAGTACTTGCGGCCCCGAGGGTCCTCCTTCTCCACCACGGAGTACCCGTAGGTGTGTCGGCCCTGGCGCGTCACCACATAGCCGTCCGGCTCCACCCCACCGGGGATGTTCACGTTGAGGAGCATCCTCGGCGGCAGCGGCCGGGCCAGCGCGCTGGCCACCAGCGAGCGAGCGAAGCGCGCCGCCGGCCCGAAGTCGAACGTCCCCCGGGCCACGAGGCTGAAGGCGATGGCGGGAATCCCGAGCAGGGCTCCCTCCATCGCCGCCGCCACCGTACCGGAGTACATGACGTCTTCCGCCAGGTTGGGGCCGTGGTTGATGCCGGAGACCATGAGAGTCGGGCGATCATCCTTCATGAGGTGGTTGATCGCCAGATAAGCGCTGTCCGCGGGCGTCCCGTCGACGGAGAACCACCGCTCGCGCACCTCCTTGATGCGCAGCGGCCGGTGCAGGGAGATGGCATGGGAGGTCGCGCTCTGCTCGCGGTCCGGTGCCACCACCCACACCTCGCCCAGCGGACCGACGGCCTCCACGAGGGCCTTGAGGCCCTCGGAGAAGTAGCCGTCGTCGTTGGAGACGAGGATGCGAGGTTGCTTGGCGCTCACGGGCTTACTTCTTCTGCGCCAGGGAGCGGAAGACCGACCGGCCGGCGTAGCGGGCGGCCGCGCCCAGCTCCTGCTCGATGCGCAGCAGCTGGTTGTACTTGGCGATGCGGTCCGAGCGCGACGCCGAGCCCGTCTTGATCTGCCCGCAGTCCAGCGCCACGGCCAGGTCGGCGATGGTGGTGTCCTCCGTCTCGCCGGAGCGGTGGCTCATCACCGACGTGTAGCCCGCCTTGTGCGCCATGCGCACGGCGTCGAACGTCTCCGTCAGCGAGCCAATCTGGTTCACCTTCACCAGGATGGAGTTGGCGGTGCCCGTCTCGATGCCCCGGCCCAGCCGCTCCACGTTGGTGACGAAGAGGTCGTCTCCCACGAGCTGCATCTTGTTGCCCAGCGCGTCGGTGATCTTCTTCCAGCCCTCCCAGTCATCCTCCGCCATGCCGTCTTCGATGGAGATGATGGGGTAGCGCTCGGACAGGCCGCGGTAGTAGTCGAGCAGCCCGGACGAGTCGAACTCCTTGCCCTCGCCCTTGAGCCGGTACTTCTTCGAGCCCTTGTCGAAGAACTCGCTGGCCGCCACGTCCAGCGCGAGGAACAGCTGCTCGCCGGCCTTGAAGCCCGCCTGGTCGATGGCCTCCATGATGAGCTTCAGGGCCTCCTCGTTGGCCGGCAGGTCCGGGGCGTAGCCGCCCTCGTCGCCCACGCCCGTGGCCAGCTTGCGGCCCTTGAGAATCTTCTTCAGCGCGTGGAACACCTCCGCGCCCCAGCGCAGCCCTTCCGCGAACGTGGTGGCGCCCGCGGGCACCACCATGAACTCCTGCACGTCCACGCGGGTGTCCGCGTGCGCGCCGCCGTTGAGGATGTTCATCAGCGGCACCGGCAGGGTGCGCGCCTGCGCGCCGCCCACGTACTTGTACAGGGGCAGGCCGTGCGCATCCGCCGCCGCGCGGGCACAGGCCATGGACACCGCGAGGATGGCGTTGGCGCCCAGCTTGCCCTTGGTGGGCGTGCCGTCGAGCTCCAGCATCTTCTGGTCGACGGCGAACTGGTCCGCCGCGTCCAGGCCCACCAGGGCCGGGGCCAGCGTGTCGGTGACGTTCTGCACGGCCTTGCGCACACCCTTGCCCAGGTAGCGCCCCTTGTCGCCGTCGCGCAGCTCGATGGCCTCGTGCTCACCGGTGGAGGCCCCGGACGGCACCGCCGCACGGCCCCGGGAACCGCCCGCCAAGAGGACCTCGGCCTCCACGGTGGGGTTGCCGCGGGAGTCGAGCACTTCACGCGCCACGATATGGACAATCTCGGTCATAGGTCGCCGTTTCTAGAAGAGGGTTCCCGAGCGGGCAAGCATGCTCGCACCCGGCACTGCTACAGTGTCCACCCGTCGAATGCCGCCCAACCGCCGACAAGCCCTCAAGGGGCCTGATCCCCTCCTCGCCCAGCGAAGGCGGGGGGCCCTCATGGGCCTGGCCGTGGGCAATGCCCTGGCCGTGCCCACGGCCCACCGCCCCCTCATCGCCGGGGCCTTCCCCACGCCCGCTGACGGGCCCTACACCAAACTGATGGGCGGGGGGCCCCACGAGCTGCGCAAGGGCCAGGTGACGGAGGAGGTCCAGCTCGCGTGCTGCCTCAGCCACAGCCTCAGGGATTTGAAGCGCTATGACGCGGCTGACGCGCTCCGTCGCTACCGGGGCTGGCAGCCCCACGCCTTCGACATCAGCGAGCCCATGAAGGAGGTGCTGGAGGACTGCCTCGTCGGCCCGCCGCTGGGCGCCGGGCGCCGGGTGTGGCTGCGCGCCTACCGCCGCCCGCGGGG
>JBKGHK010001011.1:0-3018 GCA_046520375.1 Pyxidicoccus sp. 3LFB2
CTGGGCGCGGAGGACGCGGCTTCGCGCCTGCGCGCGCTGCCCCAGGCCCAGGTCTCCTTCAACTACCTCGGCCAGCTCGACGCGTCGGCCGCCGCCTCCACCGCCTTCGCCTTCGCCAGGGAGTCGTCCGGCGCCGCGCGCGACGCCGGCGACCCGCGCTCGCACCTGCTGGATGTCGGCGGACGCGTCAGCGACGGGAAGCTGCACCTGTCCCTCACCTACAGCGAGCACCTGCACGAGCGCGCCACCCTGGAGGGGCTGGCCCGCGACATGCTCGCCTCCCTGCGCGCGCTGATTGACGGCCGCACGACGGCGGACGCGCGCCGCTACACGCCCGCGGACTTCCCCCTCGCCCGCCTGTCGCAGGCGGCGCTGGAGCACGTGCTGCCCACGGGCACGCCCGTGGAGGACCTCTACCCGCTGTCGCCCCTGCAGCACGGCATGCTGTTCGAGTCCCTGCTGGCGCCCGGCTCCGGCGTCTACGTCACGCAGTGCGCGTGGACGTTCGGCGCGGGCGTCGACCTGGCCGCCTTCCGCCTCGCGTGGACGACGGTGGTGGAGCGGCACGCCATCCTGCGGACGTCCTTCGCCTGGGACGGGCTGGAGCAGCCCCTGCAGCGGGTGAGCCCGCACGCGGTGCTGCCGTGGGAGGAGCTCGACTGGAGCGAGCTGCCCGCGTCCGAGCAGCAGGGCCGCTTCGACGCGCTGATGGCCGCGGACCGCGAGCGCGGCTTCGACCTGGGCCAGGCGCCGCTGATGCGGCTGACCGTGATACGGCTGGTGGACGGCGCGTACCGCGTGCTGTGGAGCTCGCACCACCTGCTGCTGGACGGGTGGAGCCTCGGCATCCTCTTCAAGGAGCTGTTCACCACCTACGACGCCGCCGTCCGTGGCCGCCAGCCCTCGCTGGCGCAGGCGCCCGCCTTCCGCGACTTCATCGCCTGGCTGCGCCAGCAGTCCGAGGAGCGCACCCGGGAGTACTGGCGCAAGGGCCTGAGCGGCTTCTCCTCGCCCACCCCGCTGCCGGGCGCGCTGCCTTCGCGCCAGGACGGGGCCCGGGCTCGCAAGGGCAGCCAGGCCCTCCACCTGAGCGCGGAGCGCACCCGCGCGCTCCAGGCCTTCGTCCGGCAGCGTCAGCTCACCGCCAACACGGTGCTGCAGGGCGCCTGGGCGCTGATGCTCTCCCACCATGCCGGAGAGCCCGACGTCCTCTTCGGCGCCACCGTCTCCGGACGCGGCGCCGAGGTGCCCGGCATCGAGCACATGGTGGGCATGTTCATCAACACCCTGCCCGTGCGCATCCAGGTCGAGCCCCGGGTGCCCGTGCAGCAGTGGCTGGCGGACCTCCACGCGCGCATGCTCGAGCTGCGCCAGTACGAGCACACGCCGCTGGCGCTCGCCCAGACGTGGAGCGACGTGCCGCGCGGCTCGCGCCTGTTCGAGAGCCTCTACGTCTTCGAGAACTACCCCGTGGACGAGGCCGTCCGCACCAGCGGGGGCCAGTACGACATCCGCGACTTCACCACCACCGAGCAGCCGGACCTGCCCCTCGTGGCCCTCGTGTCGCCCGGCGCGCGGATGGAGCTGCGCCTCACGTTCGATGAGGCCCGCTTCCCGCCCGCCACCGTGGACCGGCTGCTGCGGCACTGGCTGACGGCCCTGGAGACGATGCTGGAGCGGCCCGAGGCCCTCCTGTCTTCCGTGTCCCTGCTGTCGGAGCAGGAGCGCCAGCAGGTGCTGGTGGAGTGGAATGACACCCGCGTGGCGTACGCGCGCGACGTGTGCATCCACCAGCTGTTCGAGGCCCAGGCCGCCCTCACCCCCGACGCCGTCGCCCTGGACTTCGAGGGCCGGCAGCTCACCTACGCCCAGCTCGACTCGCGCGCCAACCAGCTCGCGCACCACCTGCGCTCGCTGGGCGTGGGCCCCGAGTCGCTCGTCGGCGTCTGCCTGGAGCGCTCGCTGGAGATGGTGGTCGCGCTGTTCGGCGTCCTCAAGTCCGGCGCCGCCTACGTCCCCATGGACCCCGCCTACCCGCGCGAGCGGCTGGCGTGGATGCTCGAGGACACCGCCGCCCCCGTCATCCTCCTCCAGGAGCACCTGCGGGACGTGCTGCCGCCGCACTCCGCCCGGGTGATGTGCCTGGACTCCGAGTGGGACACCGTGGCGCGCCAGCCGGAGTCCCGCCCGGCCCCGCTGGCGGGCCCCGAGGCCCTGGCCTACGTCATCTTCACCTCCGGCAGCACCGGCCGCCCCAAGGGGGCCATGAACGCGCACGCGGGCGTCGTCAACCGCCTGCTGTGGATGCAGCAGCAGTACGGCCTCACCCCGGCGGACACGGTGCTGCAGAAGACGCCGTTCAGCTTCGACGTCTCCGTCTGGGAGTTCTTCTGGCCGCTGATGACGGGCGCGCGGCTGGTGGTGGCCCGTCCGGGTGGGCACCAGGACCCGGCCTACCTGGTGCGCGTCATGGCGCGGGAGCGCGTCACCACGGTGCACTTCGTGCCCTCGATGCTCCGGGCCTTCGTGGAGGAGCCGGGGCTGGAGGCGCTGACCGGCCTGCGCCGCGTGGTGTGCAGCGGCGAAGCCCTGCCCGCGGACCTGGTGCACAAGGCGCACGCGCGCCTGCCGGTGGCGGAGGTGCACAACCTCTATGGCCCCACCGAGGCCGCGGTGGACGTCACCTTCTGGGAGTGCCCCCGGGGCGATGAGCGGCGGAGCGTGCCCATTGGCCGCCCCGTGGCCAACACCCGCATCCACCTGCTGGACCGCCATGGCCAGCCGGTGCCCCCGGCGTGCCCGGAGAGCTCTTCATCGGTGGCGTGCAGGTGGGCCGTGGCTACTGGCGCCGGCCCCAGCTGACCGCCGAGCGCTTCCTCCCGGACCCCTTCAGCGCCGAGCCGGGCGCGCGGCTGTACCGCACGGGCGACCTGGCGAAGTGGCTGCCGGACGGCACGCTGGAGTACCTGGGCCGCACCGACTTCCAGGTGAAGCTGCGCGGCTTCCGCATCGAGCTGG
>JBKGHK010001012.1:0-3012 GCA_046520375.1 Pyxidicoccus sp. 3LFB2
CCCGGGAGGTCGGTTCCTGGCGGCGGGTGTCCGGCCCGCCGCCAGGGCTCCAGGCGACCTGGCACGGCGGCGGCGCGCGGGCGGCGTCTATACTCCGCGCCACCATGAAGAAGACGGAACTGCTGAAGGCCCAGCTGCGGCGCACGCTGCGGCGGGACTTGTGGCTCACCCTCGGCCCGGCGATTGCCCTCGTCGGCCTCGCGTTCGCCGTGACGTTCTACTTCGTCAAGCCGGCGCCGCCGAAGACGCTCGTCATCGCGACGCCCCAGGACGAAGGCGGCTTCCGGTACTTCGCGCGCAAGTACAAGGAGATTCTCGCCAGGGACGGCATCACCCTGGAGGTGCGCCCGACGAACGGCTCCGTCACCAGCATCAACCTGCTCGCCGACGAGAACTCCGGCGTCGACGTGGCCTTCGTCCAGAGCGGCGCCGTCAGCGCGGAGGCCGCCACGAGCGTCGTCTCCCTGGGCGCCCTGTCCTATGTGCCGCTGTGGGTCTTCTACCGGGGCGAGCCCATTGAAGACGTGCGCGACTTGCGCGGCCGGCGCATCTCCGTGGGGCCGGAGGAGAGCGGGACGCGCTCGCTGGCCCTGACGATGCTGAAGGCCAACAAGGTAGACGAGGCGCCCACGGAGCTGCTGGCGCTCGGCCGCGAAGAGTCCATTGAACAGCTCAAGCAGGGCAAGCTCGACGCGGTGTTCCTCGTGTCCACCGCGGACTCGCCGGCCATCCACAAGCTCGCGGCGGTGCCCGGCATCCGCCTGCTCAGCTTCTCCCGCGCGGAGGCCTATGCCCGCCGGTACACCTACCTCTCCCGGCACGTGCTGCCGCGCGGCGTGTTCGATTTGGCGGCGGACGTCCCGGCGCAGGACGTGGCGCTCGTCTCGCCCACCGCGAACCTCGTGGCGAGGGACTCGCTGCACCCCGCGCTCGCGTACCTGCTCTTGCGCGCCGCCAGCGAGGTCCACGGCAAGGCCGGCATGCTGGACAAGAATGGCGAGTTCCCGGCGCCCATGGAGACGGGCTTCTCGCTCAGCAGCGAGGCCCGCCGCTACTACGAGTCCGGCATCCCCCTGCTCCAGCGCTACCTGCCCTTCTGGGCCGCCAACCTGGTGGACCGGCTGTGGGTGATGCTCGTCCCCATCATCGCCGTGCTGGTGCCGCTGATGCGCGCCGTGCCGGCGCTGTTCCTCTGGCGGGTGCGCTCGCGCATCTTCCGCTGGTACGCGCGCCTGAAGGAAATCGAGCTCCAGCTCGATGAGAACCCGGGCCGGGAGATGCTGACGGACATGCTGCGCCGGCTGGATGAGGCCGAGCGCGAGGTGAACCGCATCCCCATGCCGCTCTCGTATTCAGAGAATCTCTACTTCTTCCGGGAGCACGTCGAAGTGGTGCGCCGGCGACTGGTGCGGCGGCTGGCGGATGCGCCCGTCCACGTGGCGCACGAGGCGCAGGCCACCGGCTGAGCGGGGGCGCCCGCGTCGGCGGGTGTGTTCCGCTGTGGGGTCCGAAAAAATAAATAAGGCCGCACTCAAGATTCCGGGCGTCGTGCGTATTTATTTTTGAAGGGTGGGGGCAACGGGGCAGAGCCTCGGGGCCCAAGGGTTCAGACGCAGAGCGTCTGAGAGGTGGTCGCGGAGGGCCGGGTGATTGACGGCACTCAAGGTTTCGGACGCTCAGCGTCTGAGGGAGGGGGGAAGTCGGCCCGGGGGGGCTGGCTTCAAACGGGGGAGGGGGCGCCCCAGAGTGGGGGCGCGTGGTCATTGGGAGCACGTCGAGGGGGCGTGCTCCCAATGCTTTTTTTTCCGGAGTTTGAAGTCCTGGAGCCCCTTCAGGGTGGCTCATACGGCGGGAAGTGCGTCGGGGGGCGCGCTTCCCGCTGTGTTTTTTTGGGGCCTGCTACTCCTCGGAGTCGGCGTCGGCCCCCGCTTCCACCGCGTCCTGTACGAGAGAGGGCCCCAGCAGGCCCCGCGTCCGGACGTGGAAGAGGTCCGCGGGCAGGTACTCGGGCTCGTACTCGTGTCGGACGAAGTAGAGGGTGCGCCCATCCGGTGAGAGGGAGGGGTGGTACTCGTCCTGGGAGGTGTTCACCTGGGGGCCCAGGTTGCGCGCGGGCCGCCACCGGCCCCTGACGCGCTCCGCCACGTAGAGGTCGCCGTAGCCGAAGCCGTCCTCTCGGCCAATGGAGGCGAACAGCAGCGTGTCGCCGTCGGGCGTAATCGTGGGGTTGAAGTCCAGGGTGTCGGTGTTGATGGCCGGGCCCAGGTTCTCCGCGGGGCCGTAGGTGCCGTCCCGGCGGGGGAAGGCGCGCCAGATGTCCCAGATGCCGTAGCCGTCCGGCCGGTCCGAGCCGAAGTAGAGCGTGCCGCACGCGTCGACGCTGGGGTACAGCTCGTCCGAGGTGCTGTTGACGGCGGCGCCCAGGTGGCGCGGCTCGCTCCAGCCGTCGCCCCGCCGCTCCACCACCCACAGCTCCACGTCCGCGCGCGGCGCGCCATTCACCGGGCGGATGGAGGAGAAGAACAGGCGCTGGCCGTCGGGGGAGATGAACGGGTCGATGTCGCTGTACACGCCCGAGAAGGGCGCCACGCGCGGCTCGCTCCAGCGGCCGTGGCGCCACTCGGAGTAGACGATGGTGGCCTGCCGCGAGACGGGGAACAGCTCCTCGCCCACGCCCCAGAAGGCGGTGCGCCCGTCCGGGGTGAAGGCGATGCGGTACTCCTCCTGCCCCGGCAGCGAGACGAGGCCGGGGAGGAACACCTCGGGCACCCGGGGGGCGGCGGCGGTGGCGGACGCGCTCTGCAGCAGGGCCAGCGCGGCCAGCAGCGCGGGGACATGGCGGGGCTTCAGGGACATGCTCTCTCTCCTCGTGTGGATGACACTGGCGCAAGGAGGCGAAGCCCCCCTCGCGCCCGTGGCCGTACAGGTAGCCAGGCCACGCGGGGCTGTCCGGGGAGGTGGGGACGAAGCGCGCGGGGGCCGGGGACGGACGGGCGCCGGGCGGGGACGGCC
>JBKGHK010001013.1:0-3011 GCA_046520375.1 Pyxidicoccus sp. 3LFB2
CCAGCGCGACTGGGCGCCGGACCTGGCGCGCGCGGCGCGGGCGGACGTGGACGGCCCGCGCGTGACGATTCACGACGTGCGCGACTTCCGCTACCGGAGCACCTCCGAGTGGGACGCCGCCTGGTACACGGCCACGTACGACACCCGCGAGCTGACGGGGGCGTGGTTCATCGTGGAGCCGTTCTCCGGTGTGTGGGGCGCGGCGCACACCATGGTGAGCTTCGGCTTCTCGGACGGGCGCTACGTCGTCTTCTCCGTGGAGGTGCGGCGCGAGAAGGGGGAGACGTTCTCCGCCCTGGGCGGCCTGTTCCGCCAGTTCGAGCTCATCTACGTGGTGGGCGACGAGAGGGACCTCGTCCAGCTGCGCTCCAACCACCGCAAGGACGACGTGTACCTGTACCCGGTGGACGCGTCGAAGGAGCGCATCGCCTCCTTCTTCCTGGACATGGTGGCGCGGATGAACGCGCTGCACGCGCAGCCGGAGTTCTACGACACGCTCTCCAGCAACTGCACCACCAACCTGGTGCGCCACGTGGAGAAGGTCGCCGCGGTGGACGTGCCGTATGACCACCGCACGCTGCTGCCCGCGTACTCGGACGCGCTGGCGTACGAGCTGGGCCTCATCGAGAAGGACGCGCCGCTGGAGGTGGTGCGCGCCCGGCACCTCATCAACGCGAAGGCCCAGGCAGCGGATGGCCGGCCGGACTTCTCCCGGCGCATCCGCGAGGCCCAGGCCACCGCCGACTCAACGCCCTGACGTGCCCGCCGCCGGGCCGGCCTTCAGGTGCTTGTCGTAGGCCTGCTGCAGGGCGATGAAGTAGCCGCGCTCCTCCCACAGCTCCGCGAGCAGCCGGTCCGTCAGCGACTTCACCTCGGCGCTGGCCTCCGCCTCGGGCGTGCGGGGCTCCTTGTTCTTCGGGCTGAAGAAGGCGCGGGTGGCCTCGGCCATCAGCACGCGGCTGCTGGCGAAGAGCCTGCGGAGAATCTGGTTGATGGGGCGGGCGTCCACCTCCGCGCACGCGGCGACGATGGCGTCATGCACCTTCCTCGGCGTGTCACCCGCCAGCAAGTCCGCGGTCAGGTCTCCGCGCTCCGCCGCATGGGTGAGCAAAAAGCCGTGGTGCAGGGACATGGAGGCCATGTCCACGCAGTCCTTCACCCAGAGGACGAAGAAGACCTTCCGGAAGATCTTCTGCACGGGGAACAGCAGCACGCCCTTGAGGAAGCTCTTCACATGGCCGCCCAGCGAGGTGCTCACGTGCGAGCCGGCGAGCACCCCCACCGCCTTGTCGGGGGCGGGCAGGCCGTGCTCCCGGAGAATCTGCCGGACCATGCCCTCGCGCGTCTGGCGCAGGGCGTAGTCGTCCAGGAAGGGCACCGGGATGAGCGGCGTCAGCCCGGAGGCGACGGCGAGGAAGGCCACGCGGCCCACCAGCGGGGGCAGGTCGTTCTTGGATGCAGGGCGCGACTTCGGCTCGGTCATGCCCCGTACATATGCCAATCCCGCCCGCTCATTGCGTGGACGTTGGCGCCTTCCTGTGTGGTTCCGGGCAGCACACGCACGTCATGACGTCCTCAGCCCCCGGGCATGCGGCAGCAGCAGCGAGTACAGCGTGCTCATCACCGGCGTGGGCACGCCTCGGGCCCGGCCTCGCCGGGACACCGTGCCCTGCAGGTACTCCACCTCCAGCGGCTTGCCAGCCTCCAGGTCCACCATCATCGACGGGCGCATGGTGTCCTGCAGCCCCTCCATGAAGCGGGCCACGTCCTCGGGGCGGGTGGTGGTCTTCACGCCCTCGGCGGCGGCGACGCGGAGCACCTCGGCGGCGGCCTCCTGGAACTGCTCGCGGAAGACGGGCCCTGCCTGCCGCAGCGGCCCCAGCGGCAGGCGCGCGGCGGTGCAGAAGCCGGACATGGCGGCGAGGAACGCGAGCTTCTCCCAGAGCGGCGCGCGTGCGTCCGCCACCGCCTCCACGTTGAGGCCCGCGCCCGCCAGCGTGTCGCGCAGGGACTGGACACGCGCCGAGACGCGGGACGTGTCGCCGAACACCTCACCGAGGATGATGCGGTGGAGCGTCCCCGTCTGCGAGATGACGCCCGGCTCGGAGATGGCGGTGGAGATGTACGTGGTGCCGCCGATGACGGGGGCCTCGCCCACGGCGGCGGAGACTTCGCCGGGGCTGTCCACGCCATTCTGCAGGGTGACGATGGCGGCGGTGGGGCCGCCCAGGGCCGGCCGGTCCGACGCGGCGGCCAGCGTCTTCACCGTGGGCAGCACCGACGCGACGTCGTAGTTCTTCACCGCGAGCAGGATGACGTCCGAGGGGCCCACGCGGGCCGCGTCCTCCTCGGCGCGCACGGGGACGGTGAAGTCCCCCTCGGCGCTGCGGATGCTCAGCCCGCGCTCGCGCATGGCTTCCAGGTGCGCGCCCCGGGCGAGGAACGTCACCTCATGCCCGGCACGGACCAGCCGCGCCCCGTAGTACCCGCCCACTCCACCCGAACCGACGATGGCGAATCGCATGGCGCGGAAGATAGCCGCGCGCTCCGCTCACCGCTGTCCCGATTCACGCATCGACATGCAGCGGGGCGCCCCGGGAGGAGGGGCGCGGTCCGGCTTCCGCGTGCCGTGACACGCAGCGGGGCAGGCCGACAGGCCCGCCTCGGTCACCGGCTGCCAGCGGCTCAGCGGACCTCGACCCCCTTGGACACGACGTCCTCGGGAATGGGATGCCACGCGTGCGCCTCGGGGGCGGGGAGCGTCTCCCGCGCGGCCTGGGAGCGGTTGCGCGCGACGAAGGCGGCGGCGGCGTCCGGGGTGGCGCAGGCGCTCAGGATGTTCTCCGGAACCATGAACGCGGTGGCGAAGGCGTCCGCGACTCGCGGCTCCTGGCTGCCGGCGAGCAGCACGTCCACCACGTGCGGCGGAGGCGGCTGGAGCAGGGCATTCGTCCAATGCGTCGCCGGAGCGGCGGCGGCCCACGCCTTCTCCTCCGCGGCGCGGCAGAAGG
>JBKGHK010001014.1:0-3009 GCA_046520375.1 Pyxidicoccus sp. 3LFB2
CCGACGCAGCCGCCGCCCGCCGCCAAGGCGACGCAGCCGCCCAGCTCGATGAAGACCGCGGGTGAGCGCACCCAGGCCGCCCTCCAGCAGGTGCCCCAGGCCCGGCCCGAGGACGTCGGCTCCATCGCGGGCCTCATGAATGCGCTCTACGACGTCATCAGCGGCCCCGCGGGCCAGGCGCGTGACTGGCAGCGCTTCCGCTCCCTCTTCTACCCGGGCGCGAAGATGATTCCCGTCCGCCGCGCCAAGGCCGGAGCGGGCCCTGGCATCTCCCCCATCACCCCGGACGACTACGCCACCTGGGGCGTGGACTTCTTCAACAAGCACCCCTTCTTCGAGAAGGAGACGCACCGGCAGGTGGCCGGCTACGGCGACCTGGTCAACGTGCTCAGCGCCTATGAGACGCGTGACTCCGCCAATGGCCCGGTGACGGCCAAGGGCGTCAACAGCCTGCAGCTCGTCTTCGACGGCCAGCGGTGGTGGGTGCTCAACATCGCCTGGATTGACGAGAAGACCGCGGGGACGCCGGTGCCGAAGGACTTCGCGCGCAAGGAGTAGAAGGAGCCCCATGCGTCCCCGGTCCTCATGTGACGTGCTCGTCGTGGGCAACTACTGCCACGACCTGCTGCGGCTCGGCCCGGGCCGGGAGACGCATGCGCTCGGGGGCTCGTCGGCGTACATCTCCTCGGTGCTGGAGGCCATGGCGGTGGACTACGCGGTGGCCGCCGTCGCGGGCGAGGACTTCCGCTACGCGGACCGCCTCCGCCATCCGCCGCGCATCGTTCCTGGAACGCGCACCACGCAATTCACAGCGGAGCTGGGCCAGGGTGAGCGGGTGCTGCGAGTCAGTGCCCGCGCGGAGCCCATCCGCCCCGAGGACATCACCGTGGACGCGCGCGTGGCGCTCGCCTGCGGGGTGATGGGGGAGCTGCTACCCGAGACACTCGTCCGCGTCTCCGAGCGCGCCCGGTACGTGGTCGCGGATGCGCAGGGCCTCCTCCGGACACTGGATGGCGAGGGGCGCGTGCTGAACCAGCGCCTGGAAGAGACGCCCTACGCCCCGCTCCTCGGACGCCTCCACGTGCTGAAGGCCAGCGAGGAAGAGGCACGGGCGCTGGACGTGGAGCAGGTGCGGAAGCGGACGCACCTCGTCATCACCCGGGGACATGCGGGCTGCACGGTGCTCACCGCGAACGAGCGCATGGACGTGCCCGCCTTCCCCGCCGAGGAAGTGGACCCCACGGGCGCGGGTGACTGCTTCCTCGCGGGCTTCACGCTGGGCCTGTTGAGGGGGTTGCCCCTCGCGCGGTGCGCGGAGCTGGCCAACTGGTTCGGGGCCCAGGCGGTGATGCAGGTGGGCGTGCCCACGCTGGACGTGTCCACGCTTCCCGCCGCGCTGCGCTGAAGGCCCCGGGTTGGCCCAATGGGCGCCGCACCGGACTTTCTTGTTAGAACGAAGAAACCATGAACCCGGCCCGCCCTCCCTTCCTGGCGCTCCTGCTGGCGCTCGTCGTCGTTCCCGTGGCCTCCGCTCGCGCGGCCACCGCCATCGTCAAGGTGCAGGACGGGTGGCAGCTCCAGGTGGATGGGAAGCCGTACGTGGCGAAGGGCGTCACCTTCAGCGGCGGACGCTCCGCGGACTACGAGAAGGACTGCGCGCGCCTCGCGGCCCTCGGGGTGAACACGCTTCGCACCTGGGGCACCGGGACGGAGACGCGGGTGCTGCTCGATGCCGCGCACAAGCACGGGCTCAAGGTGCTCGTCGGGCTCTGGCTCCGGCAAGGCCGCCCTGGCGCGGAGAGTGACGACTCCTTCGACTACACGCGCGACACGCAGGGCATGAAGAAGCAGCTCACGGACACGCTCGCGCAGGTGCGCCACTTCAAGGACCACCCCGCCGTGCTGGCCTGGGGCATTGGCAACGAGGTGCTGCTCAACTCGCCCGATGACGCTTCGAAGGAGGCCTATGCCCGCTTCCTGGAGAAGGTCGTCCGCGAGGTGAAGAAGGTCGACGCGGGCCACCCCGTCATCTCCGTCGATGCGTGGACCCTGGGCGTGCCGTGGTGGGAGAAGTACACGCCGTCCCTCGACGCGTACGGCCTCAATGTCTACGGCGGCGGCATCCATGCGCTTCCCGGTGAGCTCAAGAAGGCCGGAGTGGTGAAGCCGTGGCTCATCACCGAGTTCGGAGCGCAGGGCGAGTGGGACGCGCCGAAGGATGCGAACGGGGTCCCCCGCGAGCCGGAGGACACGCAGAAGTACGACGCCATCGTCGACGGCTGGCGGAATGCCCTCGCACCGCACGTCCAGGCGGGCCGCTGCCTGGGCCTGTTCGTCTTCAACTACAGCGCGTCGTTCGACCACACCGGGCTGTGGCTCGGCATGTTGTCGGGCACCGCCACCCGGCCCGCGTGGCACGCGGTGCGCGAGGCGTATACCGGCCAGAAGCCGGCCACGCCGCTGCCGCGCATTGCCAGCGTCACCGTGGGCGAGGTGAAGCGTGAGGAGTCCGGGACGTTTGCCCAGGTCCGCGTTGATGCGAAGGATGCGGCGGGCACCACGCTCGACGTCTCGTTCGCCTACAACTTCCGCGGCGCCTCCACGCGCCATGAGCGCGACGAGGTGGTCCGGCTCCAGGCCACCCGGGGCTCCACGCCCGACTCCTGGCGCGTGCGCCTGCCCGCGGTGAAGGGGCCCATCAAGCTCTACGCGCTCGCGAAGGACGGTGCCGGGAACCTGGCGGTGGCCACGACCTCAGTCGCTCTGCCTGCCGCCCCCTGAGACGCTGGTTGACCTCAGTCGCTCTGCCTGCCGCCCGCTGAGACGCTGGTTGAGTCAGCCTCTTTCAAGACGCGAAAAGTGAGCGCAGCGGCGTGGGTTCCCTGGGGCCCGGCGCTCAGCCATTCCGACAGGGAGCCCCCCTCCCCTCCCGGCCCACCCGGGGCGGCAGACCGCCGGAAGGAACGTTCCTTAGGATTCAACACAACTCCGGAGCGGCCCGAGCCGCGA
>JBKGHK010001015.1:0-3008 GCA_046520375.1 Pyxidicoccus sp. 3LFB2
CCCACGCCGCCGCCGCCGGTGCTGTCACCGCCGGTGCCGTCCTGCGGGTCCGCGCCGGAGCCGCCCGTGCCGGTCTCCTCCTGCTTGCTGTCATCGCTGCGGGGCTCGCGGTCCGCGCCCGGCTCGTCGACGACGTCCCACTTCTCACCATCTTCCCGCGTCACGGTGGTGTCGCTGCCGCTGCCGCCGGTGGCCTCGCCGTCATAGACGGTGGGCGCGCCCATGCGGTCCCGGCGCTCGTTGTCCACCACGTCGGACGCCTCGAGGGGCGTCTCCTTGGCCTCCTCCGTCTCCTCCGCCTGCACGCGCGCGGGGTCCTCGTTCGAGGACTGCCCCGAGCCGCCCGTCGCGCTCGTGGCGGCGGTGTCATCCGGCCGGGTGCTGGCGGAGTTGCTCGAACAGCCCCAGAACGTGAGGGCGGCCAACGCGGCCATCAGTGGAAGCTTCATGTGGGAATCTCCTTGGCGAGAGTTGTTCTCCCGACAAGTTGGCGACCCTCGGGGAGCGGACAACCCGGCGGAAGGGTCCAGGCTCTCGGGCCCTTCCCAGGGCGGCCAGTCGTGCGAGCGCCCGCAGCCGCCGCGCTCCCCCGGGGGCTCGCCCCCGGCTCCCACTCAGCCGCTGGAGCGGCCGTCCTCCTCGAAGTTGGCCGGGAGGATGGCGCGGTGCGGCCGCTCGGTCCCCGTGCCCACCAGCCACCGTGACAGCAGGCGGATGCCGGACGCGAAGAGCCCGTCCTCCGCGCGGTGCAGCGCCTCGAAGAGGGACTCGTCGAGCACCGAGTCCTCCGGGTCGATGATGAGCTCCTCGGGCTCCAGCGACTTGAGGAACGGGCTCTGGTCGAACACCGTCTCCAGCGGGTGCGGGCGCAGCCGGTACAGGCCCGCGGCCGCCATGCCGTCCAGCCAGTCCACCAGTCCGCCGTCGGCCCGCGCCAGCACGCGCACGGACTCCACGCCCTCCAGGCCCGCGTGCTCCGCCATCAGCGACACGCGGATGCGGCGGATGGCGCGCGACACCGCGTCACCGTCCTCCTGCGCCTCCCAGCTCAGGTTCAGCTCCGAGTCCAGGCCCAGGCTGCGATTGGTGGTGTTGGCCGAGCCCAGCGTGAGGAACCGGTCATCCACCACCATCACCTTCGAGTGGATGTATGTATAGACATCCGCGCCGCTCTGCTCGTCGCGCCCCGCGGAGCAGTACACGCCAAAGTCATGGCCATGCTCGCGCGCCACGAGCTCCAGCGAGCGCAAGAGGCGCACCTGGGCAATGCCCATGGCCAGCTGCTCTCGCAGCGCCTCGGGCTGCTGCGGCAGGACGAGCATCACCTGGAGCCGGCCCCGCCCCGGGGTGCGCAGGCGCTTCACCAGCGCCTGGTAGATGGCGCGCGAGGAGAAGTATTGGTTCTCGATGTAGATGAAGCGCTCGGCCGAGTCGATGGCGTCCAGGTACAGCGCGCGCACCTCCTGCACCGCTTCCTGCGGAGGCAGCAGCGTCTTGCCGAACGTCCGGCTGAGCGCCACGGGCCCCGGGGGCGCCGGAATGCTCGGGGTGAAGCTCACGTCGTCGCGCAGCACCTTGGGCAGCTTCAGCTCGCCGCCGCCCGCGTGCGCCCAGCGCGCCTCGAACAGCTCCGCCAGCTTGTCCACTACCGGCCCGGTGAGCACGGACTGCACGTCATGGTAGGGCCCGTGCGGGTCCCTCCCGCTGTCACAGCGCACCGGCGAGCGCACCGGGTGGTCCCGGTCGTCGTAGCGGCAATCACAGACATCCATGCCGCCGGTGAAGGCCACCGCGCCGTCAATGACGACCAGCTTCTGGTGGTGTGCCCCGTACAGGGGGCTGGACGCATCGAAGCGGAAGCGCACGCGCTCGTTCGTCGTCCAGTTGAAGATGAGGTGTTGCATCCACTCGCGTTCCATCGCGAGCAGCAGGCTGAAGTCCCAGGCCAGCACGTAGACGTGCAGCTCCGGGTTGGCGCGACACAGCTCGTCCAGCATGGGCAGCAGTCTCGCCTCGCCCCGCGCCTCGCCCAGGTCGTCGCCCCTCAGGAGCGCCACGTCACTGTCGAACTGCCAGCCCGTAATCGCGATGTAGCGTCGGGCCTTCTGCGCGGCCCGGTACAGCTCCCGGTAGTAGGCGCGTGCATCCACCAGCACGCCCGCATCGCTCGTTTCCTCTACCGTCCAGCAATTCCGTCCGGGAATGATGACGCGTCTCACCCGTGTGTCCCCTTGTCCCCGCCACCCAACGCCTCAGGCGCCACGGGGTGGCGCACGTGTTCCCGGCCCTGCGTTGCGTGTTCAGCCGACGAAAACGATGTGCTTGCCGGTGGCGACGGTCATGTCCTTCGAGGACACCACCTGGGCCACCTTCTTGACCTCGCCGCCGACCGTGTCGAACGCGGCCGCGATGAGGTCGCCCAGCGTCACCTGCACCTGACGCGCGCTGCGGCCAGCACCCTTCACCGCACGAGCCGTCGTCGCCTTCACCTGCCGGGCCTTACGACGGATGACCTGCCCACGCTGAGTCGTCTTCGCCATGATTTCATCTCCAAGGTTGAGGGTGTCTGCTCGTCCTGCGATCTGCCCGCCGCCGCCGCCCTGCACGCCTCTCCCTCAGAGCAATGCGCGTGCCGGGGAATAAACCCGCGCAATCACGAGGCCCGGTCGCTTGCCTCCCCCCTGCCGGGGCCGGAAGAACTGACTTTTTTTCAGGGCCTGATCGGAAAGCCCGACGGAACGGCTACAAGCACGTCGGAATCCGCACGACACCCGGCCCCTGTGACGCACACGCGCACTCCCCCTTGAGGGCGTGACGGGCCCGAGGCGCCGTCCAGGCACTGCCAGAACCGCATCGTTGGACTGCGGAACCCGCATGCACGGAAGGAGGGCCTCCGCACGGTCCGGGCTTCTGGCACCGCGCGCATGCGCCGCCGGCACGCGAGGTGTGGCCGGGCCTGCGCGCGCGCCCGCCTGGCCGCTTCCGGACACCCGCATCCCAGGATGGGG
>JBKGHK010001016.1:0-2989 GCA_046520375.1 Pyxidicoccus sp. 3LFB2
TGGTGACGGAAGCCCCGGCGGCAGCGTCGGGGCGCACGGAGGCGGACGCGTCGCTGCGCTCGCTGACGCAGACGGTGCGCGTGGACATCGGCCGGCTGGACGGCCTCATCAACATGGTGGGCGAGCTGTTGCTCATCAAGGCCAACCTCCAGCGGCTGGCGGAGTCCGCGCGGCAGGACGGGACGGTGGCGCTGTCCAAGCTGTTCGGCCAGGAGCTGGCGCGCGAGACGCGCGGACTGGAGCGCAAGCTGGAGGCGCTGCAGGAGGGGCTGCTCGAAGCGCGCATGGTCCCCGTGGGCCAGGTGTTCGACAAGCTGGCCCGGCTGGTGCGCCGCATCACCCGCGAGGCGGGGAAGGAAATCGAGTTCGTCATCAGCGGCGGCGAGGTGGAGCTGGACAAGCTCATCGTCGAGGAGCTGAGCGACCCGCTGATGCACCTCATCCGCAACGCCATCGACCACGGCGTGGAGGCGCCCGAGGCCCGGCTGCTCGCCGGCAAGCCCCGGCGCGCGGTGGTGGCGCTGCGCGCCGAGCAGAAGGGCAACCACGTCGTCATCGAGGTGAGTGACGACGGCGCCGGCATCGACGAGCTGCGCGTGCGCGAGGTGGCCCTCACCCGGGGCCTCATCACCTTCTCCCAGGCGCAGGAGATGAGCCGGCGCGAGCTGCTCAACCTCATCTTCCTGCCCGGCTTCTCCACCGCGCGCAGCGTGTCCGAGCTGTCCGGGCGCGGCGTGGGGCTGGACGTGGTGAAGAACAACCTGGGCAACCTGTCCGGCATCATCGACGTGTGGAGCGAGCGCGGGAAGGGCACCGCCTTCCACCTGACGCTGCCCGTCACCCTGGCCATCATCCGCGCGCTGGTGGTGGGGGTGAGTGGGCGCACCTACGCGGTGCCGCTCAACAGCGTGCTGGAAATCCTCTCCGTCCAGCCCGGGGAGATCCGCACCGTGGAGCGGCGCGAAGTCCTGGACTTGCGCGGCCAGACGCTGCCCTTCATGCGGCTGGCGCGGATGTTCGCCCTGCCGGAGCGGCCGGTGAACCGCCACTTCGTGGTGGTGGTGGGGCTGGCGCAGGAGCGGCTGGGCATCGCCGTGGACGAGCTGCACGGCCAGCAGGACATCGTCACCAAGCCCCTGGGAGGGCGGCTGCAGTCCGTCCGGGGCATCTCCGGCGCCACGGACCTGGGCAACCGGCGCACGGTGCTGGTGCTGGATGTGGCGGCGCTCCTGGAAGAGGGCCTGGCCATGGAGCGGCGTCGGGCCTGACCCTCTCGCTGCGGACGGGGCGCCCGGCTGCTATCCTCGGCAGCCGTGTCCCGGTTCGCTGAGCTACTCGACGACTTCTTCTACCGCCCGGACGAGGACGTCGCCGGTTTGCAGGACTTCGCCGCCGGCAGTGACGGCACGCAGTCGTCCGCCCCGGAGGAGGTGCCGGAGGAGTACCTCGCGTTCCGTCTGGAGGGCGAGTGCTATGCGGTGCCCATCCGCCTGGTGCGCGAAATCTCCAAGGTGCCGCCGATGACGGAGATTCCCCGCGCGGAGCCGCACCTTTTGGGCGTGATGAACCTGCGCGGCGAGCTGCTGCCCGCCTACGACATCAAGATGCGGCTGCGGCTGGCGGAGCGGGCCCCGGTGGTGGCGGGCCCCGAGGCGGCTCCGCCCCCAAGAGAGGCGCGCATCCTGGTGCTGCGCACGGAGTCGGGCCCCGCCGGAGTGTGGGTGGACGGCGTCACCGGCGTGGTGAAGCTCAAGCCGTCCATGCTGGAGCCGGCGCCGCCGGGGCTGCGCTCGGGAGACCGGGACTGCGTGGTGGGCATCGGCCGCCGGGGGCCGACGCTCTACATCCTCCTGGACCCGGAACAGGCGCTCGCCTCATGAAGGACCCGGTCAACCTCCTGGCGCGCCGCCCGCGCGCGGTGCTGGATGCCCCTTCGCAGGAGGCGGACACGCTGGTGCAGCTGTGCGCCTTCTTCGTGGGCGCCGAGGAGTACGCGCTGGACATCATGCGCGTGGAGGAAATCCTCCCGCCCCAGCGTGTCACCCCCATCCCCCATGCTCCGTCCTTCGTGGAGGGCGTGCTGCACCTGAGGGGCATCATCCTGCCGGTGGTGGACCTGCGGCGCCGGCTGCTGGGCCAGGCCACGCCCGAGTCGCCGAAGTCACGGCTGCTGGTGTGCCTGCTGGGCACGCGGCGCGTGGCGGTGCGGGTGGACCGGGTGACGGAGGTGCTGCGGGTGCGCAGGGGCGACATCAAGCCCGCGCCCGCGCTGGTGGTGGCGGGGCGCTCGCCCTTCGTGGTGGGCGTGTGCGGGCCGCCGGAGCGGCTGCGGCTGCTGCTGGACCTCAAGGCCCTGCTGCGCGCGGAGCTGGAGCGAGAGTCGTCACGGAGGCCCGAGTGAGCACACAAGGCGGAGCACGGCTGGAGCTGCAGTCGCTCGAAGGGCACCGGCGCATCCTCGGCATCCTCTTCATCGTGATGAACGCGCTGACGCTGCTCGTCGCGCTGGGCTTCGGCGCCGTCATGGCCGCCCTGGGGCAGTTCGCGCTGACGGAGGCGCAGGGAGACGAATGGGTCATCATGCTCGTCGTCACCCTGGCGGTCTCCGGTTGCTTCGTCCTGGTGGGGCTGCCGGGCATCCTCACCGGCATCGGCCTGCTGAGGCGCCGGCCGTGGTCCCGGACGCTGGCGCTGGTGCTGGGCATCCTCGCCATTCCCAACGTTCCACTGGGCACGGCGCTGGGCATCTACGCCATCTGGTTCTACACGCAGCCTCAGTCCGAGCGGGCCTTCGAATGAACCACCTGCCCGAATCCCCCGCGGAAGAGGAGCGCTACCGCGCGCTCCAGTCGTTGGACCCGGCCATGGTGGGCGCCCTGGAGGTGCTCGTCGCCGGCCTGCACGACGAGAGCTGGCGCGTGCGCCACGTGGCGGCCGAGGCCCTCAAGCGGCTGCCGTCCTCGCGCGACGTGGCCGAGCGGCTCATCTG
>JBKGHK010001017.1:0-2988 GCA_046520375.1 Pyxidicoccus sp. 3LFB2
TGCTGGCGCTGGGCGGGCTGGTGGGGCTGACGCGCCCGGTGCTTCCGCGCCGGACCCGGTGGGTGCGGCGCGTGATGGCGGGCGCGGGTGTGGCGTGGGGCGTGTACTCGCTGCGAGGGACGGGGCACCGCAACCCGCTGGGCGCCACGGCGGACAACTTCCTGCGCTCGGTGCCCATGGCGGTGGCGCTCTCGGGGGTGTGGCTGTGGGTGCAGGGGGCGCCGCATGCGACGGGCCAGGGCATCGCGCTGGCAGTGGCCTCGGGCGCGCTGGCGTCCGGGGTGGGCTACAGCCTGTGGTACGCGGCGCTGCCGCACCTGACGGCGACGCGTGCGGCCATCATCCAGCTGTCCGTGCCGGTGCTGGCGGCGGTGGGCGGGGTGATGTTGCTCGGTGAGACGTTGACTCAGCGGCTGGTGCTCGCGGGCGCGGCGCTGCTGATGGGCGTGCTGCTGGCGCTCTCCGCGAAGGCAGCGCCCCGTGCGCCCGTGGCGGCACCCGCGAGGGAGTGAGTCACGCCAGGTCAGGGGAGCCGCCACCCCGTCGGCCACACGGCTTCAAGTTCCAATTCCACAGCCTCGAAAGGCTCCGCTCGGACGCGAGCCCCACCCGACCAGGAACCCCGCTCCACCCACTGTCCGTCATGCAACCGGAACGTCTCCAGCGTCCGTGAGTCCGGGTCCGCCAGCCACACGTGCGTGACGCCCTCGCGCGCGTAGATCTCCCTCTTGCGCGTGCGTCCCAGTGTCGCGTTCGCCGGGAAGAGCACTTCGCAGACCCAGTCCGGTGCCAGGGTGAAATACGGAAGGTCGGGGACCTGAGGCATGCGTTCTCGACGCCATCCCACGATGTCCGGCACCAGGACGTCCTGGCCGAAGTGCAGTTCCGGCCTGCCCAGGATCCACCAACCACCCGGGCCGCCCCGACGACCAAGATCAAAGGCGGCGACCAGTTCGCCCAGCAGCACCGAGTACGAGACCGTCTGCCGAGCCGGATGCCTCGGCATGGCGATCAACTCCCCGTCGATGATCTGCCCGATGAAGTGCTCAGGCAGCGCTTCCAGGTCCGCGTACGTCGCCGGACGCCTCGTCTCAGGACCCATCTTGAACGCCCCAGTCCACCGACTCCCCACCCTTCCATCATTGACCCTGCCCCCCTGGAGTGGAACCCCACCCACGACCGCGTGTCCAGTTCTTCCTACCCCAGGGGTCTGACACTGAAAGACGCCCGCACCCCACCCCTGACGTCTCCAACGAAGGAAGCGAGGCAAGAGGCGCAAGCACTGGAGGCCATGGCTTCGGCCGCCCAGTCGCACTGCGAACCACCGCGCCCTGGGCTCACCGCCCAGGGCGCGTCGTGACGCTCAGAGAATCTCAATCCTGCAGACGGCGCTGCAGCCGTCGCGGTCCGAGGTGTTGCCGTCATCGCATTCCTCGCCGTTGGCCTCCTCGATGATCAAGTCGCCGCAGCGAGGCCCCAGCACGCAGGAGGGGGCGCACTGCCCGTACCCGCCGTCGTTCACGCCGTCATCGCATTCCTCGCCATGCTCGGGCTGGACGACTCCATCCCCGCAGGTGGAAACACACACGGTGCGGCGGGTGGAGAAGTTGTTGAGCGTGAGCCGGTAGCTCGAAGCGGCGGTGTGGCGCTCGGCCTGGAACACCGCGACCTCGTAGATGCCGCCCACCGTGAGCCCCAGCTGGGCCGCCCGCTGCGACAGGGTGACGGTGCCTTCCTGCGCTCCATGGACACCGCCCATGTCCAGCGCGAGGCTGCCGTTGATGAACACCCACAGGTCATCGTCGCCTCGGAAGGTGAGCACCTCGGTCCCCTTGTACTCGAACCAGTAGCGGGTCTCGCTGGTGAAGCTGAAGTTGTGGCCTTCGATGCGGGTGGGCTCCTGGCTCAACGCCACCCAGCCCGCGTTGTCGAGCGGGAAGAAGGTCGGGTCGTCGAACACGTAGGCGCCGTTGAACTGGCGCGTCAGGGGGAGCGTCTCGGCGACAGTCCTGTTGACGTTGAACACGTCCCGGAACCATTGATCGAACGCCGCCCTGCCATGCGTGGTGGAGGAGGGCATGCCCTCCTTCGCGTACACGGGCTTGCCGTCGATGCCCAGCGTCAGCGCCACGATGCCCATCTCGGCGCTGTTCTTGTTTTCGAAGTCGATGTGGCCGCGCGGCAGGCCGTTCATCGCGGGAATGTCATAGCCGCGGAAGTCGCGGTAGACGACCGGGATGGACACCTGGGCGGGCGGGGCGTCTTCGATGGACTGGCAGATGAAGCCCTCTTCGAACTCGCAGGTGGGCGAGCAGCCGTCGTTGGGGCGCGTGTTGCCATCGTCGCACTCCTCGGCGGTGCTGTTGGGCAGCATCACCCCGTCGCCACACACCGCCTGGCAGATGCCGTTGGTGCAGGAGGGCTCACGCTCGCAGAGCGTCGAGCAGCCGTCGCCCAGGTCGTGGTTGCCATCGTCACACTGCTCGGTGCCCTCGACGACCCTGTCACCGCAGACGGTGCGCAGGCAGGGCTGGCCCACGGTGGGGCACTTCCAGCCGGACTCCAGGCGGCACGAGGCGCCACAGCCATCGCCAGCGACGGAGTTGCCATCCTCGCACTCTTCGATGCCCGCGATGATGAGGTCGCCACACGCCGCCGCCTCGCAGCGGTCGCCCGCCGAGGAGCAGGTCCAGCCGGGCTCCACACCACAGGCGGCGTCACAACCGTCTCCGCCCACTGTATTCCCGTCGTCGCACGCCTCATGGGGCTGCTTCACTCCGTCACCACAAACGGGGGTGCCCGCGTCGACGCCGGCATCCGTGCCCGCGTCGGCGTTCCCGCGTCGGCGCCTGCGTCATCGCTGCCAGCGTCCGTGCCCGCATCACTTCCAGCATCCGTCCCCGCGTCGGTGCCGGGCTCACCACCTGCATCCGCGCCTGCATCGGAGCCAGGGTTCCCGCCTGCATCCGCGCCGGCGTCGGCACCAGG
>JBKGHK010001018.1:0-2978 GCA_046520375.1 Pyxidicoccus sp. 3LFB2
TGAGCTGCGCGGTGGCGGCGCCGTACCGGGCTCGCCGGCGCGGGCCACTGGGCCGCCACGGAGACCATCCGCCGGGGCGTCCGGCTCGACGGCATCCGCCACGTGGAGGCCTTCGTCCCCGAAGGCGGCGACACCGCGCGCCGCGTGCTGGAGTCCATGGGCTTCCGTGCCCGCGAGGTCTCCTCCCTGCACGACGAGGCCCGGCCCTCGGGTCACCTCTGCCTGCGTCTGGATTTGCCCGCCCACCCGAAGGGCCACTTCCTCATGGCCCCCCAGCAGGCCCCGGTTGCCCGCACGCACCTGCGCGTGCTCCCGGCGGCCCTCTCCGCTTGAGCGGGCCGCCCCGGGTCAGGGCGGCCCTGTGGGTAAATCAGTTCCTGAGAATCAGAAACGTTTCACCTCGGTGAGCACCTGGCGTGAGTAGCGAGTCACGGTGCCAAAGCGCGTCAGGGATTCCTGCCGCAGGCGCGAGGCGGCCTCGCTGACCTGGTAGCGACGCATCGCATCCAGCTCCGTCAGCTCGTAGTGGCACACGTACCGGGCCCAGCCGTCCGCCGCGGCCTCGGTGTCGCGCCACTTGCGGCAGGAGCGGAAGCCCGGCTCGCGGAGCACCTCGGGCACGTGGATGTCCTCATGCCACCGGTTCCACGCCTCCTCGGCGGCGGGCTCCACCTCGATGACGACCACGTAGAGGGCCAACGTCATCGCTTCGCGCCCGGCACCCAGGTGCCCCAGCCCACCAGCCGCGTGCCGTCCACGGGCTCACGCTTGCCGCCCTTCGCGGCGCGGTGGGTGGTGTCACTGAGCGGCTGGAAGCGGGGCTCCAGGGGCAGGCCGGCCAGCGCGGCATCCCACGGGTCCGCGGCGAACGCCTGCACGCGGCCGCCGGGCACGCCGCCCACGTCCTCCTTCGTCTCCAGTTGGAGCACCGCCACGCGGGGCCCCTTCAAGTCCAGCGTCGCGCGCGTCGCCGGGGCGGCCCCGGGCACCTGCGGCGGCCACTGCGGGGTGTTCATCGCCTCGTTGATGAGGCCCAGCAGCGCCTCCTCCAGAGGCTGCGCGTCCGCCTGCGACAGGTCCTGGCACTGCGTGCCGCCCTCGCCCGTGGCGACGAGCTGCTGGTGCAGGACGAAGCCGCGCTCGGCGCCCAGGCACGTGCGCTGCGTGGACGCCGCGCCGCCCGAGTCCACCGCCACGTCGTAGAAGGCGCCCGGGCCCAGGGGCAGCGCCAGCGCGGGCAGCTGGCCGACGCTGTCCGCGTTGCCCTGGCGGGCCTCCATCAGGGTGAGCTGCGTGCCGCCGGCCATGCCGAAGCCGGACAGGGTGGTGCTCGCGTCGAGCAGCCCGTTGGTGAGGTACAGCGGCCCGGGGCTCACCGCGTAGAGGCGGTTCTCCAGGGGGCCGTCCGCCGGGCGCCTGTCATCGAGGTAACGCTTCGCCTCCCAGGTGCGGCCCGCGGCGGTGGGCTGCTCGGTGGTCTCCGTGCCCTGACGCGGCGCCTCCAGCGGGCGCGTCACGTCGGTGCGCACCGGCACCACCAGCGAGCGCGACAGGCGGGGCTGCGACAGCGGCGCGCCGCCGTCTCCGGCGAAGGACAGGCTCAGCCACACCCAGGGGGCCTTCACCGCCACCACCTCCACCGTCACCACGCCGGCCACCGCGGCGGAAGGAATGTTCGTTCCACTCCGGGCGCCCGGCCGGCTCCGGTTGCCGGAGAAGGAGTACGTCACGCGGTCGCCCACGCGGGCGCGCTGCCAGGGGGACTCGCCCTGCCCGGCCTGGGGCGGCGGGGGCGTGGTGCCGTCCGGCGTGTTCGTGTCCGGGGCAGCGACGGAGCCTGGGTCCTGGCCCGTGGCGGTGCCGTCGGTGGGGCGGGTGGAGGGCTCCACGCTCTTGCAGCCGGGGCCCAGGGCGAGCGCCGCGCACAGCAGGGCGGGGCGGGACAGGAAGGAAGCGGGTGACTTTCGCATTCGGGGCGACCTCATGAGGGGGGCCGGCATTGCGCGACCCCTGGCCGGGCTTGATACACCGGGGGGGCTGGCCGTTCCCAACTTTCCTGGAGTTTCGCGCCTCATGCCCTCGAACCTGCCCATCCGCCGTGTCGTCCTCTACAAGCATGGAGTCGGCTACTTCGAGCGCCGGGGGAAGGTCAGCGGCAGCGAGACGCTGACGCTGGACTTCAAGGCGCGCGACATGAACGACGTGCTGAAGTCCCTGACGGTGCTGGACTTGTCGGGCGGCACGGTGTCGGCGGTGAGCTACGACTCCACCAAGCCGCTGGAGCAGCTGCTGGCGGAGGCGACCATCCGGATTCCGGAGGACGGCAGCCTCACGGCGCTGCTGGGGCAGATCAAGGGCGCGCGGGTGCGGGCGCGCGTGGGCGGCGGGCAGGTGGAGGGCATCATCATCGGCCTGGACTCGCTGGCGGTGGCGGCGGGCGAGACGAGCCTGATGCGCCCCTTCCTGTCGCTGCTGGTGGGCGGCTCGCTGCGCACCTTCGACGTGCTGGAAATCTCCGAGCTGGAGTTCCTGGACGAGGCGGTGCGCAAGGACTTGGAGTTCTACCTGGCGACGGTGCTGTCCTCGTACAAGAAGGACAGCAAGCGGATGTCCATCCTCACGGCGGGGCAGGGCGAGCGCGAGCTGTTCGTCAGCTACGTGCTGGAAGCGCCGGTGTGGAAGACGAGCTACCGCATCCTCCTGGACGAGGGCGAGGCGCCGCTGCTGCAGGGCTGGGCGCTGGTGGACAACACGGGTGACGAGGACTGGGTGGACGTGCGGCTGTCGCTCATCGCCGGGCTGCCGGTGTCCTTCGTGCACGACCTGTACAACCCCCGCTACATGAAGCGGCCGGTGGTGGAGGTGCGCACGGAGGCGGCCGCCGCGCCGGTGATTCCGGAGGAGAGCTTCGGAGGCATGGACATGATGGCGGGCCCGGCCTCCGTGGGGGCGCCGCCGCCTCCCGCGCCGGCCTGGCG
>JBKGHK010001019.1:0-2975 GCA_046520375.1 Pyxidicoccus sp. 3LFB2
CGCGAGGCCTGGCCGTGGCCACGCTGCTGGGCGTGCTGGCCTCGCTGGGGTGGCGCGCGGTGCTGCGCAACCTCCAGCACGCGGACGCGGCCTGTGAGGTGAACGGCGGGAAGGGGGCCCTGCGGCGTGGGCTGGTGGGGTGCGCGGTAGTGGTGCCGCTGGCGGTGGCCGCCGTGGTGGATGCGTCTCCGGTGCTGTCCTTCCTGCGCTGAAGAGGCCCCATGTTCCCGAGCCGCGCACGTGGGTTGTTGGACTTCTGCATGGCCGTCCTGTGCCTCTGGGCGGCGTACCACCACACGCCCGCGGGAGCGCTGGTGCGCAGGAGCGTGGCGTGGGCCACCGGGACGCGCAGCACCGCGCGCCCGGTGCTCGCGTACTACGACGGCATGAGCGGCACGTCGCTGTCCGAGCCGCTGCGCGCCCCCGAGTCTCCGCTGTCGCGCCCACTCACCGACGCGGAGGCACTGGCCTGGGGCACGCACCTGGCGCTGAAGGGCCTGGACGTCCGGGCGCGGGGGCCGGTGCTGGCGCTGGCAACCGAGGTGGGCGTGTCCTCCACCGCGCTGCTGGATGCGACGGAAGGCCCCATTGCCGCGAAGAAGCTGCACACGGCGCTGGCGGCTGACTTCCCCGGGGACGAAGCGCGGCTGACGGCGTTGTTCGTCGGCCGGGTGCCCGCGCGCTACGCACTGGAGCGGGTGGTGGCGGAGGGTGGGGCGCCCACGCTGGAGCGGGCTGGCGGGGCAGTTGCCTCCCGGCTTCGAGGGCGCGTCCGTGGGCGCGGCGCAGGCCCTGGCGCTGGCCACCGCATTCGGCCTCGCCTGGCCCGTCCACGAGGGCGCCCGCGTGACGAGTCCGTTCGGCGAGCGCATCCATCCGGTGCTGGGCACCCGGAAGATGCACACGGGCGTGGACCTGGGCGTGCCCACCGGCACCGCGGTGGTGGCGGTGGATGAGGGCGTGGTGCGGCGCGCGAGCGAGGACGCCGTGAATGGCCGCGTCCTCGTGCTGGACCATGGCCGTGGGGTGACGACGGCGTACTGCCACAACTCGGAGCTGGTGGTGACGGTGGGGCAGCGGGTGACGCGGGGCCAGCTTGTCGCGCGCTCGGGCAACACGGGCCGCTCCACCGGGCCCCACCTGCACTACCAGCTGGAGCTCGCGTCGCGGCCCATGGACCCGCTGAAGTTCCGTACCGCGCTCCGGAGCGTCGCCGGGGCCGCCGCTCCCTGAGCAGCCGGCGGTCCTCGCATCGCTTCGCTCTCGACGCCCGCGCGCACTGGCCGGAAACTGGCGCCAGTGGGGTGGTGTGGCATGAAGGGCTACATGGCCTCTCCGCTGATTGTGAGGGTGCGTCGCGTGCGCGCCCATCCGGACCCGCTTCCGCTGCCCCGCTACGAGACGGAGCAGGCCGCGGGCCTGGACCTGCGCGCGGACATCGACGGTGAGCGCGTGCTGGGGCCCATGGAACGCATGGCGGTGCCCACGGGCCTCGCGCTCACCCTACCGCCTGGGTACGAGGGCCAGGTGCGACCGCGCTCGGGGCTCGCGTTCCGGCACGGCGTCACGCTGCTCAATGCGCCCGGGACGGTGGACGCGGACTACCGGGGCGAGGTGCAGGTCCTCCTCGTCAACTTCTCGCGGGAGCCCTTCACCCTGCGTCGCGGCGACCGGGTGGCGCAGCTGGTGGTGGCGCCTGTCACCGCCGTGGAGCTTCGCGAAGTCGAGGTGCTCGATTCCACGGCGAGAGGGTCGAACGGGTTCGGCTCCACCGGCCGCTAGCCCGGGGACCCTGCTCGTCGTTCCTTGCTGTCAGGGGAGCGGGCAGAATATGAGGTTGAGCCGCCCCCCGTGGTGGCCATCCCCCGACTGGCCCCTGGAGTTTGACTGCTTTGCTTTGCCACCGCTGCGGCAGCCACGTCCCACCGACGACAGACACCTGTCCCACCTGCGGGCTGAAGTACGACGCGGCGTCGCGCCAGGCGGCGGGTCCCGCGCGCAGGCGGGGACTCGAGGGCGCTCCCTACAAGCCGGGAGACGTCGTCGCCGGCCGCTACGCCATCCAGGAAGTGGTGGGCTCCGGGCCCATGGGCTTCGTCTTCCGCGCCCAGGACCAGGAGATTGACGTCGAGCTGGCCCTCAAGGTCGTGCACCCGCGCCTGGTGCAGCAGCCGGAGGAGCGCATGCAGTTCGCGCTGTCGCTCCGGGTGGGCAAGAAGCTCAATCACCCCAATCTGCTTCGCGTGTACGAGGAGGGCCAGGACGGGGACCGGCCCTTCTTCACCATGCAGCTGCTGGAGGGGATGACGCTGCGGCGGATGCTGGAGCAGCGCGTCTCGCGCGGCCAGCTCTTTTCGCTGAAGGACGTGGAGCCGCTGCTGGCGCAGATGGCCGCCGCGCTGGACGCCGCGCACCGCTTCGGTCCGCACTCCGACCTGAAGCCGGAGAACGTCATCGTCCTGCCGGACCTGCTGAAGGTGACGGACTACGGGCTGGGGCTCGCCGTGCCGCACCTGCCCTTCGCCCAGGCGCAGAAGGGGCACCGCGCGGACGTCTACATCGCTCCGGAGTACGTGGCCGGTGGCGAGCTGGACACGCGCATGGACGTGTACTCGCTCGGCGTCATCATGGGCGAGCTCGTCACGGGGCTCCTCCCGGAAGAGGGCGTCATCCCCGGGCTGACGATGCATCACCCGGACCTGCCCACCTCCTTCGAGGCGCTCTACCGGCGCGCGCTCAATCCCAACCCGCTGGCCCGGCCGAAGAGCGCGGGGGAGCTGCACGCGGAGTTCGTCAACGTCCTCTCCCGCGCGCCCGCGGCGGCCGTGACGAAGCAGCGGGCACCGCTCTCCACGTCGGGCTCGGGGCAGGCTGGCGGAGCGAAGGGGGCCTCCAGGCCTCCACCTCCGCCCCCCGTGCCCACCGGCATGTTGCCGGCCGTGAGCCACGACACGCCCGTGCCGGCCGTGGCCCCG
>JBKGHK010000101.1:0-20605 GCA_046520375.1 Pyxidicoccus sp. 3LFB2
CCCTCTCCCGCCGAGGCGCGCGAGTCGCTCCGCGCCGCCGATGCCGCGCTGACTGACGCCATGGTCCGGCAGGGTGCCGCGGAGGGCCTCGCCGCCTCCGCCGCCGAGGATGCCGTGCTCCTCCTTCCAGGCCGGTACGCACTGCGCGGCGCAGAGGCCATCCGCACGGGGCTTGCCGCAGAGCCCCTGGTGAAGGAAGGCCTCCTGAGCGCGGGGGCCGTGGTCTGGAACGTGAGCGCCGACGGCCTGCTGGGCTACGCGATGGGCCAGGTGCGGCTGCGCTCAGCCTCCGCCGGCACGACGGTGACCTCCGCCGCGACGGTGACCTCCGCCGCGACGGGTACCTCCGCCGCGGCAGGAGCCCCCGGGACGGGAGCATCCTCCACCCGTGCGTCCGGCGCGGCGACACGGCCCGGCGCCCCTTCCCCGGCTGCACCCGCGCAGCACCACCAGCGCTACCTCGCGGTGTGGACGCGAACGCCCGAGGGCCCGTGGCGGCTCGTGGCCATCACCCTGGGCCGGCCAACGGGCCCCTTTCAGATGCCGCCCTCGTTCTCGGTGGTCCCCGCCCATGCGCCTCCCGCCACGCCGATGTCCCCCGCCGACGTGCTCGCGGAGGCGTTCGCCGCCGACTCGGCCTTCTCCGCCCAGTCCACGCGAGAGGGCATGGGCATCGCCTTCGGAGCCTGGTCCGCTCCGGACGGCGTGATTCCGAATGGCCCCGGCGGCTACTTCGGCCACGACGCCATCGTGAGCGGCTACGCCCCCATCCCCCGTGAGCAGGTGGACCTGCGCTGGGAGCCCCGACTCGGCGGTGCCGCCCGCTCGGGGGACCTGGCCTATACCGTGGGCCGCGCCGTCGCCGTCGCGCCGGGCCCGGATGGCAAGCCGGACACCCGCTACACCAAGTACCTGTCCATCTGGCGCCGTCAGCCCGACGGCCAGTGGCGCTACGTCGCCGATGCCGGCAACGGCAGCCCGGGCCCGGACGGGCCCTGACACCTGCTCGACGGATGCGTGGGAAGCGGACGCGGAGCCGGGAGGGCCGGGGTGCCACCTCGCAGGGTGGCACCCTCACAGCCCAGGGCAGCTCAGACGCGGAACGCGGTGGACAGGTCCTTCAGCTGACCCAGCGACGTGTTGATCTGCGCGACAGCGGCCTCGGCCGACATGGTGGCCGTCACGACGTCCGCCATCATCGACGACAGCTGCGTCACCACGTCCGTCATCTGCGCGATGCCGGCGTTCTGCTGGGTGACGGAGGCCACAATCTGCCGCGCGGCCTGGCTGCTCTCCTGCACCACCGTGGTGATTTCCTTCAGCGTGTTCGCCGAGGAGAGCACCTGCTCGATGCCCTCCTCCATCTTCTCGCTGTCACCCTCGGCGATGGAGACCGTCTGGCGGATGGCCTGGTTGATCTCCAGGAGAATCTTGCCGATGCGCTGGGTGCTCTGCAGCGACTGACCGCTGAGCGAGCGCATCTCACGCGCCACCACCGCGAAGCCCCGGCCCTCCTCGCCCGCGCGCGCCGCTTCGATGGCCGCGTTCAGCGCGAGCACGTTGGACTGGTCCGCCAGGTCCTTCACGCTGCTGATGATTTCACCGGCGTGCACGGCCTGGTCGCTCAGGTGCGCGATGCTGCCCACCAGCGTGCCCACCCGCTGGCGAATCTGGGTGAGGCCCTCGGCGCTCTTCTCAATCGACTGCTGGCCCGAGGAGCTGAACGCGTCCGCCTGCGCCGCCACCTTGAGCACCATCTCCGCGCGGCTGGCCGCCATGCTGGAGGTCTGCGCGATTTCGGCAATCGTGGTGCTGGCCTCGGTGAGGCTGCGGGACTGGTTGGTGAGGAAGTCCACCTGCTCCTGGCTGGCCTGCGTCAGCCGCCCGGCCGCCGCCGTCAGGTCCGTCACCACGGTGGCGATGGTGCTCGGCACGTTGCGCAGCCGCGTCACCATCACCTGGTAGCCCCGCGCCAGCTCGCCCACCTCGTCCTGCGAGCTGGTGTCGATGGGCTGCGTGAGGTCGCCCTCCTGGGAAATCTTCGTCGCCAGCGAGGTCAGCTTGCCCAGCGGCACCACCACGTCGCCGTGGAGCCAGCGCACCAGGAAGCCCGTCAGGCCCAGGCCCAGCAGGCCCAGCACGACGGCCAGCGCCTGCAGGGTGCCGCGAAGCCCGTTGGCCTCCGCATGCGCGGCGCCGAGCGCCTGGGCATCTTCGTCCGCCGCCTGCTGGAAGCCGCCACGCAGCGCGGGGTACGCGGCCTCGAGCCGGGCCCGGGCGCCGTCCGCCTGCGCGTCACCCTTCGAAGAGAGCGTCACGGCCTGCTCGGCCTGGGTCCAGTACGCGGCGAGGTCGCGCTTGAGCGCGTCGACCCGCTCCACCTTCGCGCCCGGCACCGCCCGCGCGAGGTCGAGCTTCGCCTCCAGCTCCTTCGCCTCGGCGCGCAGCGGCTCCAGCCCACCGTCGGACTTGCGGCCCAGCTCGGCCAGGACACCCCGGTGCAGGCCGGGATACCGGAGGGAGACCTCACGGCTCAGCTCGCCAGCGGGAAC
Source organism: Pyxidicoccus sp. 3LFB2 (assembly GCA_046520375.1). GTDB lineage: Bacteria > Myxococcota > Myxococcia > Myxococcales > Myxococcaceae > Myxococcus. The sequence continues at coordinate 2,553 of JBKGHK010000101.1, forward strand.
GAGCGAGCTGGTGATGCGCTCGTGCACGCCACCCTGGGCCGAGCCCAGCATCACGCTCGCCAGCAGGATGACCCCGAGGAACGCGCCGGCCACCGCGGGCGCCACCATCAGCTTCTGCATCAACTTCAGCTTCAGACGCACCGGGCGCCCTCCCTAGCGTGAGCGGTCCCCGACTCCTCCGAGCACCCAACGGCCAGATGGGCCGGGGTTCGGCAATTGAAGCGGGGCCCGGAGCCGGGCCTGCTGCGCCAGCACATGTCGCCTTCCTTCCGCGGGCCCCAGAGAGGGCCCCCCAATGCTCGGGCGGAACGCTGATCCGCCGCGCGGCGCAGGATAGCGGACTGGCCCCTCAGTGCTAAGCCCCCATAGCCCTGCCCCCTCAGAGAGTCCGGAGAGGCCCACGAGTCATGGGTATGGGGCGACCCCTGGTGCGGGTGGCGATCAGCAACCAGGGGGGCGGGCTCCTCTCAGAGGGCACAGGCCCCCGTACGCCATGTAGGACTTGTGCCCGAAGAACCGAGCGGTGGCCTGGCGGCTCGCCGTGCAGCCGGGTGTGGGCACGGGGCTGTCGGTCCGTTGCAGGCCCGGTGTCGGCTAGGGGGCCACGGGCTGGACGAAGGGGGCAATCTCACGCTGGCAGGCCTCGTCGCACTCGGGGAAGCGGGTGAGGAAGTCGGCCTGCTTGCGGCAGCGCTTCTCCAGGCGGCCGCCGCTCTTCACGCCCGCGTCGGTGAGGCAGATGCGGCGGATGTCGTCCCGCGTCTCCTGGAAGAGGGCCACGCGCTGCACGGGGGCCAGGGCGTTCAGGGCGCGGTTGTCTCCGCCCTGCACATACAGCCACACCACGACGAGGACGAGCAGCACCCCGCCCAGCACCAGGGCCTGGCGAAGCCGCTTCTCGCCTCCCGTGGGCGGACGGTCCCTGGTGAAGATGTTGTCGTCGCCACCATCCCCCGGCGGTGGGCCGCCGGCCATCATCCCATTCAGGCGCATACCCCCCTGTTTCACTGCAACGGCGCGGGCAATGCCAGCGTCCATTTCAGCGGTGTGCACGAGCCGTCATGGGATGCGCGGCGGCGCGCCCACGCTTCCGGCCTGCCGACAGCTCGCCCAGGTGCTGGCGTGCTCGCGGTGCGGGACGCGCCAGCCGTTCCAGGGTGGGAAGCGTGCAAGGCCCCGTGCGGCCGCGCTGGTGATTGCGAGGCCCGGCGGTCGTGCGGACCGTTGGCTTGCACAGGACCCGCAACAAGGAGCGCAGCCGTGGACGTGATTGACCTGTTGGTACAGCAGCACCGCGAGGCCGACGCGCTGTTCGAGGCATTCCGGAACGCACCGGACGACGCGACGAAGCAGGAGCTGTGCATCCAGCTCGCGGAGGCGCTCACGCTCCACGCCACCATCGAGGAGCGGTGGATCTACCCCGTCGCGCGCCGGGTCATCGGCGAGGACAAGATTCAGCACTCGGTGGACGAGCATGCCGAGGTGAAGCAGCTCATCGCCGACATCCTCCGCTCGCGGAACGACGTGAATGGCCTGACGGCCAAGGTGGGCGCGCTGGAGCAGGCGGTGAAGAGCCACGTGACGGACGAGGAGCAGAACGTGCTGCCCCAGTTCGGGCAGAAGGTCACCGAGCAGGAAATCGGCATGTCCTGCAACGACATCGTCCGCACCGCCTCCGACGTCCGTCGCGAGGAGATGAGCAGGCTGCACGGCGAGGCCAACATCTAGCGGACCGGGAGCCTCCACGGCACCCTTCGGGAGCGTGGCCAGCACCGCCCTCCCGGGGTGCCAATTTCAATTTGAAGCCGGGCGGGGAACCACCCGTCAGGCCCCCTATGCATTGCGCCTGCACCGGCTGATGCATAGCCCTGGTCTTCCAACCGAGCTTCCATCTCCTCTGACAAAGCATCGCTACTTGCACTTGCGTCAGATACGCGTGCGGTATTACACCGTATTACGCGGTATTGCCCTGCTGGTGCACGCATTCTGGCCCACCCTGTCGATGGTGGCCCTGCTCTTGGAGCTTCATGACACCGCCCGAGTCATCCGCAGCTACCGACTCCGTCGTGCGCATCTCGGAGCCCATTGCGGCAACCGAGGCGAGCCTGGGGCAGGTGCAGCAACTGGCGAAGCTCATCACCGAGACGCTCCAGGGACAGGGAGCCCAGCCACGCTTCTCACTCCTGGGGCCCAACCACGAGGCGCTTCCGGTTCCCAGGGACGTGCTGACGCTGCTGCAGCAACTCCTGGCCATCCTGGCCTCGGGCGATGCGGTCTCCATTGTCCCCGTTCAGAAGGAACTCACGACCCAGCAGGCCGCGAATCTGCTCAATGTGTCGCGCCAGTACCTCGTGCAGCTCCTCGATGAGGGCAAGATTCCTTTTCACCGCACGGGCACCCATCGACGCGTCCTCACCCAGGACGTGCTCGTTTATCGAGAGCGCCGAAAAGCCGAGCGACGCGCCCTCCTGGCCGAGATGGTGCGGGACACCGAGGAAGCGGGGGGCTACCCCGAGTTCGATGAACTGGTGGGAGCGAAGCCGAAGACGCCTTGACTCGTTGCGGGCACTCAAGGGACGAGAGCATTCGTGCTCTACGCCCCATTCCCCGTGGTTCTTGATGCCAACGTCCTCATCCCGCTCTCGCTCTGTGACACGCTCCTGAGCACGGCCGAGGAAGGGCTCATCCAGATCTACTGGACGGCGGAAATCCTCAACGAGGTGCGGCGAAACCTCGTGGAGAAGCAGTGGTGCACGGAGGAGCAGGCGATTCGCCGTCTGGGCTTCATGCAGCGTGCCTTTCCTGAAGCGATGGTCGCAGGGTACGAGTGGCTCGTTCCCTCGATGACGAATGACCCGAAGGACCGTCACGTCCTCGCAGCAGCCGTCCATTCAGGTGCACAGACCATCGTCACCAACAACCTGCGTGACTTCCGGCCCGAGCATCTTCCAAGCGGCATCCAGGCACAGGACGCAGATACCTTCCTGCAAAACCTGTTGAGCCAGGCCCCTGGAGTCATGGTTGAGGTGCTGCGCCTGCAGGCAGAGCAGAAGAAAAGGCCACCCGTCACCTTCGACGAGCTGCTGACAGTCTTGGCGAAGTCCGTCCCGAGATTTGTCGCGTCTGTTCGGGAGCTGCTCCCGCCGTTCCCCCTCACGAATCACTGAAGCAGGCACAGCCCTCACGCCCGCCATCCCGTCCCCGGCCGAAGCAGGGTGCACCCGAACGCGCGACCGTGAGCAGGACTGCTTCATCCAACTCCACCACGGATGCAGCGTAGGAGCCCCGCCCGGCGCGAACGCCGGACGGGGTGCTTCATGACGCCACGCCGTCCCGCTACGGCAGGGGGCGCGAGCCCGCCGAGGGCGCCGACGGCACCGCCGGCCAGCCGTTGGGCCAAGTGATGGCATCCACGAGCATCACCCGCGCCGTGTGGGCGCTGTTCCACGCGTGGTAGACCATGTACGTGTCGCCCCGAGGCCCGGTGACGACGGAGTTGTGGCCCGGGCCCACCCAGCCGCCGCCCGTCTTGAGGATGGGCGCGCCCAGCTTCGTATACGGGCCCAGCGGGCTGGTGGCGCGCGCGACGCCCACCGCGTACGTGCTGTTGTAGTACGCGTTACCACTGTAGAAGAGGTAGTAGTAGCCGCCCCGCGCGGTGACCCACGGCGCCTCGACGACGCCGCCCTCCCAGCCGAGGTTGTTGGTCATCAGCGTGCGGCGCGTGCCCACCAGCGACAGGCCATCCGCCGACAGCTGCTGGCCGTAGATGGGCGTCTGCTGCCCCACCGCGTTGCCGTCCGCCTTCCACACCAAGTACGGCACCCCAGCGGTGTCCTTGAAGAAGGTGGCGTCAATCATCCCCATGTCCGCATCGAGGATGAGCGGCCGGCCCAGGTCGGTGAAGGGCCCCAGGGCGCTGGCCGACGTCGCCGCGCCGATGGCCAGCCTCCCGCTCGAGTGGCGCGCGGTGTAGTAGGCGATGAAGCGCGTGCCGACCTTGTGGATTTCCGGCGCCCAGAAGTCGCCCGTCGCCCAGCCCGGCCGGGTCCCGGACGGGAAGATGGAGCCCGCGTTGCTCCACGTCACCAGGTCCGTCGAGGTGCGCAGGGGGAAGGCCGCGGCCGCGCCACCCGACGTGCAGGCGGCGACGTAGCGCGTCCCATCATGGATGACGCCCGGGTCCGCGCAGTCCACGGGGACCACCGGGTTCTGGTACAGCCCGCCGCAGCCCGTGTAGCGGAACGAGACGCCGCACGCATTCGCGCCGCTGAAGTACGGCGCCCAGCCATTCGACAGCACCGCGTAGGAGTTGGGGGACTGATTGATGCAAGCGCGGTCCCAGAACACGCGCCCGCCCGCGTCGTCGAACTGCGCCGGGTGATTCGCCGGGTGCAGCCAGGCCGGCCCGTAGGTGACGCGCGTCGCGCACGCCGTGGCGCCGGCACAGTCCGTGTCGAGCGCCAGCACGCACGCGTTGTTGCCGGTGAAGTACGGCTTCCAGCCGTTCGACAGCACCGCGTAGGAGTTGGTGCCCTCGTTGATGCAGCTGCCGTCCCAGGTCACCAGGTCGGCCGCGATGTCGTACTGCGTCGGGTGCGTCGAGGGGCGAATCCACCGGTCGCCGTAGGTGATGCGCGTGCTGCACGCGAGCGCCTCGCCCGTGGTCTCAACCGAGGACTCGTCCGCGAGCGGCGCGTCGAAGCGCTCGTCGCCACAGCCCGCGAGCGTCGAGAGGGCGCCCGCGACTGCGAGCGCCGAAAGGAAGGGGGACTTCTTCATGAGACGACCTCCGAGCGCCCGGACACCGTCTCGGCGTCGTGCGCGGGAATGCTCCACGGTGGAGATTCCAGCTAACACGAATTTCAGGTCAGGTCAGCAAAGCCCGTCTTCCCGTACTCCCCGAGGCCCGGACGCCGGGGCCTGCTTGTCGCTCACAGCACCGTCTGGTGTTGCAACGCATTCATCTCGCCTGACACCAGGAGCATCATGGGGCCCGCGTTCGTGGCCCGGAAGTAGAACACCGCCTCCTGGTGCGGCGCCGTCAGCCGCAGCTCCGAGCCCGCATCCGAGGATGGCAGTGCCACCGTGCATGCCGCGTCTGCGTAGAACGTCACTCCCAACGTGGGCTGCGTCCGGACCACCAGCGTGGGTGACACCAACCCGGCCAGGTTGCCCACCGCGTCCTGGCTCTGCACCGCCAGTGGTTTCGAGCACGCCCCCACCGCGACCAGCTGCGGCATTGTCACGAAGACCACCTTCGACGCCGCGCCAGCCACCACGTCCACGTCGAAGGTGGCGCCCGGCGAGGTCGCCCGGTCATACCCCGCACCACTGATGCGGTTGCGGCTGATGCGGTTGCCACCGCCGGAGTCCGAGATGCCCGCCTGATACGGATAGGTGTTCGTCAGCGCCGCGCTGCTCAGCGTGTTCTCCACCACCTGGAGGCGCGTGGACTCCGACAGGGGCCCACCGTCCTCCGCGGCCTGGGACAGGTTGATGCCCACGTCGTTGTCCACCAGCGTGTTGCCCCGGATGACGACGTCCTGGCTCAGCGGACGACCGTAGAGCGGCCCACCCGCCACGATGATTCCGGAGGCCGCATAGCCCGGGCCCGTGTACGCGTTGCCCGTCACCGTGTTCCCCGTCACCTGCCCCGTGGCGCCGTAGCTCACCTGGATGCCATTGCGCGCAATCCCCGCCACCGGCCCTCCTCCATCCACCGTGTTGGCCTCCATCCGCACAACGACCCGGCCCGAGCCGACAATGCCCGTCTTCTGGTAGCCCTCCACCCGGTTGCGCAGCACGTCCACGCTCACCGCTTCCGTCGACGCGGCCTCCGCGTTGCGCACCTCGATGGCCGTGCCCTCCTGGCACCCGCCCTGCCCGGCCTTCTGGTTCAGCCCCAGCACCTCGCTGTCCACGATGGAGCCGCTCGCGCCTTCCAGCCGGATGCCGCTCAGCCCGTTCGCGCCCGAGTCACACGTCGTCTCCGACAGCCCCCGCGCCTCCACCCGCGCGTTGCGCACGTGCGCCGTCGTGCCCCGGTTGCGCAGCACCGCGCCCAGGAAGTGGCCCCCTTCCGGGTCCACCGCAGTCAACACGTGCTCCGCTCCGTCGAACGTGTACCCGTCCGGGATGAACACCGTGCTCTCCGTGGTGCAGTCCGCCTGGAGCGTCACCGTCGCGTCCGTCAGCGAGAGCGAGCACGGCGGGTGCTGCCCGCACCGCCCGCCGTTCCATTCCACCGTGAAGGTGTGCGTGTCGCTCAGCCCCGACGCGTTGGTGACGGTGAGCTGCACCGTGGGCACCACGTCCGTGGGAAGGCAGGACAGGGCCGTCCACGCCACCTCGCCCGTGCCCCCCGAGTTGGACGGCGGACCGAGCAGCCCCGTGTTCGCCGTCCACGTGAAGGTGAGCGGCTCACGCTGTGGGTCCTCCGCCGTGGCCACCAGCCGCACCAGGTCTCCCGCCAGTGCCCCCGGCGAGGACTGTGACGTGGACTGGATGACCGGCGTCAGCTTGCGCACCACGCACAGCCCCACCGCGTCCGTGCGCTCACCGCCGAAGTCATCTCGCACCGTCACGGACAGCTGGCAGTTGCAGTCCCCCGCCGGCCGGGCAACGGGCGTGAAGCTCGCCTGGGGCGCCGCCGCGTCGTTGAAGGTGCCCTCGCACGTGGTCGTCCACGCATACACCAGCGCGTCCCCGTCCTCGTCCACGGCCACCGCCTGGAGCGCCACCGGACTGCCCTCGCTCACCTCCGGCGAGGGCTGCGCCGCCACCTCCGCCAGCTCGGGCCACCGTTGAGCACCGTGGGCGCTCCACCGCCTGCGCACCCAGCCCGCCCACGCGCACCGCGAAGTCCAGCGTGGCCGCCGCGCCCCGCGCGTCCGTCACCTGGAGCGTCAGCACCACCTCGCCCGGCTCCGCGGGCGCCGTCCACAGCGTCTCGGCGACCGCATCGTCGGCGAAGCCCCCTTCCGTGGCCGTGGCCCGCCAGGCGTACGTCAGCGTGTCGTCCGGGTTCAGGTCATGCGCGATGGCGCTCAGCTGCAGCGACGCTCCCGGCCGGACGCTCGGCGCCGAGGCCAGCACCGCGTCGATGAAGGGCGCCACGTTGCTCGCGGGCGCCCCCTGCGAAGGCACACCGGGCACCAGGACGAGCAGCCCCGTGCGGTGCCGGGGCATCCGCACCTTTGACAGCTGGACCTCCGCCACCACCGCGCCCTGCGCGTCGAACGCGCGCGCCTCCACCATCATGCCCTCGCCCGAGGTCACTCCGTCCAGGTGGCCCGACCACTGCGTGCCCTCGCCGGACAGGTCCTCGCTGACCGAGTCCCCCAGCGTGGGTGCGATTGACGCCTCCACGCGCGTCACCGTCGCGGACAGCGGGCGGGGCAGCGCCACCCTCACCCGCGCCGACGCGGAGGGCTCCAGGTTGAGCACCGGCTCATCGTCCAGGTGGCATCCCGCCGTCGTGGCCAACGTCAGGGCGCTCACCAGCAGGGCCAGGCGCGTCGTGTCCGCTCGATGCATGTCCGAGTCCTCTATGCGGGGCTGAAACAGCAACACGATAGCGGTAAGCCCGCACCGGCCCAAGGAACCGCCCCGCTCGGAAGGGCCCCGCACACGCTCCGGCGGGCTGCCCTCCCAAGGACAGGCTTCCGTCGGATGCGTGACGCTTTGCGGGTGGGAGGGGCTCCGACGTCCGCCGAAGCTGCCCCCCAGGTTCGAACACACCGAGCGCCGCCCACACGCGGCCAGGACGGGCCCGCGGGATGATGCTCGGTCCTACCGGGCGGCTAGCGCCCGCTCATGCCTTGCTGCCGACGAAGCCACCGCCGAAGGGCGAATAGCCCCGCTTGCGCAGCGCCTCGCGCTCGGACTTGAGCGCGGTCAGCGCCTCGTCGCGCGTGGTGTAGTGGTTCACCGCCGCGCCGTTGATGGCGCCACTGGTGAGCACGAACATGCGCGTCATCTCGTCCCCGCCGAAGCGGTACGAGCGGTGCGTGTAGCGCTCCAGCACCTCGCGGCGCTCCTTGCCGAAGATGCGCCCGGCGGTGAACTTCACCACCAGGCCATCCAGGTTGATGAGGAGGTCCACCTTCCCCGGGTACTTGGAGAGATGCTCCTCCACCTCGCGCCGCCAGCGCAGGACGTCCGCCTCATTCGTGAGCAGGCAGTCGGTGAAGTTCGCGGTGACGACGTCGTTCGCCACGTCGTAGTCGAAGGTCATGCTCCAGGCCATGGGGTGCTGCCTCCCGGAATGCCGAAGATGTCGCTAGGCCGGCGAGGAGCCGGCGAGGAACGCGGTCAACATCGCCGCCATCTCCACCGGACGCTCGACCTGCGGGTAGTGGCCGGGGCCGGGCAGGTACGCCAGGCGCGCGCGGCGGATGGGGTTCACCACGGCGTCACGCAGGAACGCGGGCGGCAGGAAGCCGTCGTCCGTCGCCAGCACCAGCGTGGGCGCCGTAATCGCGGAGAGCTTGTCGGCGAAGCCACCCTTGGTCCACGCGTCGAAGATGTTCTCAATCGCCGGAGCGGACGTGTTCGCCCCGTCCTTCAGCATCGCCTCCAGCGCTTCCGGCGTGAGCTGCTTGCAGGACAGGTTGACGATGGTCGACTGCTTCTCGCGGTTGCCCGCCGACGTGCGGAACAGCCCCGCCGCATCCGGAGGCAGCGGGAGGCCCGCCGCCGGCACCGGGTTCGCCAGCAGCATCGCCTCCACGCGCGAGGGCTCCTGCGCCGCCACCCACTGCGCCAGCTGGCCGCCCATGCTGTGGCCCACCACCGTGAAGCGCTTCGCACCGGCCGCGTCCGCCACCGCGAGCACGTCCTGCGCGAGCCCCTGCAGCGTGTAGCCCCCCGTCGGCTTCCCCGACTGGCCCGTGCCACGGCCGTCCGGGACGATCAGCCGCAGCCCCGTCAGGTCCATCCGCTCGAGCATCGAGTTCCACACCGCGCCGGACACCATCCATCCGTGCACCAACACCACGTTGCGCGGACCGTCACCAAGAACCCGGTAGTGCAGGGAAGTCCCGTCAGATGCGGAAGTCGTGGGCATGTAGCCTCCTCGGAGGAAAAGGATAAAGCAGTGTTGAAGAAATGTGCAGAACCGAAAGCAAGCCACGACTCCGCGACAGGCGCCATGGAGGGGCATGTAGGGGCATGCGCGGGGTGAAGACACCCTCACCCAGCTGCCGGGAGCGGGCTTCCGGAGCGGCCCCGCTCTGGCAGACTCCGCGCCCTCATGTCGGATGAACGGGACGGGACGGTTGGGCCGCCGGCGGTAGAGCCCCGGCGCACAGTGTATTGCGAAGACGCACTTTCCTGGCTGGAGGCGCGGCCGGTGCTGGAGGGGTGCTCGGCCATCGCCTCGCTGCCGGACCTGTCCGAGTTCCCCTCGCTGACGCTCGCGGAGTGGAAGGCGTGGTTCATCCGCGCGGCGGGGCTGGTGCTCTCGCGCGTGCCGGCGGAGGGCGTGGCCCTCTTCTACCAGACGGACGTGAAGCAGGACGGCGTCTGGGTGGACAAGGGCTACCTCGTGGCGCGCGCGGCGGAGGAGGCCGGGTGCGAGCTGCTCTTCCACAAGGTGGTGTGTCGCCGGGCGCCGGGGACGGTGACGTTCGGCCGGCCCGCGTACTCGCACCTGCTGGCCTTCTCGCGGGGCGTGCGGCTGGACATGGCGAAGTCCACCGCGGACGTGCTGCCCGACGCCGGCGAGGTGACGTGGACGCGCGGCATGGGCGTGGAGGCGTGCCTCGTGGCATGCCGCTTCATCCAGGCAAACACCGCCACGCGCACGGTGGTGGACCCGTTCTGCGGCCACGGCACCGTGCTGGCCGTGGCCAACGCGCTCGGGCTGGACGCGGTGGGCGTGGAGCTCAGCCGCAAGCGGGCGCGCAAGGCTCGCAACCTGCGCGGTGAGTGGAAGGAAGGAGCGCTGGTGCTCTCGGGTATGGGCGGCACCGGCGCTCCGGAGGACTCCGGCGGCGAGTGAGTCCCTACGGGCTCCGCGGCGCCGAAGTCCTCAGCGCACCTTCGCCCAGGTGGGGTTCGACGGCCACCGCTGCGGTCACCTGGGCCTCGTGCGACTCGCGAGCGACGGCCGCTTCCAGCTCGGTGATGAAGGCGCTGAAGAGGCGCTCCTCCAGCGCGAGCGCGGCGTCCAGCGAGGCGCCCACGGCGGTGAGCCGCGCGACACAGGCATCTTCGATGGTGCGCCGGTGGCTCTGCTCTTCGGTGACGACGCGGCCCAGCTCCTCGCGCACGCCCGCGTGACGCGAGGCTGCCTTGTAGAGCGGGTAGAGCACCATCGCCCGGCGCTCAATCGCCGTCGTGGTGAGCAGGTAGTGGAGGTACACGTCCGCGGTGCCCGTATAGGACGTCGCCCAGGTGGCCAGCTCGTGGTCCAGCGCCTGGAAGTAGCGGCCCGCCGCCTCCGGGCAGAGGAAGCCCGGGATTTCGGCGCCGGCCACCTCCGCCGACAGCCGCTTGAAGGCGAAGGCATGGCGCGTCTCATCGGCCAGGTGGCCCAGCACCTCCAGCGAGGGATGCCGGTCCGCCACCGTGCGGGAAATCTTCCGCGCCCCGATGAACTCCATGAGGGACAGGGTGTGCAGCCACCGCGCCTCCATCTCGGGCGTCTGGGCAAGCTGGCGGAGCACGGTCTGGATTCGTTCACGCATGGCGTCGCCGTGTAGCCCGGCCCCTCTTCGCAGGCGAGCACGAAGACGTCCGGCTGCCCGGCAGGTGCCATGGCGTCCCTTCGGATAACGGGGCGGGCGGAGGCACCGGGAGCCCCGGGTAGCGCATGAACGCTTCCTCACTCGGGTGTTACAGGTGCCGCTCGCCATGCGGTGCGGGAGCGGACCTGGGTGTCCCCTTCCGTCACCGCCGTCCTTCGGGGAACGTCGCCATGCTCACGCTGCCCACCACGCTGCTGCTGCTCTCCGCCTCGCCTGCCTCGCCCACGCCGCCGCCTGCCACCGGCTCGCTCGTGCTCCATGAAGGGGTGCCCGCGGGCTTCAAGGCCGATGGGAAGCTGGAGGAGTGGACGCAGCCGCCCTCGCTCACGATGGGCGCGGCGCACCAGGTGGCGGGGAGCATGAAGGTGGCCTCGCCCGCGGACCTGTCCGCCAAGGTGTGGCTGGCCCTGGGCGCCGAGGGGCTCGCCATCGCCGGTGAGGTGCTCGACGACAAGGTGCAGCTCACGAACCCGAAGGACATCAACGCGGACCATGCCGAGGTGTGGCTCGCGCTGCCGCAGCCGAAGATGCCGCCGCTGGCCTTCGTCAGCCACCTGGGCGAGCTGCGCGTCTCCAAGGAGTCGGACTGCGCCAAGGCCGCGCCGGAGGACCCGGCGGCCTGCAAGACGTGGTGGAAGCAGCAGACGGCGCGGCGCAAGCAACTGCAGGCCGACCTGGTTGCGCAGTACGGGCTGATGCCCCGGGGCGCGGTGCGCTTCGGGCTGAACGGCTCGGTGGGCCCGGTGCGCTACGAGCCCTTCCCTGGCGGCTACCGCTTCGAGGCCTTCATCCCCGTGGGTGCCTTTCCCCGCACCGCACAGGCTCCGCTGCGCGACGTGCGTGTGCTGGTGGACCTGGTGGACAGCGACGAGGGCGGCGTGAAGCAGGAGACGTTCCTGTCCTCTTCGCCGAAGCGGAAGTTCGGTGACCCTTCGACGTTCCACGCGGTGGCCCTGAAGGCGCCGCTGCGCTTCGGCAAGTGGCCGGAGCTGCTGGAGCAGACGCTGAAGGCGCAGCCGGGAGCCTCGTACATGCCGGGCCCGGATGCGGATGCGCTCCAGGTCTGGGTGAATCGCCCGGAGGCGTACCAGTACGCGCCGACGGCGCCGAGCCCGGACGTGACGCAGATTGACCTGCTGGCGGTGAAGAGCCTGGGCAAGGTGGGGGACGTGGAGGTCGTCTCCGTGCCGGCGGTGGTGAACGAGTACGGCGGCGTGAGCCGGTGGGTGGTGTCGCGCAGGGGCAACACGATTCTGCACACGCAGAGCGTTGACGGGGACGAGGTGAAGGTGGCGCAGCGGGCGCCGGGCCTGCACCTCGTGCAGATCTACGACGGCCTCAACAACCCGATGGGCGCGGGCGCATGCGGCGCGTGTCCGGTGGTGTTCTTCCGGCACTTCACCCTGGACGCGCAGGGGAGGTTCTCCAAGACGGAGACGCTCGACGGCGCGGGCGGCCTGCGGGGCGACCCCGTGGAGTACACGGTGAGCGCGGACCTCACGAAGCTGGAGGCATTCGAAGTGCCGGAGGGCCCGGACGGCAAGCGCGGGGAGAAGCGGCTCGCCGCGCGCCACACGCTCGATGCGAAGACGGGCAGGTACACGTCCGAGAAGTTCGAAGCGCCCGAGGAGACAGGTGTGGCGGAGGACAAGCAGTAGGGCCTGCTTGCCGCTGGCGTCGTGCGTGGAGATACGCACACAGCGGAAGGGGCCGGGCTTTCCGCTGGCCGCTGCGGCTGGCGGAAGGCACGAAGTGAGCGTGGCATCGCTTGCCGCCAGCGTCCGTTCGTGGGGAGAGTCGGCTCGCGAGAGTGGGCCGGGCCTCGCGAGTGGAGTGTGCCGTGCGTCTTTCGCTGGGACTGCTGCTGCTCATCTGTGCCTGTGGTGGAGCGGGGGCACGAGAAGAAGCGCCCCCGCCATTGCCGGGCCCGTGCCCGGTCGACGAGCGCCTGTCACCGGAGCAGTGCCAGCGGGCCAGGGCCATGCGCCTGCCCGACTCGCTGCCTCCGGCGCGGGGCAACGCGGTGGCGGACTCCGAGGCAGCCGCGAGATTCGGCCAACGGCTGTTCTTCGCCACCTCCATCTCCAGCACCTTCACGGTGGCCTGCTTCGGCTGTCACCTGCCCGAAGAGGAGTTCGACGACGGGCGCGCTCACCCGGAGACTCCGCCCGGCTCGGGCGGCGAGGCCCTCGGGCGCAACTCGCCTTCCCTGCTCAACGCCGCGTGGATGCGCACCCAGCTGTGGGACGGGCGCGCGGACACGCTGTGGTCTCAGCCCCTGTTCGCCATCGAGAACCCGGCGGAGATGGCCACCACGCGCCTGGAGCTCGCGCACCGGGTGAGGAATGGGATGGCTCGGGACTACGCCGCCGTCTTCGGTGAGGAGCTCTCGCTGCCCCTCGAGCGATTTCCTCTCTGGGGCAGGCCCGGCGACGCCGCGTTCGATGGGATGCGGCCCGAGGACCAGGCCTATGTGAACCGCATCGCCGCCAACGTGGGCAAGGCCATCGAGGCGTACCTGCGCCGGCTGGCGGCGGGGCCCTCCGCGTTCGACCGCTTCCTCGGAGGTGAGGAGACGGCATTGTCCGCCGAGGCTCGCGAAGGTGTGTATGTCTTCTTCCGCGCGGGGTGTGACGGGTGCCACTCCGGGCCGATGCTCAGCGACGAGCGCTTCCACAACCTCGGTGTCCCGGCGGCGGACGACAAGGAGCTCGACCCGGGACGCGAGCTGGGGCTGGGCATCCTCGTGGCCAATCCCTTCAACACGCAGGGGCCCCACTTCGACGGCCTGCGTCCCCTGCCCGGCTGGGAAGCGGGGCCGGGCGTGCCCGGGGCCTTCCGCACGCCGCCGCTGCGCAACCTCCTCGCGTCCGCGCCGTATGGACACAACGGCCGCTTCGTCACGCTGGAGGCGGTGGTGGACTTCCACCTCGTCGCGTCGCGGGCTCCGGGCCGCTACCTCGGCGAGGTGTCTCCGCTGCTGCAGCCGGTGACGCTGACGGCGGCGGAGCGTGCGGCCCTGCTCGCCTTCCTGCGCTCACTGGAGGGCGTGCGCGCGGGCCCACCGTGGAACGGTTTTCCCTGAGCCTAAGCGCCCGGACATAGATGTTGTTCAGGGGAGCGGAGTCGTAGGAGGCAGCGGCGCAGCGTGCGTCGCACTGCCGCCAACAATGGGTCGAGGGTGGTGAAGCTACGCGCAGGGAGTTCGTGATACTTCACTACTTGCAGCGTGGGCCCATGACCTAGCCGCTGCGACGCAACTGGCCCGGGCGGGTGCCTCGCGCGCGCACCGCAGCGGGGTGCTGGACTTTCTCGTAATGCACCCGGAGTGGCCGCGCAGATCCTCGCGGGCGGATGCCAAGTTTACCGCTGCGCCACCTGCGGTGCTTGGCCACTTCCTCCGAAGGCGGCCTGCCCCACTAGGCCGCAACCCCAGGTCACTAGGTGGAGGAATTCGCCGTGCCGCCCGTCAGGTGAGAGTTGCTACCCTCACGCGATGCGCGCGAAGCCACGACTGAAGCTCTATTGGGTCTGGACGGAGGACCACGACGAAGACTGGTTCATCGTCGCGCGCTCGGCGCGAGAAGCCCGGCGCGAGCACGAGGAGGAGGAGGGTTATGCGCCGGGCGACGCCGCGTGCCGGCTGGTGTGCCCGCTGCCCGACGACATGCAGGACGTGGACGAGGGCTGGCCGGACCACGAGATACTCAGGCGGCTGGGAGCCGAGTTCCTCCGCACGGAGACTCCACGCGCTGTGCGCCTCAAGGACGTGCTCTACACCGAAGGGATGCTGGAGGCGGAGATACGGCGCGTGGACGATGACGTGTCCGAGCGGCTCGGAGCGGGGCGTCCGAACCGGACGAAGAGAGAGCCGCCGAATTAGCCGCCGCTGACGTCGGCCCCTGAGTACCGGCGGAGATTGCAGTACCGCCAAGGACCACGGCGTGACCTACCGGGTCCAAGTGGAGCGCGAGGCTCAACGCTGGTCGCTCGCACGCTGCAGGAACTTCTCCATTAGCTCCGAGAGCCGAGCACTGCTGTTGAGGTCCTGCAGTTCGACCCGTTCTAGCAGGTCTGACCTGGGCTCCTGACCAACAAGCTCGCCGGAGCAGATGATGGCTCCAAGTCCGCGGGAAAGACAGGCAAGCCCCCATCCCCTTCCGCCGGCCCACCCAGGTAGCCCTGCCCCATGGCCGCTGCAGACTCAATCATCGCCGGTCTGCTCCCGGTACAGCACATCCACCCCCACGACGTACCATCCGTCCTCAATACGTGCCCAGTGGACCCGGAAGTTCTCGAACGAGTCCGGCCCCTTCCTGGGCGGGTTGAGCGGGCCGAACACATAGCTCTTTCCACCGGGTACCGGGATGAAGCGGAATAGCTCACTCGGCCCGCTCGCGGCGGCGACATTATTGGCAAGGTCGCGGCCCAGGTGGCTCCACCCGGTGTTGATGCGATGCATGTTGTACTCCTCCTCGGGCGGGGGCAGCGGCCCGTCGTGGGGCACCCGCGAGTAGGCGCGCAGCCGGGCCGGCACACCACTGCCTTCAGGGGGGAGCTGCTGGAACACCAGAATCGGGCTGTAAATGAACTGCGTAAGGGTCGGCGCCAGCTCGCGGCCCGCCCCCAGGAACGTGTCCAAAGAGCGCTCCGGGGGCCCGCGGAACACCGGGACGAAGCCTCCCAGGCACAGGTCCGGGTACCGGCTGCCGGGCCATACCGTCAGCACCGTCAGCCGCGCCGAGTGCACCGCGAACTTGCGCTCGTAGTTCACATAGATGGCTCCCCCCGCCGGGAAGTCGCGGGGGAAGTCGAGCTCGTAGGCCATCCTGCGCCCCTCGACGAGCTTCAGCTCCAGCTTTGCCTTCCTCGGCCGCGCGTTGGCCTTGTACAGCTTCGCCGACTTCGCGTTGCCCGGCGTCACCAGGAAGGCATGGACCGGCGTATTCGGCGGGAAGCCCAGCTCCACCCACGCTCCGGCCCCACTCCCCTTCGCCCCTTCCGCCCAGAGGGTGCCAGGGTCCTCGTCCAGCAGGTTGGCCGGCCCGTACCGGCCCGCGTCCTTCGCATCCACCAGCACCGAGGACGCCGTCACCGTGATGGGGATTCCATGCAGCGTCACCTCCACCCGGTCCACGGACACGGACCTGGGCCCGGCGTCGGCCGTGCTCGACGGGCCCACCACGACTCCCGCATCCGCCCCTCCGGCGTCACTGGCAGCCGAAGCGCCCGCGCCTCCCGCGTCTGCCTGCCCGGCATCGCGGAAGCTGGAGGGGCTCAGAAGTCCCGCATCTGCCTGCCCGACGTCGCGGAAGCTGGACGGGCTGTTGCCTCCCGAAGCCTGCCCCGCATCCACGAACTGGCCCCACGCTCCCGTACTCAGCAGGACGCAGCCCAGGAGGACCCGCAGCGGGCCCCACGCGCGTGCGCCACCCTTCCAGCCCTCGGTGAACATGGGTGCTCCTTGGGTTCTCGACGGAGGCCCCCGCCCATCATTCACCAGGGCCACCCTCACGCGCATCCGGCGACCGGGCGTGGGCCCGCCACGGGATGAAGCCCAGGCCCTGCCCGCTCCGGGCGCTCGATTGCCCCATGCACAAGCATCCAGTAATTTCCGTGAAGTCGTACCAACGGGAAATGCTTGAACAAAGGGAGTCCTGAGATGCTGCGAGCCGGATTGGTCTTCGTGATGTTGTCCCTGTCCCTGGTGGCGTGCGGCGTGGGTCCGGAAGAGCTCGAGACCGCGCAGGATGAAAGCGCGGTCGTCTCCCCCGAAGCCGCCGGGAGCCTGGAGACGCAGGAGCAGAACCTCTGTGAGCCGGGCCCGTCTTCGAACTGGTGTCAGAACGTCGATGGGAAGGCCTGCTCCACCACCGTCAACCGTCGCTGCTACATCCCCAACTACTGCGAGTGGCTCTTCTGCCGGTGCACGGGCGGCATCTGGGTCTGTGAGTAGGCGCTGAGTCGGGCTTCACGCCACCGCGTCCGGCGCCGGCACGGGCTTGCGTGCCGTCGCCGCGCTGCCCGCGGACGCGAGGATGACGCAGCCAATCGCCACCCACTGCACCAGCGCGAGCTGCTCTCCCAGAATCACCAGCCCTGACACCGCCGCCAGCGCCGGCTCCAGGCTCATCAGGATGCCGAACGTCCGCGTGGGCAGGTCCTTCAGCGCCACCATCTCCAGCGAATAGGGCAGCGCGCTCGACAGCACCGCCACCCCCAGCCCCGCCGGCCACAGCGACACGTCCAGCAGCGCCGGCCCCGCGCTCGCCACGCCGAACGGCATCGCCACCAGCGCCGCCGTGGCCATGCCCAGGGACGTGGCCGTGCCTCCATGCACCTGCGCGCTGGCCCGCTGCCCGAAGAGGATGTACAGCGCCCAGCACGTCCCGGCCGCCAGCGCCCAGACGACGCCCACCGGGTCCAGCGGCTTCGAGGCCTCCGTCAGCGGCAGAATCAGCAGAATGCCCGCCACCGCCAGCAGCGCCCACACGAAGTCGATGGGCCTGCGCGTCGACAGGAGCGCCACCGCCAGCGGCCCGGTGAACTCGATGGCCACCGCAATCCCCAGCGGAATCCGCGCCAGCGCCAGGTAGAAGGTCAGGTTCATCCCCCCCAGCGCCGCGCCGTAGACCATGACGGCGAGCACCTCGCGGCGGGTGAGCTTCCTGCGCCACGGGCGCCAGATGGCCAGCAATATCAACGTGGCGAAGCCCAGCCGGAGCGCCGTGGTGCCCTGCGCGCCCAGCACCGGGAACAACCCCTTGGCCAGCGAGGCACCCAACTGGATGGTGCTCATCGCGGCCAACACCGCCAGCACCGCGACGGCCACCGGGTTCCGGGTTCGAGACATGTCGCCGCACCTTCGCACGTGCGCGCCCCCACCTGTCCACCGTCCACCATCGGACTGCCCTCCAGGGCCATGCGAAGAGACTGGACAACACTCCCGTGACTCATGGGTTTGACGGGACTCTCGGGGTGCCGCTTTGCTCACCGTCGAAAGAAAGTGCGGGGTCAACGAAGCACGGCCCCGCGAGGCATCCACGGCTGTGACTGGTCTCCGGGGGGACACCAGCATGAGGCCCCAAGAAGGATTGTTTCATTCACCGGGCGACTTCAGCGCCCTCGCCGTCTGGCGCCTGAGCCGCTCGAGCGCGGCGTCCCAGGTGCGCGAGGCCGCGGCGGACGCCTATGCGGAGCTGCGCCGCGCGGGTGACATCCACGCCGTGCTCGCCTTCGACGCGTCCCTCGTGTCCCTCCACGCCGACGCCGAGGCCGGCCCGCCCCTGCTGCCCCGCC
>JBKGHK010001020.1:0-2972 GCA_046520375.1 Pyxidicoccus sp. 3LFB2
CCTGGGCTTCGCGGTGCGCGAGCGCTGGTACCGGCTGGCGGCCCTGGCCGTCCTCGGGCTCGCGCTGCTGCGCCTGCTGGTGGTGGACCTGGGCAACCTCCCCGCCGACCAGCGCGTGCTCACCTTCATCCTCCTGGGCGTGATGCTGCTGGTCGTCTCCTACACGTACACCCGCCTGAGGGACCGCAAGAGCTGACCGCCGGCCCGTGGCACCGGACGTGGGACGTCCATCAAACCCCACCCGCCCGGTTGTGCTCTTGACTCCCAACCCACTACACGGCATTTCGCCGGTGGAGAGCCACACGGGCCAGGAGGGCGCCATGTCCACGTCAGCGCGCGACGAGCGCGACCATTACGAGCGCATCTACACCGTCGCCGGGCAGGTCCCTCGCGGACAGGTGGCCACCTACGGGGACCTGGCCACCATCGTCGGGGAGGGCTGTGATGCCCGCATCGTGGGCCATGCGCTCGGGGCCCTGGGGGCCCGCGCACAGACGGTGCCGTGGCAGCGCATCATCAGCCGCACCGGCGGCATCAGCACGTCGGGCCACGGCCAGCGTGAGCTGCTGGAGGCCGAGGGCGTCGCCTTCGACGAGAAGGGCCACGTGCGGATGGACGCCCACCACTGGGAAGGGCCGAGCGAGGAGTGGGTCCGCGCCCATGGCTTCCAGCCCCTGCCCACGCGCCCGGGGCGCGCGCCGGACGCGCAGCTGCGGCTCTTCTGAGAGAGCGCCTGCCTCCCCGCCTGCTTGTGTCTGGGAATAGACGCGAGAGAGTCATGTCCTGGCCAACGGGTCGGAATCCAACATGCCGCTCGCGTTTCTCCGCTGGGGTGTCCTCCTCCTCATCTGCTTCGTCGCGTCCACCGCCCTCGCTGGTGAGGGGAAGGTGCGCCGGCCGAAGGCCAAGGCGAAGGGGGCGAAGTTCGTCCGTCTCAAGAACGGCGAGTTG
Source organism: Pyxidicoccus sp. 3LFB2 (assembly GCA_046520375.1). GTDB lineage: Bacteria > Myxococcota > Myxococcia > Myxococcales > Myxococcaceae > Myxococcus. The sequence continues at coordinate 952 of JBKGHK010001020.1, forward strand.
CTCCACCACGCCGCCGCCGCGGCCTTCCAGCGCATGAGCACGGAGGCGCGCGAGGCGGGCGTGAGGCTCTGGGTCACCAGCGGCTACCGCTCGCGCAGGGAGCAGCGCTGGCTGTACGACCGCTACCGCAAGGGGCTGGGCCCGAAGGCCGCGCGGCCCGGGCGCTCCAACCACCAGCGAGGGCTCGCGCTGGACCTCGTGGTGGGCGACGTCACCACGCCCACGTACGAGTGGCTCGCGTCCCATGCGTGCCGCTTCGGCTTCAAGCGCACGGTGCAGTCGGAGCCGTGGCACTGGGAGTACCGTCCCCGCACCACCCGGGGGCCCGAAGAGGGCCAGGACTGCCTGGGCCGCGAGGTGGAAGTGGAGTCGGCCCCCGAGCCCGTCGCGACGAAGGACGCGAGCTGAGCGCGCGCTACAGCCGCTCCAGCGTGACGTCCAGCACCCGCGCCTCGTAGCCACAGTTGCAGCAGGCGCCCACCACCAGCACCTCCGGCACCGTCACCTGCACGGACGCGGGCTTGTAGCCCGTGGCGCGAAGCTCGAAGGCGTAGTCGCCGGGGGCGAAGACGTCCGGCGTGCACTCCGTCGCGGAGGACGCCGCGCCACAGTGGCCGTCGATGCCGGCCAGCACCGCCTCGGGCGCGGGGGCTCCGGCGCCGCCGGTGACGCGCACGGTGATGGCGGGCGGACAGGGCCCGCACAGGACGCCCTCGCAGGAACGCTCGGCGGGAGGTCCGTCCTCGCCATCCCCGAGCGTGCGCTCGAAGGCCGAGGGAAGGTCGCACCCGCCCAGGGTGAGCACGGCGAGCAGTGAGAAGGCAGCGGTCCGGACCATGCCCGGCGTGGAAGCAACTCACATACCGGAGGCCTCGCATCATGAACCACGCGTAACTCCTGGCCTCCGCCCCCCGGGCCCCCTCAGAAATGCGAGGCCCCAGCGGTTTTCCGGTGGCCGGTGGGCACGGCGCCACTGTGTTGCAGGTGTCCGTATCGGGAGGCAATGCCCCCTTCCCGGGGGCCTGCGGCCCGTGCCGTTCTTCGGGCGGCCCCCACCGCCAGGGCCGGGGCATTCCGGAGAGGGCATGATTTCCGGCGCCCATCTCGACTAGGGTGGTCCCTCTTTTTTCCGGTGAGGGGGGTTCATGTTCGTCGTGCCATCCACCCTGGATGCGGTCACCGTCCACGCCGAGGGCGCGCTGTGTACGCGCGTGGCCTCCGTGCCCGTGGACGGGGGGCGCCTTCCCGTGCAGGTGCGCATCAACGGCCTGCCGCTGTCGCTGCGCCCCGGCTCCCTGCGAGCGTCCGTGGTGCAGGGCCCTCCAGGGCTCGTCGTGCGCGACATCCGCCCCGTCTTCGACGTGCAGCTCCCCCCCGAGGTGAACGTCCCCGCCGAGCAACACGCGCTGGAGGAGGCCCGGGCCCGGAGCGCCAGCGTGGCGGCGGCCCTGCAGCTCGTGAAGCGCGAGCTCGACGCCCTGTCGAACCTCACGCCCACCTACCCCGTCCGCAAGCGGGAGGAGAGCCAGCCGCGCGACGCGGCGCTGCCCGCGCTGCTGTCCCTCGCGTCCCTGGTCGACGCGGAGCTGGGCGTCCTCCACGCGAAGCGGTTGGATTTGGAGCGCCAGCAGCGTGACGCCGAGGCCGAGGTGCACCTGCGCGAGCAGCGCCTGCGGGAAGCCTCCACCTCCGTGCGGGGCCAGCGGGCCCGCGTGTACCGCGCCGCCATCCTCACCCTGGCCAGCGTGCCCGGGGTGGAGCAGCCCGCGAAGCTCACCCTGGAGTACGCGGTGCCGGGCGCGCGCTGGGTGCCCACCTATGACTTGCGGCTGCCGCGCACGCTGGAGGAGGGCACGCTGCGGATGCGCGCCTCCGTGCTCCAACGCACCGGTGAGGACTGGACGGGGGTGAAGCTGTCCGTGTCCACCGCCGACCTGGAGCGGCGCGCGGAGGTGCCGGAGCTGAAGGCGCTGCGCATCGGCCGCCGCCAGCCGCCGCCCGCGCGCTCCGGCTGGCGTGAG
>JBKGHK010001021.1:0-2969 GCA_046520375.1 Pyxidicoccus sp. 3LFB2
GGAAGTTCGTCGCCGGGCAGGTGGCGGAGAACACGAAGGAAAGCTGCATGGCCTGAGCCCCCGAAGGTGGCCACGGTGCCCGCGGCGAAGAAGCCCGAGGGCCCTCCGCCCATTCCCCGCGTCCCGCGCGACGGCCCGCTGCCGCTGTCCTTCGCGCAGCAGCGGCTCTGGTACCTGGACCACCTGGAGCCGGGCAACGTCGCCTACAACAACGCCGTCACGCTCATCCTGAGCGGCGCGCTGGACGTGGCCTCGCTGGAGCGCGGCCTCAACGAGGTGGTGCGCCGGCATGAAATCCTCCGGACCACCTTCGCCATGGCCGACTCGGGCGCCTCGGTGCAGGTCATCGCGCCGTCGCTGGAGGTGCCCATCGTCCTGGCCGTGGCGGAAGGCGCCAGCGAGGACGAGGTGGCGGCCTGGGCGAGGGAGGAGGCCCGGCGCCCGTTCGACCTGGGCGCGGGGCCGCTGATGCGCGCGGCGCTGCTGCGCGTCAGCGGCACCGAGCACGTGCTGCTGCTCGCGCTGCACCACATCGTCTCGGACGGCTGGTCCGCGGGCGTGATGATGCACGAGCTGGCACGGCTCTACGCGGCCTTCATGGGCGGGCCAGCCGTCGCCGCTGCCCGCGCTGCCCGTGCAGTACGCGGACTACTCCGTCTGGCAGCAGGAGTGGATGCGCGGCCCCGAGCTGAAGGCCGAGCAGGACTGGTGGCGCGAGGTGCTGGCGGACGTGCCGGTGCTGCGCCTGCCCACGGACCGCCCCCGGCCTCCGGTGCAGACGTACCCCGGCGCGCGGCTGCCCGTCTCCGTGCCGCGGAAGCTGGCCGAGGCGCTCGCCGCCGTGGGCCGGCGCGAGGGCGCCACGCCCTTCATGGTGCTGATGGCGGCGTGGCAGTCCCTGATGCACGCGTACTCGGGACAGGAGGACTTCGCGGTGGGCACGCCGGTGGCGGGCCGCAACCGGCCCGAGGTCGAGCCGCTCATCGGCTGCTTCATCAACTCCATCGCCCTGCGCGCGGACCTGTCCGGTGACCCCACCTTCCGCGAGCTGCTGGGCCGCGTGCGCCGCTCGGCGCTGGGAGGCTTCGCGCACCAGGAAGTCCCGTTCGAGAAGCTGGTGGACGCGCTGCACGTGGCGCGAGACTTGAGCCACACGCCCATCTTCCAGACGATGCTGGTGCTGCACAACACGCCCGCGCCCGAGCTGTCCCTGGCCGGCGTGCTCATCCGCAGCCGCCTGGTCCACACGGGCGCCACCAAGCTGGACCTCACGCTGGACCTGGTGGAGACGCGCGAGGGGCTGACGGGTGGCATCGAGTACAACACCGACCTCTTCGACGCGGACACCATCTCCCGGCTGTCGGGGCACCTGCTCCGCCTGCTGGAAGAGGTCGCCACGGCGCCGGAGCGGCGGCTGTCCCAGCTCTCCCTCCTGTCCGACGCCGAGCAGCGGCGGCTCCTGGTGGAGTGGAACCCGCCCCTCCTGTCCGGCCTCTCCGGGGCGGACACGGTGCCCGCGCGCTTCGCGGCGCAGGCGGCCCGCGACGCCGGAAGCGGTGGCGGTGGATGACGGTGCCCCGGAAGCTCACGTACCGCGAGGTGGACGCGCTGTCCTCGCGGCTGGCCCGGCACCTGCGGGGCCAGGGCGTGGGGCAGGACGCGGTGGTGGCGCTCGCGCTGGTGCAGCCCTCGGACGTGGTGGTGGGGCTGCTCGGGGTGATGCGCGCGGGAGCGGCGGCGGTGGTGCTGGACGTCGACCACCCGGCGGAGCGGCTGGCGGGCATCCTGGACGACACGCGGGCCCACACCGTGGTGACGTCCGACGCCTGCAGCTCGCGGGTGCCTCGGCGTGAGGGCACGGCGGTGGTGCCGCTGGAGTCGGTGCCGGGGTCGGGGGCCGCGCTGCCGCCACCGCCCGAGGCGCACCATGCGGCCTGCATCGTCTACACGTCCGGCTCCACGGGGAAGCCTCGGGGCGTGGTGCTGGAGCACCGGCAGCTCGTGTCCGCGACGCGGGCCCGGGATGAGGTGAAGGGCGCCCCCGGCGTCGTCCTGTCGCTGGCGCCGTTCACCTTCGATGCCTCGCTGGCGGGCCTGCTGTGGTCGCTCTTCGGCGGCGGCACGCTGCGCTACCCGGACACGGAGGAGCGCGAGGACCCGAGGAGGCTCGCGGAGCTGGTGGCGAAGGCGGGTGTCACCCACCTCATCTCCGTGCCAGCGCTCTACGGACAGGTGCTCGCGGCCGCGCCGCCCGGCGGGCTGTCCGGCCTGCGTGCGGTGTGCGTGGGCGGTGAGGCGTGCCCGCTGGAGCTGGTCCGAGCGCACCACGAGGCGCTGCCCCGCGGTGACGCTGTTCAACGAGTACGGCCCCACCGAGGCCACCATCTGGAGCACCGTGCATCGCGTGCGGCCGGACGAGCAGGGCACGGTGCCCATCGGCCGCGCGGTGCCCGGGGCCCGGGTGTACCTGCTGGATGCGCGGCGCCGGCTGGTGCCGCAGGGCGCACCGGGAGAGGTGTACGTCGGCGGCGCGGGCGTGACACGGGGCTACCTGGGCCAGCCCGTCCTCACCGCCGAGCGCTTCGTCGCGGACCCGTTCGACGGGCGCCCGGGCGCGAGGATGTACCGCACGGGAGACCTGGCGCGCTGGCGCTCGGAAGGGACGCTGGAGTTCCTGGGCCGCGCGGATGCGCAGGTGAAGGTGCGCGGCTTCCGCATCGAGCCGGGTGAGGTGGAGGCCGCGCTGCTCGCGAACCCCGCGGTGAAGGAGGCCGCGGTGGTGGCGCGCGAGGACGGCAAGGGGCCCAAGCGGCTCGTCGCCTACGTCGTCCCCGCGACGGAAGGGCAGGGCGAGGCGCTGGCCGCCACGGAGCTGAAGGCGTGGCTCCTGTCCCGCCTGCCGGCCTACATGGTGCCGGCCGCCTACGTGACGCTGTCCGCCCTGCCGCGCACCCCGGCACGGCAAGGTG
>JBKGHK010001022.1:0-2965 GCA_046520375.1 Pyxidicoccus sp. 3LFB2
CAGGAGTGCGGCGAGGCGGCGCGCGAGGCGGACAAGCCCGGCCAGCTGCCCGGCGAGTGCAACCCCTCCCGCTGCGCCAGCGGCGCGTGCGCCCAGGAGGAGCAGCTGCTCGTCCAGAAGGCGCAGGCCGTGAAGGAGAAGGAGAAGGCGCTGGAGGTGGCGCTCGACAAGTCGGAGTCGCAGCGCATTGAAGTGCAGCGCAACCGCGACACCGTCTTCCGCGAGCCCGTCACCGTGGAGGAGCCGATGTACTCGGACTTCGTCTACGACGTGCAACTGCACCGGCTCACCGTGACGGCCTCCGTCACCGCGGTGATGAAGGACCTCATCAAGGACGCGGGCGTGGTGGCGCCCCAGACGCAGGACTACGCGGTGGCGCACGAGGACGTGGCGCACAAGGGGTATGACCGCTACGGCGTGCTCGCCGACCCGGTGCAGCTGCGCAACGAGCTGGAGCTGCGCGTGGAGGTGGGCGACAAGGCGGTGGCCGACCTCGCCCGCCGGGTGAAGGAGCGCTTCGACACCTACCGGGGCAAGCGGGTGGAGGACGCCCGGCGCGGCATGGTGCGCCCCGGCGCCGAGGACGTGGTGGAGACGGCCGTGCGCGCGCTGCTGCTCACCGCGGACGCGCCCCCCCGCCGACATCCTCCAGCCGCTCGGCCGCCGCGCGCCGGGCTCAGCCGCCCCGAGGCGCTCGTCGGCCTGTAGCCCGTCACGCGGGCGTCCCAGGGGGCGGAAGCGCCGCCGTGCCCCGGCAATCGCCTGGAGGCGTCTCCCGTAGCCCCACTGAAGGGGACTTCCACCGGGGACACCACCATGCGATTCGACTTCAACCGCCTGCTCCACGAGAGCGACCTGGACTACGCCGCGGCGTGGTTCGTGTTCGTCGCCTTCGTCATCCTCACCCTGATCGCCGTGGTCGGCGTCGGCTGAGGACGCACCGCGACAGCCAACGGACCCGCTTCCGGGCGCGCGCCCCGGGGTGGGTCCGTCTTCGCCGTTCTGCTGCTTTTCGAGACAATGAGATGGAAAGCCGTCTCGATTGATTTCACTTTTACACTTGAGTTGTCCTCTTCCAGGTCAGTCTCCGAACTAAGGGTAAGTACGTAGACTCGCTGGGCTTTGGGGGGCGGTCCGTAAGCCCTGTTTACAAAAGGGGGCCCGGGCCTGGAGTACGGACACACCGGACGGCTGAAGGGGCCGATAGAAAAGTCTAATGATGGCGGCGGGTTGGGCGCTGGCACGGGGGGTGCTTTGACGCGGTGCTCCCCCCTTCCACAAGGAAGTCCATGTCCCAGTCCAAGTTCGTCGGCGCCCTCGCGGGCCTGGCGTTGCTCGCCGGTTGCGGCGGTAACGAAGGCACCACCCCCACCCCCGAGACCACCGGTCAGGGCATGTCGTGGGAGCAGTTCCTGTCGCTGGTGTACCAGGAGCCGGACACGGGCATCTTCATCGCCGACGGTGACACGACGTTCGCCTCGGAGAAGCTGCTGCGCGAGTTCTACGAGAACAACGTCAAGAACGGCCAGCTCATCGTCCACACGGTGGGCGGCACGGACGCGAAGTGGAGCGAGACGCAGAAGAAGAACCTCACCTACTGCGTGAGCACCACGTTCGGCACGAACTACAACGCCGCGGTGGCGGCGATGGCCAACGCGGCCGCGGCCTGGGAGGCCGTGGGTAACGTGGACCTCATCCACGTGAGCGCGCAGGACGGCAGCTGCACCGCGAGCAACAACAACGTGCTGTTCGATGTGCGCCCGGTGAACTCGGGTGGCCAGTACCTGGCCCGCGCGTTCTTCCCGGACAGCGCCCGCGCCGGCCGCAACGTGCTCATCGACAACACGGGCTTCGGCAACACGTCGCCGTGGACGCTGACGGGCATCATCCGTCACGAGCTGGGCCACGTGCTGGGCTTCCGCCACGAGCACACCCGCCCCGAGTCGGGCACGTGCTTCGAGGACAACAACTGGCGCGCGCTGACGACGTACGACTCCGCGTCGGTCATGCACTACCCGCAGTGCAACGGCTCGCAGACGGGTGACCTGGTCATCACCGCCAAGGACACCCAGGGCATCCAGGCGCTCTACGGCGCGCCGGGTGGCAACCCGCCCCCGCCCCCCGTGGGCACGCCGGTGACGGAGACGAAGACGGGCAGCGTCGCGGCGAGCGCGAACGTCAACTACGGCCCCTTCACCGTGGTGGCCGGCTCCACCTTCAAGGTGGCGATGACGGGCACGGGTGACCCGGACCTGTACGTGCAGTTCGGCTCGGCGCCGACCACGTCCAGCTACGCCTGCCGTCCGTACCTCAGCGGCGCGGCCGAGACGTGCGAAGTGACGGTGCCCGCCGGCTCGACGAGCGCGTACATCATGGTGCGCGGCTTCAGCCAGGCCAGCTTCAGCCTGACCATCAACTACCTCAAGCCTGGCAGCGGCCCGGGCTCGGCGACGGACACGAAGACGGGCAGCGTGACCTCGGGCAGCGTCACGAACTTCCCCGCGTACTCCGTGGTGGCCGGCACCAACTTCAAGGTCGTCATGTCCGGCACGGGTGACCCGGACCTGTACGTCCGCTTCGGCTCGGCGCCCACCACGACGGCGTACAACTGCCGTCCTTACCTCAATGGCGCGGCGGAGACGTGCGACATCGCGGTGCCCGCGGGCCAGACGACCGCGTACGTCCAGGTGCGTGGCTACTCGACCGGCACGTACACGCTGAACATCAGCTACACCAAGCCGTAGTCTGACTTCAGTCTCGGCATGAGTCGCGGGCGGTCTCCTTCCTCAGGAGGCCGCCCGTTGCTTTTGGCGGGGGTGTCAGTCCGCGCTGGCGCTGACTTCCGGGCGCAGGGTGCGCAGCATGTCCAGGCGGCGGCGCCGGGCCCCGGCGATGGCGAGGTGCCAACCGGCGTCACCGGCGTCTCCAGGCCGTAGCCGCAGGAGCGCCAGCCCTGGTAGCGGTC
>JBKGHK010001023.1:0-2965 GCA_046520375.1 Pyxidicoccus sp. 3LFB2
TGCTAGCTCGTCAGCATGGGCGAGGGTGTCGGAGGGACGGCCAGGGCCACCGCCCGTCCCCCGCGCGGGGACGGGCCATGCACACGGAAGGGAGCACGCCATGCGCCGGAGCCTGCTGCTGCTGTTGGGAGCGCTGTTGCTGGGAGCCTGTGTCCGCGGCCGTCCCGCGGAGGTGGCGCGCGAGCCGTCACCCACGGGGGCCGTGTCCGAGGCGGAGTTCAAGGAATTGCACACGCTGCGCGAGGACGCCGCGCCGCCGCGCAAGGGGCAGGAGGTGGAGGTGGCCGGGACGAAGGCGTACCTGAGCCTGCCCGAGGGCGCGAAGGGGCCGCTGCCCGCCGTGCTGGTCATCCACGAGTGGTGGGGGCTGAACGAGCACATCCAGCACTGGGCGGACCGGCTGGCGGCGAACGGGTACGCGGCGCTGGCGGTGGACCTGTACGGCGGCAAGGTGGCCACCTCGCGCGACGAGGCGATGGTGCTGGTGAAGTCGGTGGACGCGGCGCGCGCGCAGGAGGTGCTGAAGGCGGCGCACGCGTTCCTCCAGCAGGACGAGCGGGTGAAGGCGCCGCGCACGGGGAGCATCGGCTGGTGCTTTGGCGGCGGCTGGTCGCTGCGGGCGGCCATGGCCCTGCCGGAGCTGGACGCGGCGGTCCTGTATTACGGCAACCCGGTGACGGACCCGGACCAGCTCGCCACCATCAAGGCGCCGGTGCTGGGCATCTTCGGGACGAAGGACGCGTCCATTCCGCCGGAGAAGGTGGCGGAGTTGCGGCAGGCGCTGGACACGGCGGGGGTGCGGCACCGCATCCTGGAGTTCGAGGCGGACCATGCCTTCGCCAACCCGTCCGGCGGCCGGTACGACGCGCTCGCCGCGTCCACGGCGTGGCAGGAGACGTCCGCGTTCCTGGAGCAGCACCTGAAGCGCTGAGCTGGGACGGCCGGGCAAAGGAACCGTCATTCCACTCCCGGATGAAGGGCACCCGGGGACAGGGGGCGTCCGGGGGCGGTAGGTCGCCGGAAGGAACGTTCATTCCACCCCGGGGGCCTCGGAATGAAGGGCTCCCTGGGAGAGGGGGACCCAGGGCCGCAAGAGGGCGGAAGGAACGTTCCTTCCGCCCGAGGTGCCCGGAGGCGGGCTCCCTGAGCATGGAAGGAACCGTCATTCCATCTGGAGTGCGCTGGGGCGGGCGGTGGATCCCCGGAACCCGTAAGGCGCGGGCTGGCCGGGTGGCAGGGCGGCAGGTGTTGTCCACCCGTCCCACTGGAGCCGGGTAGGGTGGCTGGCTGTTGCCCGGAAGTCCGGGGTCGGCTTGAAGGACGATCACATCTTGGGAGGCTCGGTGTTGAGGACAGGCGTGCGCGTCGCGGTGGGGCTGTGCCTGCTGCTGTGGAGCGGGGTAGGGCGGGCGGCGGACAGCGGCATTGCGGCACGGCTCGCAACCGAGCCGGCGTGGAGCCTGTCGGCGCAACCCGGGACGCCGGGAGCGGCGGCGCCGCGAAGCAGTGCAGGGCCGGCACAGACGGATGCGGGCGTGGCGGCGCCGCTCGCGGTGGGTGCGCTCACCTTCGCTGGCGGCTGGCTGCGTCCTGACGGAGGACTCGTGGTCGCCGGGCATGACGGGACCGCGCCCTTCCTCATGGACTTCGGTTCCCGACGCCGGTGGCGCCTGGAGCCGCGTGAGGCGGGCGCATGGGCGCTCGTGGGGAGCCAACCTCCCGCCAGCGTCACTCCCGCCGAGCGGGGCACGCGGCTGGTCCTGCGCGAGGGCGGAGCTGGCGCTTCCCCCGTGGAACTGCGGCAGCTGTCACTGCGCACCGAGGAAGTCACCTTCCGCAGTGGGAACGTCATCCTCTCCGGAACGCTCTGGCTTCCAACCAGCGAGGCGCCCCGGGCCGCCGTGGTGCTGCTGCATGACACGGACACAGGGACCCGGCGGGCCCTGGAGCCCTACCCCGCGTTCCTCGTCCATCAGGGGCTGGCGGTGCTCACGTATGACCGGCGGGGCGCGGGGCGCTCTCCGGCCACGGGCCAGCCGTGGGAGTCGGGCGTGCGCGAGTGGGTGGACGACGGGCTCGCGGCGGTGCGGTTGCTTCGGGAGCGCTCGGGCGTGCGCGAGGTGGGGCTGATGGGCTTCGGCCAGGGCGCGTGGGTGGCCGTGCACGCGGCGGCGCGCGCACCGGAGGCCGTGGGCTTCCTGGTGCTGGTGTCCGGAGGCGGCGACGCACTGTGGAAGCAGGAGCAGCACCGCCTGCGAAACGAGGCCCGGCGGCGCGGGCTCTCCGGTCCCGAGGTGGTGGACCTGGTGGAACACGTGGGCACGCTCCACGACGCGCGCCTCTATGCCCCCGAGCGCGAGGCGAAGGCGCTGAAGACGCTCGACTTCCAGCTCAAGCGCGCGAAGCGCAGGCGCTGGTTCGCCGTGTCGCCGCTGGCGGGGCGCGAGGACCTGCCGCTGCCCCAGCTCCTGGAGGTCCAGCGCGCGGTGTGGCGCAACGTGCTCTCCTATGACCCGGCGGAGGACCTGGGCCGCATCCGCGTTCCGGTGCTGGCGCTCCTGGGCGCCGAAGACGCGGTGACTCCCGCCCGCTCCACGGCCCGCGCCCTGTCCCTGGGCCTCCAGCAGGGCAATGGCGCCGATGCCGGTGCCACCAGGCCCTTACGAGGCGGTACGGCCGCTGCCAGCGCCCCCACGCCCCCGCGAAGTGGTGCAGCCGATGTCGGGGATGCGGGGCTCCCGCGAAGCAGCGCGGCCGACGCCGGAGCCATCAAGCTCCCGCGAAGCGGTGCAGCCGATGCCGGTGCCCTCCGCGTGACGGTGAAGCTGCTGCCGGGTGCCGACCACCGGCTGGCCCTGCCACCCGACGCGAAGCGGCCGGGCGTGGAGACGATGGCCGAGGACGTCTTCCCACTGCTGGAGACCTGGCTCGCGGGCTGCCGTACTGAAGCGCCGCCCGCGCGGGC
>JBKGHK010001024.1:0-2962 GCA_046520375.1 Pyxidicoccus sp. 3LFB2
CTTCCAGGTCCCCCGCCTCAGGCCACTCTCCGAGCGTGACAACGGCACGCTCACCCTCCAAGGGCTGCACGGTGGTGCCAGGGGAGGACAGCCGGGCGCGCAGCCCCTCCACGCCGCCCAGTTCGCCCAGCACCGGCGGGCCCAGGAACGTCAGCCAGTACGCGCCAGGCACCCGCGTGCCTATGTCCCGATAAATGGAGTCATTGAGTACGTCCATTCCCGGGTAGCGGAAGCAGATCTGTCGCACTCGCCTGGTGACACCCAGGAGGCCGTGAAGCGCATTGATGGAGAGGCTGGTATAGCCAGAATGAAATGGAAGGGTGGCGCCTAGCTTCATTGCCAGGTCGCGCACGTGCCCTGGACCATGCTGCTCAAGGAATTCCGTCGACAACCAGAACCAGGCATCACACGACCGGCCAGGCTCATCAAATGGACCTGTTTCGTCATGTGTTACACCGCTGTACTCGAACTGGAAGTCGGGTGCTCCATCGGGACGGTTGGCCAGGGTGATGTAGGGCGACTGTGCTTCGAGCAGCTCCTTCCAGATGCGCTGCCAGCCTCGGTCATCCAGTCGCCGCCAGTCACCTTCCATGTCTGGGGACCATGCAAGGGTTTGTGGCCTCACGGCCTGAATGAATGTGTCGAGAGCAGCCACCACGCTGGGTGCGAACTCTTGGTGGGAGCGATGCATGAAGAACCGGATGGTGAGCCCATCACGGATGAAAACGCCGCCACCTTCTGCCTGAATCCGGATTCTTGGGTATCGCTCAATCATGGGACCCGCCCTCCGGGAGATATACGGTACGCATCCGCGTTGAAGGTCTTTTGGTAGGCCTCCCCCTGATTCTTGAAAGGGCTTCCTGGTGGGGACGTCGAGCCCGACCCGGAGCCCGACGCCCGCTGCGGCCGCGGCCCCTGTCGTCCGGAGCCGGGACAACCCCAACCTGCCCCTCATCGAGCGGTGGCGCGCGGCGGTGGACACCGTGAAGGGCGCGTCCCTCCGTCACGGGACGGCGCTGGCCAACGGACGCCTCCTGTCCATGCGAGCGGGGGAAATCGTCCTGGGCTTCCTCCCCACGGCCGGCCTGCACCGGATGACGGTGTCCGCCGCCGCCGGCAAGGCCACCATCGACAAGCTCCTGGCCGAGCACTTCGGCCGTCCGGTGAAGCTGTCCTTCCAGGACATCACCGCGGACGACACCCGGGCCACCCTGAGCATCGCCGAGCAGGACGCCCAGAGCCGCGCCAACCATGAGAAGAGCACGGAGGGCAAGGTTCGCAGCCACCCCGGCGTCCGCGCGGTGCTCAAGTTCCTGGGCGGCGAAATCGAGCACATCCAGGTCTACGAGCCCGAGCGCCCATCGGCCGTCCCGACGGCCGACACTCCGGACGACAGCGCCTGACAACCACCGCGAGCAACGGTAGGGTGCACCCCTCTCAACGTCCGGGCGGGCCCAATGAAGGTGCCCGCCCCCACGAGTACCGAGGAAGCACATGCCTGGCGTCGACCTGAACTACTTCATCCGGCAGGCGAACAAGCTGACGGAGAAGATTGAAGAGCGGAAGCAGCAGCTGGCCGAAGAGACCGTCGAGGCGAAGGCCGGCGAGGGCCTTGTCACCGTGGTCGCCACCGGCACCCAGGAGATCCGCAGCATCAAGATCGACAAGTCCGCCATCGACGCGAACGACACGTCGATGCTCGAGGACCTCGTCACCGCCGCGGTGAACGCCGCCCTGGCAAGCAGCCGTCAGCACATGCAGCGCGAGCTCGCGAAAATCTCCGGCGGCATCAAGATCCCCGGCGTTACCTGATACCGGATGACTCCCGACCCGCTGAACCGACTTGTCGCCCAGCTCGCGAAGCTGCCGGGCATTGGCGAGAAGACTGCCCAGCGCCTCGCATTCCACATCCTGCGGGCGCCGGGCGAGTACGCCGCGGACCTGTCCCAGGCCATCCGCGAGGTGAAGGAGAAAGTGCACCTGTGCGTGCGCTGCTTCTCCCTCACCGACACGGAGACGTGTGGCTTCTGCCGGGACTCCCGCCGCGATGAGCGCGTGCTCTGCGTGGTGGAGACGTACTCCGACTTGATGGCGCTGGAGCGCACCCGCGAGTTCAAGGGCCGCTACCACGTCCTGCACGGCGTGCTGTCACCGCTGGAGGGCGTGGGGCCGGAGCAGCTCCGCATCAAGGAACTGCTCGAGCGCCTCAACGACAGCCGGGTGGAGGAGCTCATCGTCGCCACCAACCCGGACGTCGAGGGCGAGGCCACCGCGCTCTACCTCACGCGACTGCTCAAGCCCATGGGCCTGCGCGTCACCCGCATCGCCCAGGGCCTGCCCATGGGCGGTGACCTGGAGTTCGCCGACCAGGCCACGCTGGCGAAGGCGCTGTCCGCCCGCCGCGACATGTAGCCCCGTGCGGCGCCGGGCTTCCGGCGCCGCTACTCCGTCACCCGCCACGAGAAGGGCATCACAACCGTGACTTCCTGGTCCCGGTGGGCCGGGAAGCGCAGCCGCTCGGCCTGCGTCTCCAGGCAGCGGCCCACGCCCGACGAGGCCAGCGGCCCTCGCGTCCCCGCCCGCACCTTGCCCGACGAGACGATGGTGAGCTGCACCTGCACCTCGCCCTGCGTCGACGGCAGGTCCGCCTTGAAGCGCTCGAAGCACGAGCTGATGCGGGCCCGCCCGCGCGCCACCACCCGCTGGATGTCGTCGATGCCCAGCGTCACCAGCTTCTTCGAGGTGGCCGTGCGAGACGACGACACCGGCTTGCCGGCCGGAGCCGCCTCCTCATCCGCGTCCAGGTCCGCCTCGGTGGCGGTGGCCGACGCGGCGGCAAGGCTCGAGGGAACCGCGTCCCCCGTCGCGTGCAGCGGCCGCCGTACCGCCGACACCCGAGGGCACCGGAGTCGCCGGGGGGCGATCCGCCCCGGCAACGGCCCGGAGTCCCGGGCCTCCACGG
>JBKGHK010001025.1:0-2962 GCA_046520375.1 Pyxidicoccus sp. 3LFB2
CGCCGAGCGCGCGCTGGCGGCGGGCGCGGAGCTGGTGGGCATCAACAACCGCAACCTCGCCACACTGAAGACGGACACGGGCACGGCGCTGCGGGTGATGCCGAAGCTGCGCTCGCGCAGCGCGCGCTGGTGGCGGAGAGCGGGCTCAAGTCGCTGGCGGACCTGCTGGCGGCGCGCGAGGCGGGCGCGGACTCGGTGCTGGTGGGCGAGTCCCTGCTGCGCGAGGCGGAGCCCGGACGGGCGCTGAGGCGGCTGCTCGGCGCGGAGGGCTCGTGAGCGCCTGGATGAGCAGGATGGAGCCTGGACACGCCGGGGCGCATCCCCGGTGCGAAGGGCTCCACATGAGCGTCTGGCTGGATGAGGCAGCCCTCCGAAGTGAGCCAGGGCGATGGCCCGGCGCGGAGGGCTCCCCATGAGCGTCCGGGTGAAGGTCTGCGGCGTCACCCGCCTGGACGACGCCCGGGCCACGTGGGACGCGGGTGCGGACGCGCTGGGGCTCAACTTCTACGCGAAGTCGCCCCGGTACGTGGACCTGGCCACCGCGGCGAAGCTGGCGGCCACCCGGCCTCCGCTGGGCACCGTGGTGGGCGTGTTCGTCAATGCACCGGCGGACGCGGTCCGGACGGCGGTGCGGGAGTGCGGCCTCACGGCGGTGCAGCTCCATGGCGACGAGCCGCCGGAGGCGTGCTCGGGCTACGGGGTGCCCGTCATCAAGGCCCTGCGGGTGCGGGGGCCGGAAGACGTGGCGCGCGCCCGGGAGTATGTGGGCGTGGGCGATGTGGCGGGGCTGCTGCTGGACGGAGCGGCTCCGGGGTATGGCGGCGGGGGCGTCGGCTTCGACTGGTCGCTGGTGGCGCAGCTGTCAGGCAGTGGCGTGCCCGTGCTGGTGGCGGGCGGCCTGAAGCCATCCAACGTGGCCGAGGCGGTGCGGGCCACGCGCCCGTACGGTGTGGATGTGGCCAGCGGGGTGGAGTCTTCCCCTGGCATCAAGGACCTGGACGCGGTGCGCGCCTTCGTGCGGCTCGCGAAGTCCATCAACCTCTGGGAGTGAGAGATGACCACGGAGACTGTCGGCCGCTTCGGGCGCTACGGCGGCCGCTACGTGCCGGAGACGCTGGTGCCGGCGCTGCTGGAGCTGGAAGAGGCCTACGCGAAGGCAAGCGCGGACCCGTCTTTTGGTGAGGAAGTCGCGCGGGTGCTGAAGGAGTTCGTCGGCCGGCCCACGGTGCTGACGCCCGCGCGGCGGCTCACCGAAGCCTGGGGCGGCGCGCACGTGTGGCTCAAGCGCGAGGACCTGGCCCACACGGGCGCGCACAAAATCAACAACACCGTGGGCCAGGTGCTGCTGGCGAAGCGGATGGGGAAGAAGCGCATCATCGCGGAGACGGGCGCGGGCCAGCACGGCGTGGCCACGGCCACCGCGTGCGCGCTCTTCGGCCTGCCCTGCGAGGTGTACATGGGCGCGCTGGACGTGGAGCGCCAGTCGCTCAACGTCTTCCGCATGCGCGCGCTGGGCGCGGTGGTGAAGCCGGTGGAGTCGGGCTCGCGGACGCTGAAGGACGCGATGAACGAGGCCATGCGCACCTGGGTGTCGCAGGTGGCGGACACGCACTACGTCATCGGCAGCGCGGCCGGGCCTCACCCGTACCCGAGCATCGTCCGCGACTTCCAGTCCGTCATCGGCAAGGAGCTGCGCACGCAGGCCATGGCGGCCTTCGGCAAGCTGCCGGACGCCATCATCGCGTGCGTGGGTGGCGGCTCGAATGCGATTGGCGTGCTGCACCCGTTCATCGGTGACAAGGACGTGCGGCTGGTGGGCGTGGAGGCCGGAGGCCACGGGCTCGACTCGGGGCAGCACGGCGCGTCGCTGACGCTGGGGACGGAGGGCGTGCTGCACGGCTCGCGCTCGCTGGTGCTCCAGGACGCGGACGGTCAGATTCAGGAGGCGCACAGCATCTCCGCCGGCCTGGACTACCCGGGCGTGGGGCCAGAGCTGGCGCACCTGGCGAAGACGGGGCGGATGGAGGTGCGCACCGCCACGGACGACGAGGCGCTGGCGGCCTTCTACGAAGTGGCGCGCACCGAGGGCATCCTCCCCGCGCTGGAGACTTCGCACGCCTTCGCGCGCGGCCGGGAGCTGGCGCGCGACCTGGGCAAGGGGAAGTACCTCGTCATCAACTGCTCGGGCCGTGGCGACAAGGACGTGGCGACCATTTCCGCGCGGGGCGTGCCGCCGCCGGTGGGGGTGAAGTCGTGAGCGGAGAGATTGCGCAGACCTTCGCCAAGGCGAAGGCGCGGGGCGAGGGCGTGCTGGTGGCGTACGCCATGGCGGGCGACCCGGACCTGCCGCGCTCGGTGGACGTGTTCGCCGCGCTGGTGGAGGGTGGCGCGGACATCCTCGAGCTGGGCGTGGCGTTCAGCGACCCCATCGCCGACGG
The DNA here is from genome assembly GCA_046520375.1 of Pyxidicoccus sp. 3LFB2. Lineage (GTDB taxonomy): Bacteria > Myxococcota > Myxococcia > Myxococcales > Myxococcaceae > Myxococcus. The sequence continues at coordinate 2,439 of JBKGHK010001025.1, forward strand.
CCCCGTCATCCAGGGCGCGTCCGAGCGGGCGCTGAAGGCCGGCTCCACGCTGAAGCGAGTGCTGGACGAGGTGGTGCCCGAGGTGCGCAGGCGCTGCCCCCAGACGCCGCTGGTCATCATGACGTACGTCAACGTCATCATGGCCATGGGCGAGGAGCGCTTCGCGAAGCTGGCGCGCGAGCGCGGCGTGTCGGGCGCGATTCTGCCGGACCTGCCGCCCGAGGAGAGCGCGGGCCTGAGGGCCACGTTCGATGCGGCGGGGGTGGATTTGATTCCGCTGTGCGCCCCCTCGACGTCGCAGGAGCGGGCGCAGGCGATTGCCAGCAACGCGCGGGGCTTCGTCTACTGCGTGGCCGTGTCGGGCGTGACGGGCATGCGGGCGGAACTGCCGGCGGACCTGTCGCAGCGGCTGGACGTGGTGCGCAAGGCGTCGCCGGCCCCGGTGGTGGCGGGCTTCGGCATCTCCACCGAGGAGCAGGCGCGCACGCTGTCGGCGCACGCGGACGGTGTGGTGGTGGGCAGCG
>JBKGHK010001026.1:0-2959 GCA_046520375.1 Pyxidicoccus sp. 3LFB2
TAGCTGTTGGGGCGCCACGTAGGCGACGGTGGCATCCACGTCCTTCGGGGCAGAGGCGCGGTGGTAGATGGACGTCATGCCGCCCTTGCTCGCGCCGGTGCTCACCACTTGCCGCCATAGAGCGTCTTGAAGGCCTGGAGATGCGGTGGTGGCTCCCCGCGGCCTGCTCCAGGGTGAGGTGCTCGTACGTGGCGGGCGCGGGCGTGGAGGGGCCGAAGAAGCGGTGCTCCACCAGCAGCTGGTTGGCCTGGAGGAGCGCGGTGGGCTCGAACTGTCCGGCCGTGGTGCCGATGCCATAGCCCGTGGCGGCGAGCACCATGGGCGCCTGCGTCGTGCGGTGCAGCAGCGTCATGCGCTGCTGGAAGCGGCGGACCTCGGGGCGCTTGTGGTCCACCGGCTGGTCATAGCTGAGCACGAAGAAGCGGGCGCCGGGGACGCGGGTGGGCGCCTCCCGCACCACCGTGAGGCCCGGAATGGCCTGCAGCGCGGCGAGGATGTCCGGGGCTTCATCCAGGGCGCCCGACTGGAGCGCCTGGGAGACCACCACCGGGGCCGCTGTAGTCAGGTGTCCTTCTTCGGCCTGGGGGATGCCCTCCCCACAGGCCTGGAGTCCTACCGCAAGCGCACAGACGAGCGCGGAGTACGGGCGTCGAAAGAACTTCCGCATGGCTTCGAGAGTCCCTGTCTGGAAAATCCCGGGAAAGTCCGGGCAGACTCCCAACGTGGGGACGCCGAAGTTATTGCAGCTGAAACCCGATTACTTGCCGGATGGAGGTATTCCACCCGCGTGGTGAAACCCGGGCGCGGCGTCCCCCCCGGACGCCGCCCCCTGAGAGGATTCAATCCTCCCGACTCAGTTCTTGGTGATGTTCAGGCGGGCGAAATTGCCGTAGCGGGCATCATAGGCCTCGATGATGATCAACAGCATCGAACCCTTGATGAGGCCGGAGAGCGTGATTCTCGACTGCTCGGTGGTGGATGTATCATCGTTGCATCCCATGACTTCCGACGTGTTCCTGAAGTTGCGGATCTGGAGCACGGTATCGAAGTTGGAGCCCCCGGTGCTGAAGGTATACGACCCGGTCGCCGGCACCTTCCAGATGTAGCCGAGGTCTCGCGAGGAGCCGCCATTACAACTGACGGACCACAGGTTGGAGGCCGTGCTGATGGACGTGTAGGGGGGCGTGACAGGGGAGCCCAGGAGGCTGCCCAGCTCCCCCACAACCCCCAGCGCATGCACCGTCCCGGGCTCTGAGAACTCGGCCGCTTCGGGGTCCGGAACCCCAGAGGGCGCGTCCTTCTCGGGCATGATGACGGTGGGCTCGGCGCCCTCCAACTCCTCGCTCTCCATGGCGGGTCCGCAAGCACCCAGAAAAAACGCACAAGCCACGCCGCGGACAACGGACATTCCAAGACGCTTCATATTCCACCCCGGCAGCTAGGTATTGGTCGGTAAGAAGTGAGCTCTCGAGTCTTGAGACATTCAGCACAGGGTGCGTCGCGAGCTCACTCTTCCGAAAACATAGACAGACAAGGCTTCACCGTCAACGCAATCATATACATGTCCGGAGGGTTGAAGGCCTGTCTCCCATGTGACCATGGCCATGGCCTGTCACGAGTGGGGGTGTTTCGACACTCACATTCCCGGACGAGTCGCGCATGACTTCAGGCCGTGCAACACCGTCTTGGAGGCTGAGAGAGGGTCCGCTGGTCGCCGGGAAGCGCGAGAGTGGCACCTCCTCCCGCAGGCGCCCCGGGGACCGCGCCGCGTCTGGGCCAACGCGGCTTCAGGCTCCCGCAGCTTCACGCGCAGCTGCGCTTCCAGCTGTTCTTGCCTCCCGGCATGGCCTTTCACTCTCTGCGGGCAGCTTTCCCAGCGCAATTCGTGCAAGCTATTGCCCATGAAAGCCAGAATGCGCGTCGGGTCCGCTGTCTTGAAATTCTTGGGTCTGGTGTGTGGCCTCTTAGGGGCCTCCGCGTGCCTGCAAGAGGAGCCCGCCTCGGGCCTGAAAGCCCGGGGTGACGCGCTCACCGTGCTGACGCGGGTGCCGGTAGCGGCGGGTTACCAGCATTCCCTGGCGCTGAAGGAAGACGGCACCGTCTGGGCCTGGGGCTACAACTTCTTCGGCCAGCTGGGAGAAGGGACGACCACGAACCGGATGACGCCCACCCAGGTGCATGCGCTCACCGGCGTGGTGTCCCTGGGCGCGGGCTACTACCACTCGCTGGCGCTGAAGGCCGACGGCACCGTCTGGGCCTGGGGCGACAACAGTCAGGGACAGCTGGGCGATGGGACGACCACCTCCCGGTCGACCCCCGCCGCAGTCACGGGCCTCGCCGACGTGGTGGCTCTGGCCCCGGGCGGTCTCCACTCGCTGGTGCTCAAGGCCGACGGCACCGTCTGGGCCTGGGGCGCCAACTACACCGGACAGCTGGGGGACGGGACGCTTCTTCCCCGGCGGACTCCGGTCCAGGTGCCTGCGCTCACCAACGTGGTGGCCCTGGCCCGCGGCCACAGCCACTCACTGGCGCTCAAGGCGGACGGCTCCGTCTGGGCCTGGGGCTCCAATCTCGATGGCGAGCTGGGCGATGGGACGAACACGGACCGGCCGGTGCCCGGGCCCGGTGCCGCGCCTCACCGGCGTGGTGGCCCTGGCCGCGAGCGGCTATCACTCGATGGCGCTCAAGGCCGACGGCACCGTCTGGATGTGGGGCTACAACGACTCTGGCCAGCTGGGGATGGGACGACCGCCTCCCGGTCGACCCCGGGCCTTGTGCCGGGTCTCACCGGCGTGACGTCCCTGGCGGCGGGCGGCTCCACTCGCTGGCGCTAAGGCGACGGCACCGTCTGGGCCTGGGGCGGCAATACCGCTGGCCAGCTGGGCGACGGGACGACCACGGACCGGCCGGTGCCGGGCCGGGTACCGGGCCCTCACCGGCGTGACGGCCCCTGGCCGCG
>JBKGHK010001027.1:0-2958 GCA_046520375.1 Pyxidicoccus sp. 3LFB2
GGCTGGGGCGCTGGGTGCCGGGAAGCAGCCCGGGCGTGCCCATCTTCTACGACGAGGCCTACCGGCTGCCGCTCAGCGGCGTGGAGTCCACGGTGGGCATCGAGCCGCGCGGGGTGGACTTCACCACGTGGTACCTCCTGGAGAAGGGCGTGGTGCACCCGCGCGACGTGCACCGCCCGCTGCCGGTGAGCTACGCGGAGATGGCGCGCGTGCACGACGGCGCCTACCTGGAGTCGCTCGGCCAGGCGGAGACGCTGGCGCGCATCTTCGCCACGGACCCGTCCGAGGTCCCCGTGGACACGCTGCTGTCCAACGTGCGGCTGGTGTGCGGCGGCACGCTGGGGGCCGCGCGCTGGCGCGCGCACGCCGGGCCCGTGGTGAACATGGCCGGCGGCTTCCACCACGCGGCGCCGGGGCGGGGCGGCGGCTTCTGCCCCGTGAATGACATCGCCATTGCACTGGCGGCCCTCCACGCGGACGGCTTCGACGGGCAGACGGTGGTGCTGGATTTGGACGCGCACCCGCCGGACGGCACCGCGGAGTGTCTCGCGGGCCAGGAGCGCGCGTGGATTGGCTCGCTGTCCGGCAGTGACTGGGGCGCGCTCCCGCTGGAAGTGGACGAGACGCGGGTGCCGGAGAATTGCACCGACAACGACTACCTCTCGCTGCTGGAGGGACTGCTGTCGCGCATGCCGAAGCCGGACATGGCCTTCGTCATCGCCGGCGGCGACGTGCTGAAGGGAGACCGCTTCGGCCGGGTGGGGCTGACGCTGGAGGGCGCGCGGCGCCGGGACACGGCGCTGGCCCGGGCCCTTCGCGGCGTGCCCAGCGTGTGGCTGCCGGGCGGCGGCTACCATGCCGAGTCATGGAAGGTGTTCGCGGGCTCGGTGCTGGTGCTGGCGGGGAAGGGCGCCCGGCGCATCACCGCGCGGTATGACCCGCTGAGCGCCCGCTACCAGCGCATCTCCCGGCTGCTGTCGCAAGAGGGCACGCAGGTGGAGGAGCCGCTGACGCTGGAGGACCTGGAGGGCTCGCTGGGGCTGGGCGGTACGCTGCAGCCCCGGGTGCTGGGCTACTACACGGCGCAGTCGCTCGAATACACGCTGTTCCGCTACGGCCTGCTGTCGCACGTGGAGCGGCTGGGCTACAGCCGGCTGCGGGTGGAGGTGGGCTCCACCGGCGCGGGGGACCGCCTCAAGGTGCTGGGTCGCACGGGCGGGCAGGAGCACCTGCTGGTGGACTGCGTGCTGGAGCGGCGGCCCGTGGCGGGAGAGCCCTTCCTCTTCGTCAACTGGCTGAGCCTGCGCCACCCGCGCGCGCGCTTCAGCGAGCGGCGGCCGCAGCTGCCGGGGCAGGACGTGCCGGGCCTGGGGCTGTCGCGCGAGGCCACGGAGATGCTGCTGCTGATGGCGAAGCGGCTGGCGCTGGCGGGCGTGGCCTTCCGCCCCATGTGGTTCCACCTCGCGGCGCTGGCCCGCTTCCGCTTCCGCTTCGCGGACCCCGTGCGCCAGGGGCGCTTCGAGGCCATGGTGCGGGATTTGGCCCCCCACCCGATGCTGGAGATGACGCGCGCGGTGGTGGACGGCCGCGTCCTGCTCAACGGCGAGCCCTACCGCTGGGAGCCGGACGACATGGTGTCGCGCCTGGAGCCCGCCGCGGCGGACGTGGAGCTCATCGCCGCCGAGCGCGAGCGCTGCCACTTCACGGTGGACACCCCGGCCTAGAGACGGCGCGAAGGCGCCGCGAGTCCTGTGGTAGTCAGGGGGCGTGGACCTGCATGCGCTCCGCCGCGAGCAGCACAAACGCCGGCTCTCCTGGATGCCGTGGCTCTACTTCGTCCTCAAGCCCCGCCACCGCGAGTGGGCGGAGGCCTGGCAGCGCGAGGTGCAGCAGCAGTTGCGCGAGCTGGAGACGGTGGAAATCGCCGAGGGGTGCTTCATCGCCCCGGAGGCGCGCATCTTCGCCGAGCCCGGGCGCACCGTGTCCATCGGCCCGGGCTGCAGCATCGCCGCGGACGTCTTCCTGCATGGGCCCGTGGTGCTGGGCCCCCGGGTCAGCCTCAACGCCCGGGTCAGCCTGGACGGCGGCGGGGCCGGCATCCGCATCGGCGAGGGCACCCGCATCGCCACCGGCGCCACCCTGTACGCCTTCGACCATGGGCTGGCCCCGGACCGGCCCGTGAGGGAGCAGCCCGTCACCTCGAAGGGGATTGTCCTGGGCTCGGACGTCTGGGTGGGCGCCAACGCCGGCATCACGGACGGCGTCACCGTGGGGGACCATGCCGTGGTGGCCATGGGGGCCGTCGTCACCCGGGACGTGCCTGCCTGGTCGGTGGTGGCCGGCGTCCCTGCCCGTGTCATTGGAGACCGCCGACTGCGCCCTCGCTCGGGTGCTCCCGGTGGGTGGGAGCCCGAGGACGGAGGGTGAACCTACCGGACCTTCCATTGACTTCCGGACATTCGGTGGCCGTATGCTTCGGGGTGACGTCGCCACCGGGAGGGGATTCAGGGTCTGGAATGCTCCCGGCAGCCGTGTGCTGTCAGGACTCCGGCCCCTCTCCGTGGGCGCAGGAGGCCGGACTTGGCGGACGAGCAGCGGGAAACGGGCCATGGTGATGCCCAGGGGACGGTTCCCGACGAGCCGTCTTCCGACGGGAGCGACACACTCGCGTCCCCGCACCCCATGGTGAGCCCGGCCACCTCCGCGGTGGACGCGCAGCGCGCGCGCATCCTCGACGAGCTGATGCGCGAGGTGGTCTTCCACCTCGACGCGCGCGGCCACCTCGTCATGCTGGGGCGGCCCTGGGAGCGGCTCACGGGCATGTTGGTGGAGCGGTGGCTCGGGCGCTCCCTGGTGGAGGCCTTCCACCCGGAGGACCGCGAGCGCGCCCGGGCGCTGCTGGAGTCCGTGGCCCTGCAGCGCAGCCTGGCGCCGCGCGAGGAGCTGCGCCTGGCGACC
>JBKGHK010001028.1:0-2947 GCA_046520375.1 Pyxidicoccus sp. 3LFB2
CGCACATCCATGGCCTGGGGCGCAGCCTGACGACGGCGCGGCTGGAGAAGGCGCCCTCGGTGGACGAGGTGGTGCGCCGGCTGTCGCAGGCCCCGGCCTCCAGCTTCCAGGGCGACTGGCTGCTGGGGAAGGGGTGGGACCAGAACGAGTGGCCCGGCGCCGCGTTCCCCGGGAGGGCGGAGCTGGATGCGCGCTTCCCCACCACGCCGGTGTTCCTCACGCGGGTGGACCACCACGCGGCGTGGGTGAATGGCGAGGCGCTGCGGCGCGCGGGAATCACGCGTGACACGCCGGACCCGGCGGGTGGCCGCATCCTGAAGGACGCGAGGGGTGAGCCCACGGGCGTGCTGGTGGACAACGCCATGGACGTGGTGGCCGCGGCCATTCCGCCGCCCACGCGGGAGCAGTTGGAGACGCGCCTGCGGGCCGCGCTGGAGCGCTGTGCCCAGGTGGGGCTGACGGGCGTGCACGACGCGGGCATGGACCTGGACGCCTTCCGCCTGCTCCAGGAGTGGGACGCCGCCGGCACGCTGCCCCTGCGCGTGTACGCGATGGCGGCGGGGCAGGGCGAGGAGCGGCACGTGTACCTGGAGCAGGGGCCGTGGCAGGGGCGGATGCTGGCGATGCGCTCGGTGAAGTTCCTGGCGGACGGCGCGCTGGGCAGCCGGGGCGCCGCGCTGCACGACGACTACTGTGACGAGGCCGGGCAAAAGGGCCTGTTGCTGATGCCGCCGGAGGAGCTGGAGGCCAGGGCCCGCGCCTTCATGGCCCGGGGCTTCCAGGTGTGCATCCACGCCATTGGAGACCGTGCCAATACGTTGGTGCTGGACGTGCTGCTGCGCGCATCGGCGGAGACGGGCACGCAGGCGCTGCGGCACCGGGTGGAGCACGCGCAGATTCTGACGCTGGAGGACATCCGCCGGCTGGGCGCTGCGGGGCTCGTGGCGAGCGTGCAGCCCACGCACGCCACCAGCGACATGACCTGGGCGGAGTCACGACTGGGGCCCGAGCGGTTGAAGGGCGCCTACGCCTGGCGCAGCCTGCGTGACGCGGGAGCGCACCTCGCGCTGGGGAGCGACTTCCCGATTGAGAACCCGGACGTGCTGGCCGGGCTGTACGCGGCCGTCACGCGGCAGGACGCCGTAGGCAGGCCGGAGGGGGGCTGGAGGCCGGAGGAACGGCTGACGGCGCGCGAGGCGCTGGAGGGCTTCACGGTGGGGCCGGCGTGGGCGTCCTTCGAGGAGTCGCGGCGCGGGCGGTTGGTGGCTGGCCTGGACGCGGACTTCGTGGCGCTGTCGGCGGACCCGCTGGAGGGCCCCGTCCGGGCGCTGACGGACGCGCAGGTGGTGGCCACGGTGGTGGCGGGCGCGGAGGCGTACCGCCGGGCCGAGCCGCCGCGCTGAGTGGGCCGGGCCTTCAGCCGCCGAACATCTGCGAGCGGGCCGCCTCGGCGATGGAGACGACGGCGGGGTGGCGCAGCTTGCGCTCGACGGTGATGGCGTAGAAGCAGGTCTCGATTTCGTCGGTGCGGCCGATGACGGAGCAGTTGAACTGACGCTCCACCTCGGCCTCGATGGCGGTGGGCATGGCGAAGACGCCGTGCCCGCGCTGACCGAAGGCCTGGAGGAGCGCGCTGTCGTCGAAGTCCCCGGCGATGAGCGGGCGCAGCCCCTGGCGCTCGAACCACAGCTCCAGCGAGCGGCGGACCGAGGACTCGTCCGAAGGCAGGAGCATGGGGGCGCCATTCAGCGAGCGGGGGAAGTCCTTCTTCAGCTGCACGAGCTTGCCGGCCGCGAAGAAGGAGACCCCGCTCTTGCCGAGCAGGTGGTTGAACGAGCGCACGCTGACAGGCTCGGAGCTGGGGGCGTCGGCCAGGACGACATCCAGCTCATGCAGGGCGAGCGAGGCGAGCAGCTGGGGCAGCGGGCCCTCGCGGCAGCTGATGCGGAGCGAGGGCCCCGCGTCGAGCGCGGGCTTGAGCAACTGCTCGGCGACGAGCTTGGGGATGACGTCGAGCACGCCCACGTTGAGTCGGAGCTGCTGGCCGGTGGGCATGCCGGAGACGACGTTCTTCAGCTCGTTGCCGAGGCGGAAGATTTCGTCCGCGTAGCGCATGACGGTGCGGCCCACGTCGGTGAGGACGAGCTTGCGGCCCTGCCGCTCGAAGAGCTTGTGGCCGAGCGACTCCTCCAGGAGCTTGAGCTGGCTGCTGATGGTGGGCTGCGCGAGATGCAGCTCCTCGCCCGCCTTGGCGATGCTGCCCGCTCGCGCGACGGTCCAGAAGTAGAGGAGGTGGTGGTAGTTGAGCCAGCTCATATCCATAGAGATAACCGAAGTATTGCGTTCAAACTACCTAATTTTCTTATGGTCGTCGGGCCCTTAGGTTTCTCCTCGTTCCGCGGGGGTGTCCTCCGCGGGCAGACCGGAGGAGGTCCATGGAAGCCGTCAACCAGAGCGTGTCCTGCGAGTCCGCTGAGTCCGAGGCGTCGGTGCAGCTGGCGTCGGGCGAAGAGGTGGAGGCGCGGGTGCGGGGGCACCTGGAGTTGGTGAAGCGGCTGGCGTGGAAGTACCGGTGGACGGGGCTTCCGCTGGAGGAGCTGGTGGCGGAGGGCAACGTGGGGCTGATGGAGGCGGCGGGGCGCTTCGAGGACCGCGGCATCCCCTTCGCGGTGTACGCGAACCAGTGGATTCGGGCGCGCATCCGGGCCTACGTCGGCCGCAACTGGAGCATGGCGGGCGGGCGGGCGCCCTGGGTGGTGTTCCAGCTGAGGCGCGAGCGGGCGCGGCTGGAGGCTCGGTGGGGGGAGGGGCACCCCGAGGTGGAGAAGCGGCTGGCGGAGGCCCTGGGCAAGCGCGAGGAGGACGTGGGGCGGGCGTCGGAGTCGCTGGCGAGGGACGTGTCGCTGGACGCGCCGGTGACGCCGGACGGGGACGTGACGCGGCTGGA
>JBKGHK010001029.1:0-2900 GCA_046520375.1 Pyxidicoccus sp. 3LFB2
CCCTCATCCGCGAGCTGCGCCGCCGCGCGGGGCCCGGGGACCTCGTCCTCGAAGGCAAGTTCAACCAGCTCCGGGGCAACGTGCCCTATGCCGCCTTCGTCGAGGCCTTCGAGGGACTCATCCACCAGCTGGAGGAGAAGCCCCCCGAGGCCCGCGACGCCTGGCGGCGCAGGCTGCGCGACGCGCTGGGGCCCAACGGCCGCGTCATCTGCGACATCCTCCCAGGCCTGGAGGCGCTGCTGGGCCCCCAGCCCGAGCCCCTGAAGCTGGAGCCGGTGGAGGCCGCGGCGCGGCTGCACCTCCTCTTCCAGTCCTTCGTCCAGGCGCTCGCGTCCGCCGAGCACGTGCTGGTGCTGTTCCTGGAGGACTTGCAGTGGGCCGACTCCGGCTCGCTCCAGCTGCTCCACCACCTGGCCATGGACCCGGACTCGCGCCATGTCCTGGTGCTGGGCGCGTACCGGCCGCGCGAGGTGGGCGCGGACCACCCCCTGTCCCGGATGCTCGAGTCGCTGCGCGTGGAAGAGGCCATGCCCTTCGAGACGCTCGAGCTGCCCCCGCTGGACTTGCCCTCGCTCACCGCGCTGTGCGCGGACACCTTCCGCCGCGCGCCCGAGGAGGCCCGCCCGCTGGCGGACCTCCTCTTGCGCAAGACGGCGGGCAACCCGCTCTTCGTCACCCGGCTGCTGCGGCTGCTCCACCACTCCGGCCTGCTGGCCTTCGACGTGGGCCGCGGTGTCTGGCGGTGGGACCTGGCCCGGCTGGAGCAGGCGGAGGTGACGGAGAACGTGGTGGAGCTGATGATGGCCACCATCCGCCGGCTTCCGGCGCGGGCGCAGCGGGCCTTGACGGTGGCCGCGTGCCTGGGAGACCGCGTGGAGCTGTGGCTCCTGTCGGCGCTCCTGGGGGACTCCGAGGGGGACGCGGCCTCCACCCTCTGGAGCCTGCTGCGCGAGGGGCTCCTCGTCCCGAGGAAGGAGGGCTCGAAGGAGCGCGAGGCCTCGTATGTCTTCGCCCATGACCGCGTCCGCCAGGCGGCGTACGCCCTGCTCTCCGAGGATGAGCGCCGGCGGCTCCACCACGAGGCCGGACGCTGGCTGTTGCGCGAGGGCGGCGGCGACGCGCTCGACGAGCGGCTCTTCGCGGTGGTGGACCACCTCCACCTGGGCGTCGAGCGGCCCGGGGGCACGGTGGAGGGGCTGGAGCTGTCCGAGCTCAACTTCCGCGCGGGCCTCAAGGCCAAGGCGACGTCGGCGTTCAGCGCGGCGCTGGTGTACCTGCTGCGAGGCATCTCGCTCCTGCCCCGGCCGCAGTGGCCCTCGCGCCGCGAGCAGGTCTTCCGCCTGCACAAGGAAGCGGCGGAGTGCGCCTACTACTCGGGAGACCTCACCCTCGCCGGGGAGCTGGTGCGCACGGCCCTGGAGCACGCGGCCACCCGGCTGGAGCAGGCGGACCTCTACGGCCTGCTCGTGCTCGCGCATGCCTTCAACGCCAGCTTCCCCGAGGGGCTCCAGTGGGGGCGCGCGGGGCTGCGGCTGTTCGGCATCGAGCTGCCGGAGCAGGACTTCGCCCCGGCGCTCGCCGCCGAGCTGGCCGAGGTGGCGCGCAACATGCGGGGCCGCGCGGTGGAGGACCTGCTGGACGCCCCGCGCCTGGAGGACGCCGAGCTGTGCGCCAGCGTCCGGCTGCTCGCGGAGGTGAGCAACGTGGCCTACTTCCTCGACCCGGCGCTGTTCGCCCTCATCAACACCCGCGCCCTCAACCTGATGCTGAAGCACGGCAACAGCCCGATGTCCCCCGGCGTGTACGGGGCCCACGGGATGATGCTGGCCGCGGGCCTGGGAGACGCCCAGGTCGGCCACGCCTTCGCGAGCATGGCGACGGAGCTGGGCCGGAGGCACGGAGACCCCCGGCAGGAGTGCCGGGCGCTCATCTCGCTCCTGCACCTGAACCACTGGAAGCAGCCGCTGCGCGGCAACCTGCCGCTGGTGCGGCGCGCCTTCGCCACGGGGCTGGCCGGAGGAGACCTGCACTTCGCGGGCTATGCGCTCATCAACGGCACCTCCGCCGAGCTGGCGATGGGCGCCGAGCTGCCCCGCGTGCTCGGCTCCATCGACACGTGTCTCAACTTCTTCCGCAAGAGTGGTCAGCTGCCCATGCGGGACACCGTCATCCTCTTCCGCCAGGCCATCCGCGCCCTGCAGGGCCACACCCGCCTGCCGGCGCGCTTCGATGACAACGACTTCGACGAGCAGTCCTTCCTTCGCGCGAAGGAGCTGGCCAACCTCAACCGGGCCCTGCTCGGCATGCTGCGCCTCCAGGTCGCCTACCTGCTGGGAGACTTCGACGAGGCCCTCCGGATGTCCGAGCTGGCGGGCCGCTACGCCATGCACCTGCAGGGCTCGCACCGCATGCCCGAGTACAACTGCATGACGTCGCTGGCGCTGGCGGCGCGAAGCCACGCCACCCCGGAGGCGCGGGCGGAGGCCCTGGCGCGCATCGCCGACAACCAGCGTGAGCTCGGCACATGGGCGGAGCGCAGCCCGGAGAACTTCCGCCACAAGCACCAGCTCGTGGCCGCCGAGGTGGCCCGCGTCGAGGGGCGGAGCCTGGAGGCGATGGCCCTCTACGACAGCGCCATCGACGGAGCCCACGCCGAGGGCTTCCTCCAGGACGAGGCGCTGGCGAACGAGCTGGCGGGGCGCTGCTACCACTCGCTGGGCCGCGCGCGCTTCGCCTCGCTCCACCTGCGCGCCGCCCTGGACGCCTATGCCCGCTGGGGCGCGTGGGCCAAGGTGAGTCTGCTGGAGGAGGAGTTCCCCGCCCTGAAGCCCGTGGGCCACCGGGCCTGGAGCGAGCCCGCGCCGGTGCGGGGCGGCGCGCCCGGCGCCACGCTGGACTTG
>JBKGHK010000102.1:0-20574 GCA_046520375.1 Pyxidicoccus sp. 3LFB2
GCCAACTGCGACTGCCCCATGCCGGCCAGGTACGGTGCTCCAACGGCCAGTGCAAGGCGCCCACGCCGCCGCCTCCGGCGGACGCGGGCTCGCCGACGGTGTGCCGCGCCAACTGCGAGTGCCCCGCGGGCAATGTCTGCAATAACGGCGTCTGCAAGCCGGTGAACCAGGGCAGCGGCAACGCGTGCGTGGCCAACTGCGAGTGCCCCGCCGGCGAGCGCTGCATCGACAGCGTCTGCTGGCTGTAGCGGCTCCCGAGCCGGTGGCGGTGCCGGTGGCCCCCTTCGCTCAGGGGCCACCATCCGCCAGCAGCGGTGGATTTCCTTCCGCTGGAAGTCCTCGGGGATGGAGTCGGGGGTGATTTCCTCCACCTCCATCCCCCGCGCCGCCGAGTCGCTCAGCTCGAAGCCGAGGAAGTTGGTGGAGAAGTAGAGGACGCCGCCGGGGGAGAGCAGCTCCTGGATGGCGGCCAGCAGGCGCGGGTGGTCCCGCTGCACGTTGAAGCTGCCCGACATCTTCTTCGACGTGGAGAAGGACGGCGGGTCGCACACCACCAAATCGTAGCGCCGGGGCTCGTCGACCTGCGCCTCCACCCACGCCTTGGCGTCGGCGCGGACCAGCTCGTGCCGCGCATCCGCCAGCCCGTTCAGGTCCAGGTTGTCCTCGGCCCAGTCGAGGTACGTGTTGGACAGGTCCACCGTCGTGGTGCTCGCGGCGCCTCCCGCGGCGGCGTACACGGTGAAGGCGCCCGTATAGGCGAAGAGGTTGAGGAAGTGCTTCCCCTTCGCCTCCTCGCGCACCCGCGCGCGGGTGTTGCGGTGGTCCATGAAGAGGCCGGTGTCGAGGTAGTCGCCCAGGTTGACCCAGAACTTCAGGCCCTGCTCCTCCACCACGAGCCGGCTGCTGCCCTGGCCCACCCGGCCGTACTGCGAGCGGCCCCAGGGCTGGGGCGTGTGCGTCTTCACGAAGATGCGCTCGGGCGCCACGCCGAGCACCTCCGTCACCGCGGCGAGCACCTCCTCGCGCTGCGTCTCGGCGGTGCCGGACTTGAGGGCGCGGCGGCGCGGGTACTCCACCACGTGCGCGCAGTCACCGTAGAGGTCCACCGCGTAGGGGTACTCGGGAATGTCCCTGTCGTAGACGCGAAAGGCCGTCAGCCCCTCGGCCCTGGCCCACTTTCGGTAGTGCTTCGCGTCCTTGCGCAGGCGGTTCGTGAAGCTACCCGCCGGGTCAGGTGCCCCTTGCGCGCCATGGTTACCTTCTGAATCAGCCATGCCCAAGCGTCCTCCCGTCCAGACCGCCGCCCCCCTCATCCCCGAGTCTCCGACGTACGACAAGCTCCGAAAGGCCGCTTCGGGCTGTCAGGCGTGCCCCCTGTGGAAGACGGGCACCCAGACTGTCTTCGGCGAGCCCGCCGGCAGGCCCCGCCCCGGCCCCCGCGTCATGCTGGTGGGAGAGCAGCCGGGAGACCAGGAGGACCGGGCGGGAAAGCCTTTCGTGGGCCCGTCCGGCCGGCTGCTGGACGAGGCGCTGGAGGCGGCCGGCATCGACCGCTCCCAGGTGTACGTCACCAATACGGTGAAGCACTTCAAGTGGACCGGGGAGGGGAAGCGGCGCATCCACGCGAAGCCGAACACGACGGAGATTCGCGCCTGCCTGCCGTGGCTCCAGGCGGAGATTCGCGTGTTCCGCCCGGACGTCGTCGTCTGCCTCGGGGCCACCGCGGCGCAGGCGCTCCTGGGCAAGGACTTCCGGGTGACGCAGTCGCGCGGGCGGCCCATGCCCTCCGAGTGGGCCCGCGTGGTGGTGGCCACGGTGCACCCGTCCTCCATCCTCCGCGCGCCGGACCCGGAGGCCCGCGAGGCGCAGCTGGAAGCGTTCATCGATGACCTGCGCATCGTCGCGCGGCTCATCCACGGCGGCGCGGAGGCAGGGGAGGGCGCGCACGCGCCGATGTGAATTCCGGCCGCGTGGGGTGCGTCATCCGCCGGGCAGGGGCGCTTTCCATTTCTCCGCTTGCGGCACCCGCCAGGGTAGGCTCCGCTGCTGAAGTGCAGTTGCAACGCAGAGGGAGCGTCACCGCGGCGCGCAGCCCCTCTGGACATGTCACCCGGCGCCGGAGGACCTCAGAATGACTGCAAGCCGTTGGTTGGGACTGGCCACGCTGACCCTGCTGTTCGCGACGAGCGCCCTGGCCCAGGAGGCGACGAGCGCGACGAGCCCCGTGGGACGGTGGACCACCATCGATGACGAGACGAAGAAGCCGAAGTCCGTCATCGCCATCTACGAGGAGGGCGGCAAGCTCTTCGGCAAGATTGAGAAGATCTTCCCCGACCCCGGCAAGCCGGAGGACCCCGTCTGTGACAAGTGCCAGGGGACGCTGAAGAACCAGCCCATCGTCGGCATGGTCATCATGCGCGACCTCAAGAAGGACGACGACGAGTGGACGGGCGGCTCCATCCTCGACCCGTCCAACGGCAAGACCTACAAGTGCAAGATTGAAGTCGAGAAGGGCGGCAAGCGGCTGAAGGTCCGCGGCTACGTCGGCATGGCCGCCTTCGGTCGCACCCAGCACTGGGTCCGCGCCGAGTAGCGCGGGAGCCCTCGCGGCGGGCCCGGCCTACTTCTTCCGGCCGGGCTTCGCCGCGCGCCGCTCGATGAGCACCTCGATGCCATCGAGCACGCGCTGCAGGCCGAACTCGAAGGCGTGCTCGGGCTCGTAGGCGCCACCATGCGCCTCGCCCGCGGCAGCACCCACCCGGGCGGCGGTGGGGTAGCGGCTGGCGTCGAAGACCTTCTCCAAGAGCGGCGCATGCGCGCCCCACCACTGCTCGTTGCTCATGCCCGTCTGCTGCTCGGCCTGGGCCGACTCCAGCGCCCGCCGCGCCGCGCCCTCCACGTGGCCCAGCACCAGGCTGAGCACGGAGTCCATCTCGATGTCCGTGAGGCCGATGCCGGCGACGGCGCGCAGCTCGTAGTCGTACTTGGCGATGGTGTGGGGCCCCATCACCGGGCGCGTCGTCGCAATCTGCAGCATCCACGGGTGCCGGTGGTACAGCGCCCAGTTCTGCCGGGCGACGCGCTCGAGCCGGGCCCGCCAGCCCGCGGTGTCGTCCTCGGGGCGCTCCGGCTCGCCGTAGACGGCGTCCAGCATCACGTCGATGAGCTCGGCCTTGCCGGGGACGTACGTGTACAGGGACATGGTGCCGACCTTGAGCGCGTCGGCCACGCGCCGCATGGACAGCGCGGTGAGCCCCTCCGCGTCGGCGACCTCAATCGCCACGCGGACGATGCGGTCCACGCTCAGCTCGGGCTTGCCCTTGCGGCTCGACGGCTCCTGCGCCTTTGCCCGCCATAGCAGCGCGAGGCTGCGCGCCGGGTCTCCGCGTCCGCTGTACTCCGTCATCGTCCGCGCATCCTAGGGGTTCTTGACGCTTCCGTACGGTGTACGGTACAGCGTACGGAATGAACCTGCCCACTCCGCCCACGCTGGATGAGACGCGCAGTCCCAAGTCGTTCCGCCTCGACATTCCCCAGGCCGACCTGGATGACCTGCGCGCGCGGCTGTCCCGCACGCGCTGGCCGGACGAGGTGCCCGGGGTCGGCTGGTCCCTGGGGCCTCCGCTGGGCTACCTGAAGGAGCTGGTGGAGTACTGGCGCACCACCTACGACTGGCGCGCGCAGGAGGCGCGGCTCAACCAGTACCCGCAGTTCACCACCTCTATCGACGGGCAAGACCTCCACTTCCTGCACGTGCGCTCGCCCGAGCCGCACGCGGTGCCGCTCATCGTCACCCACGGGTGGCCCAGCTCGGTGGTGGAGTACCTGGACGTGATTGGCCCGCTCACGAATCCGCGCGCGCATGGCGGCAACCCCGCGGACGCGTTCCACCTGGTGATTCCCTCACTGCCCGGCTACGGGCTGTCCGGGCCGACGCGGGAGCTGGGGTGGGACGTGAAGCGCATCGCCCGGGCCTGGGCCGAGCTGATGCGCCGCCTGGGCTACGAGCGCTATGGGGCGCAGGGCGGGGACTGGGGCTCGTGGATTTCGCGCGAGCTGGGCCTCGTGGCCCCGGAGCACATCCTGGGCGTGCATGGGAACGGGTTCATCACCTTCCCCTCTGGAGACCCCGCCGAGCTCGTCGGCCTCAGCGACGTCGAGCAGCAGCGGCTGGCGTTCGGCGGCTACTACCTGCGCGAGCTGTACGGGTACAAGCAGATCCAATCCTCACGGCCGCAGGCGCTGGGCTACTCGCTGGCGGACTCGCCCGTGGGCCAGCTCGCGTGGATTGTCGGCGTGCTCAAGGAGTGGACCGACTGCGAGCACAGCCCCGAGGAGGCCATCGACAGAGACCGCATCCTCACCAACGTGATGCTGTACTGGCTCACCAACACGGCCACTTCGGCGGCGCGCTCGTTCGTGGAGACGCCGGACACCCCTGACGAGGAGGGGGCGAAGGAGAGCGTCGTCGTGTCCACGGCGCCCCTCGGCGTCGCGGTGTTCCCCAAGGACATCCTCCGGCCCATCCGCCGGTTCGCCGAGCGAATGAACACGAACGTGGTGCATTGGACGGAGTTCGACCGGGGCGGCACCTTCGCCGCGATGGAGGAGCCGGACCTCTTCATCGGCGATGTGCGCACGTTCTTCCGCCGCTTCCGCTGAAAGCACACGGCGGTGCGTCAGGTGTCGGGTGTTTTCCTGCCTGCGTCTCTGGATTCGGGAGGCGCGGGGGAGAACACTCCGGCCATGAGCGTGCGCATCGCGAAGAATGGCCCCGTCACCACCGTCGTCCTCCACCGGCCCGAGGTGCGCAACGCCGTGGACGGCCCCACCGCCAACGAGCTGGCGGCGGCCTTCCGTGCCTTCGACTCGGACCCGGACTCGCGCGTGGGCGTGCTGTATGGCGATGGCGGCACCTTCTGCGCGGGCGCGGACCTGAAGGCCGTCTCCGAGGGCCGGCTGCCCCGGCTCGCCCCGGATGGAGACGGCCCCATGGGCCCCTCGCGCATGGTGCTGGGCAAGCCCGTCATCGCGGCCATCTCCGGCCATGCGGTGGCGGGCGGCCTGGAGCTGGCCCTGTGGTGTGATTTGCGCGTGGTGGAGGAGGACGCGGTGCTGGGCGTCTTCTGCCGGCGGTGGGGTGTACCGCTCATCGACGGCGGAACTGTACGGCTCCCCCGGCTCATCGGCCTGTCGCGGGCCCTGGACCTCATCCTCACCGGCCGGCCCGTGTCCGCCCAGGAGGCGCTGGCCATGGGCCTGGTCAACCGCGTGGTGCCCAAGGGCCAGGCCCGAGAGGCCGCCGAGGCGCTGGCTCGCGAGGTCGCCGCCTTCCCCCAGGGCTGTATGAATGCCGACCGGCTCTCGGCCTACGAGCAGGCGGGCCTGGGCCAGGAGGAAGCACTGCGTCAGGAGTTCGCGCGAGGCAGCCAGGTGCTGGAGTCCGAGGCCATTGGCGGCGCCACCCGCTTCGCCCGGGGAGCGGGCCGGCACGGGAAGTTCGAGTAGCGGCCCCGCGGGGTCAGTGGCGCTCCTGGTGCGTGGCCGGAGGGGCTGTGTTAGTTCCCCGCCCATGCGCTTCGACACGCTTGCCATTCATGCCGGCCAGGAGCCGGACCCCACGACGGGCGCCATCATGACGCCCGTGTACCTGACCTCCACCTACGTCCAGGACGGGCCCGGAGAGCACAAGGGCTACGAGTACAGCCGGACGCAGAACCCCACGCGCAAGGCGCTCCAGGACTGCCTCGCCGCGCTCGAAGGGGCGAAGTACGGCGCCGCCTTCGCCTCGGGGCTCGCGGCGACGGACATGATGATGCACATGCTGGACGCCGGGGACCACGTCATCGTCTCGGATGACGTGTACGGCGGCACCTTCCGCATCTTCGACAAGGTCTTCAAGCGCTCCGGGCTCAACTTCTCCTTCGTGGACCTCTCCAAGCCGGAGAACTTCGAGGCGGCGATTACGCCGAAGACGAAGATGGTGTGGGTCGAGTCCCCCACCAACCCGATGCTCAAGCTCATCGACCTGGCGCGCATCGCCGAGGTGGCGAAGAAGCGGAACATCCTCTCCGTCGCGGACAACACCTTCATGACGCCGTACTTCCAGCGCCCGCTGGACCTCGGCTTCGACGTGGTGACGCACTCCACCACCAAGTACCTCAACGGCCACAGCGACGTGGTGGGCGGCTTCGCCTGCACCAGCCGCGATGACATCGCCGAGCGGATGTACTTCCTCCAGAACGCCGTGGGCGGCGTGTCCGGCGCCTTCGACAGCTTCCTCGTGCTGCGCGGCGTGAAGACGCTGCACGTGCGCATGGACCGCCACGCGCACAACGCGATGAAGGTGGCGCAGTACCTGGCCACGCACCCCAAGGTGAAGAAGGTCACCTACCCGGGCCTGGAGACGCACCCGCAGCACCAGCTCGCGCGCCAGCAGATGAAGGGCTTCGGCGGCATGCTGACCTTCGACATCCACGGGGGCCTGGAGGCCGCGCGCCGCTTCCTCAAGACGGTGAAGGTCTTCGCCTGCGCCGAGTCGCTCGGTGGCGTGGAGTCGCTCATCGAGCACCCCGCCATCATGACCCACGCGTCCGTCCCCAAGGAGACGCGCGAGAAGCTGGGCATCGCCGACGGCTTCATCCGCCTGTCGGTGGGCATCGAGGACGCGCAGGACCTCTGCGATGACCTCGCGCAGGCGCTCGACACGGTGAAGTAGCAGCCCGCCGGACAAAGCCAGGGCCTCCCCGCTCCCGCACTTCGGGCGCGCGGAGGCCCTTCGTCTGTCCGCGCGCTGGAGTGGCTGCCCGCCTGCCTGCTCTCCGGCCGGGCCATGGGAGGGTGCGTTACGAAATGGAATGTCCTCCGGTAAACACCGTTTGGGCTCCCATCATGCGCAACCGTCTCTTCCATTCCTCCTTGCTGCTGGGTGCGCTGCTCGCCGCCGGTTCAGGCTGCGATGCGCCTCCCAACCCCCTCGACCAGGACTTTCCCGTCGAGCTGCCGGCGCCTGACGCCCGTGGTTCCACGGCGGAGCTGACGGCTCCCGGCTGCAGCATCCTCACCACCACCTCCGTCACCGCCAGCGGCGATGACGGCGCGGGCGGCGTCGCGGCCAACAGCCAGGACGACAACCTCACCACCCGCTGGAGCGGGCCGGGCAAGGGCGCCTGGCTCACCATGGACCTGGGCGCTTCCAAGTCCATTGCCGGGGCCACCGTGGCCTGGCACCAGGGCAACACGCGGCAGAACTACTACGTCATCTCCACCTCGGTGGACGGCACCACCTTCACCCAGGCGGTCTCGGGGACCAGCGCCCTGAACACCTCGCCGCAGACGTACGCGTTCAGCGCGCGGCAGGCGCGCTATGTGCGCGTCACCGTCAACGGCAACTCGGTGAACGACTGGGCCTCCATCCTCGAGGCGCGGGCCTGTGCGCAGCAGACCACGCCGCCTCCGCCGCCCGTGCCCACGGCGGACTCGGGCCCGGTGCTGCCGCGCCTGCCGTACTTGCAGAGCGTGGGACAGACGAGCGCCATTGTCGCCTTCCGCTCCGGCGTGTCCTGCACGCCCTTCGTGCGCTACGGCGAGGGCACGGACCTGTCGCGCACCGCCACCGCCACCGTGGCGGGCTGGCGGCACGCGGTGAAGCTGACCGGCCTGCTGCCGGGCCGCACCTACGGCTACAGCGTGGAGGCCTGCGGCTCCGTCACCGGCGTGCGCGCGTTCCGCACCGCGTCGGCGCCGGGCATCGAGCGCGTGCGCTTCACCACCATGGGTGACTTCGGCACGGGCGGCTCCTCGCAGAAGGCCGTCATGGCGATGATGAACAGGCCGGAGTGGCGCGGCGAGTTCCTGGTGGCGCTGGGCGACAACGCCTACTCCTCCGGCACCGAGCAGGAGTTCCAGGACCGCATGTTCACCCCCATGGGGAGCCTGCTCCGCGAGGTGCCGGTGTTCCCCTCGCTGGGCAACCACGAGTACGTGACGAACCAGGGGCAGCCGTACCTGGACAACTTCTACCTGCCCACCAACAACCCCGCCGGCACCGAGCGCTACTACTCGTTCGACTGGGGCAACGTGCACTTCGTGGCGCTCGACTCCAACTGCGCCATCGGCCTGGCCACCTCGGACCGCTGCACCGCCACGGCGCAGAAGGCGTGGGCGCAGCAGGACCTGGCGGCCACCACGCAGCCCTGGAAGGTCGTCTTCTTCCACCACCCGCCCTGGTCCAGCGGCGAGCACGGCTCGCAGCTGTCCATGCGCCGCAACTACGCCCCCATCTTCGAGCAGTACGGCGTGGACCTGGTGCTCACAGGGCATGACCACAACTACGAGCGCAGCAAGCCGATGAAGGGCGACGCCGTGGCCCCCGCGGGCACGCGCGGCATCCCCTACGTGGTGGTGGGCAGCGGTGGCGCGACGCTGCGGACCTTCCCGGCCAGCCAGCCCTCGTGGACCGCCGTGCGCGACAACACGGTGTATGGCTTCATGGACGTGGTGGTGGACGGCGGCACGCTGACGGCGAAGCTCATCTCCTCCACCGGCGCGGTGCGCGACACGCTCACCCTGACCAAGACGCTGCCGGCGGCGGCCCCGACGACGGCCACGAAGGCCCAGGCGCTGGAGACCGCGCCCGGCCCCGTGGACGACCCGGCCCGCGCCCCCGAGGGCCTGCGCTTCGACAAGACGCTGCCCGCCGCGGACCGCCTGGAGGACGTGGCGGACCATGACGAGCCCGTGAATCAGTAGCACGTCGCTCCGGCACCACCGGAGCCTTCGGGGCCTCCCGTCCTCTTCCTGGAGGACGTGGAGGCCCTTCGTGTTTTCGGAGCCGAAGACGCGCGCGCGAGTGCTCACCGCGTGACGCCGCACCGAGCCAGGGGAGGGCGAGGGGAAGATGGTTTCCCACCCAGGGAAGCCCGCGCGCCTCGCGGGCCTGATGCGTCCCTTCGCGACACGCGAGCCACCGTCCTGAATGACGCCTGACATTGACCTTCCAGGCGGGCTTGCTCCCCTCGCTTGCACTGCCCATGGCACGTGCACACCTGCTCCACGGGGTCGGTAGCGGAGCGTGAAAATGAAGTCGCGTGGAGTGTGGGGGCGCGTGTCGCGCGTGTACGCGTGCGCGCTGGGGATGGTGGTGTCCGTCGGTTGTGGCGAGAGCGGGGACTCAACGGACCGGCCAGAGTCCGTGCCGGAACCCGCGCCTTCGTTGCCTGTCGATGCGGGCACCGGGACGGAGGGGCGGGACGGAGGCGGGACACCTCCGGATGCTGGCCCCGAAGTGGACGGGGGCACGTCCTCCGGCCCGGATGCAGGCGGCGGTGGTGATGCGGGAACTCCGGATGGGGGAGACGGCGGCCCTCCCGGAGGCGGTGACGGCGGCACGGACGGGGGCACGCCGGGTGGCAATGACGGCGGCACCGATGGTGGCACGCCCCCTCCGGTTGAAGAGCCTCCCGTGACGGGCGGGCCCGCCCAGCGCGGCAAGCACTGGCGCGCGTCGTACTACGCGGGCGTGGCTCCAGGGGGCCTCGCCGTGGGGGACTTCAACAACGATGGCGCACCGGACGTGGCCGTCAACGACCTGGGCGCCGGCTTCTCCAGCCAGTACCGCCCCCGGTCCGGCAGCCTCGTCGTGCTGCTGAACGACGGAAAGGGCGCGCTGCAGAAGCCCTCCACGCGTCGCAAGCTCCACAGTTCGTCGGGGCGGATTGCCGCGGGCTACGGCGACATGAATGGGACGCTGGACCTGGTGCTGGGCACCCGGTACGGCGCCTGGTTCCTGGCGGGCAGCGCGGCGGGGACGTTCGAGGACGCGCCCGTCTACCTGTCCCATGGCGAAATCACCCACCTGGGCTTCTGGCCGGGCGAGGGCGACGACGCCCCCCGCGTCTGGGCCGTGGGGAGCAGCACTGACGGCAACGATGGCCCGCGCACGGAAGGCGGCTTCCACGTCCTGGTGCATACCGAGACCGGACTGCTCTGGCCGCGCGGCGTCAACCGGGTGGACCAGACTCCGGTGATTCTCCCGCTGGACGACCGGACGGCGGCCGCGGTCGCTGACTTCGACAGGAACGGGTTGATGGACGTGGCCCTCGCCTCGGAGCGCTGGCCGCTGACCCGCTTCTTCGGGACCGAGGCGCAGACCTTCACGGACCTGCTGCTCGTGGACTGGCGTCCGGACCACCTGTCGACCGCGGACCTCAATGGGGATGGCAACCCGGACCTCGTGGCGGTGAAGGGAAAGGAGCTGTGGACGCACCTGGGCCTGGGGAACGGGAACTTCACCGAAGGCGTCATGACCCGCCTGCCCACGGCGGCCAGCCACCTCGTCATGGCGGACGTGGATGCCGACAGCAGGCCGGACGCGGTGCTCCTGCATCGTGACACGGGCCAGATTTCGCTCTGGCCGGCGAACCCGGTGGGCACGTTCAACGAGCCGATGCTTCTGGCCACGGGCCGCCAGCCGACGGACGCCGCGGTGGCCGACCTGGACCGGGATGGCACGCCCGAACTGCTGGTGGCCGAGGCGGGGGACAACGTCGTCTCCGTCTACGCCATCCCCGGCAAGCCGGTGGCCGAGGCGCCCTTCACGCCGCACTGCCCCCTGCGGCTGCGCGACGTCGTGGCGGGGGGCTCCGCGCCCGCGCCGCTGTTGTCCATGGATGCCGGCGTGGGCACGGACACGGTGTCGGTGGGCGACTTCGATGGCGACGGGCACCCGGACCTCGCGCTGAAGCGGGCAGACCAGGGCGTGCGGCTGCTGCTGGGGCAGGCGGATGGGACGCTCCGCATCCGCGACACCCTCACGGACTGGCAGGTGAATCACCTGGCGGCGGGTGACTTCAATGGTGACGGCTTGTCCGACCTCGCCCTCGTCCTGAACGACACGCCGGGCCTGATGCTGCGGTGGGGCGACGCGGAAACCCGGTTCGAGGAGGGCGCGTCTTCAAGCGCCTATCCCGACTACGGGGGCTACATCACCGCGGCGGACTTCAACCGGGACGGGCGCATGGACCTGGGGGCCTCCCTCAATACGCCCTGCACGTCCGCCGGCATGGTGCTGATGAACGAGGGGGGCGGGGTGCTGCGCACGGAGCGGCTGACCGACCACAACACGGAGCCGGATGACCAGTGCGGCTACAACGGCGTGCCCACCGTCGCCGACTTCAACGGGGACGGCACGCTGGACATCCTGCACCAGACGCTGGCGCTCAACCTCAACTACACGACGGCGGCGGGGAAGGTGCAGGAGGGTGAGGGCTTCGACCCCATGCACATGTATGGGGCGGAGCCCAGCGCGGGTGACATGGACGGTGACGGCCGGGCGGACCTGGTGCTGTCGAAGGCGGGCGCGCTGCACGTCCTTCGCGGTGATGGCGGGGGCACCCTGGAGTCGTCCCTGGCGTGCCCGCTGAAGGCGGCGGGGCAGGCGCAGCTGGAGGCCGTGGACGTCAACGGCGACGGCATCATGGACCTGCTGGGGCGCGACGCGAGCGGGGCCGTGGTGGTGGTGCCGGGCAAGGGCGGTGGGGAGTACCTCCCCGTGCGCCGCTACCCGCTGGAGGGCAAACCGGTGTGGGCCGGGCCCGTGAATCTGCGGGGCGACGCGAAGCCGGAGCTGGTGGTGCTGCTGGCGTCGGGCACCCTGAAGGTGTTCCCCCGCGCTGAGCCGGGGGAGGGCTCGGGCTCCGGGGGCTTCATGGCCCTGGGAGCCCCGGGGTGTCACGCGGTGCTCAGGGCCGCGCTTCCGTGAGGCCCTCGGGGGGGGGCCGCCCCGTCATGTCGCGGTAGGCCACCTCGTTGACCTCCGCGTAGCGCAGCTCCGGAAGCGTCTCGCCAGGCGCCTCCACCAGACCGGTGGCGCAGTCGAGCACGAGCTTCCGGGCCGGGTCATAGGCCCGGGGAGCGGCCTCGCGCTGGCCGTTGCGCCACCCCAGGAAGACGCAGGCGCCATCCGTGAAGCGCTCGCCCGGCTTGAGCTGTCCGTACCGGAGCGGGTCCGGGATGTCCCGGAGCGTCAGGGGCTCGGAGAAGAGCTGCTCGCCCGCGGCGGAGTAGGACCACTCGCGCATGAAGACGTAGGCATTGCCGACGAGCATCGGCACGTTCACCACGAAGACCTGCTTCACCTGGCGCTCGCGGGCCGTGGTCTCCACGTCCTTCAGGACGCGCTCCATGACGAGCTTCGCCGGATACCAGTTGCCCCACACGTTGCTCCAGGAGCGGTACACGGACCAGCCCAGCACGCCCACCATCACCGCCATCCACACGGCGCGAGGGGCCCGCCCCCGGTCCAGCCCCGCCAGCAGCAGCGCGGCCAGCGTGGTGAGGAACAGCAGCGGGACGTACGTGTAGCGGGGCTGCATGGTGTTGCCCGTCACCACCAGGAAGACGGCGAGCGCGGTGGCAAGCCCGGCCAGGCTGGCCACCCCACCCATCACCAGCAGCCTGGGGCGCGGGGCCTCACCGGGCAGCCGCGACAGGGCCCAGACGATGCCGCCCATCAGCAGCACCGCCGGCACCAGCACCCCGGGCGACAGGAGCAGCCCCACGTTCGCCATCAGCGGCGCCTGGTTCCAGAACCAGTTGATGTCCCGCGACGACATCAGGCCCGTGGCCATCATCAGGATGTCGGTGGCGTTCTGCGACGCGTTCGCCAGGCCCGTGTCGTACTGGGTCATCTTCCCGACGCCGGGCGTCGAGTACAGGAAGCGCACCACCAGGAAGACCCCGTACGGGACGACGAGCCCCACCCCGTGGAGCACCATCCGCCACAGCCGGATGCGCTGCTGCAGCAGCACGAAGAAGTGCAGCGCCGCGATGGGCAGGATGACGGCCTCGGAGAAGAGCATCCCCATGAAGGCCAGCCCGCAGGCGAGCAGCGGGCGGCCCCGCTGCAACTGGACGGTGCTGGCCAGGGCGAAGCCCACGCCGAAGATGACGGTGCTCGCGACAATCCAGTAGAGGACCTCGCCGTGCGCGGGCGCGAGCAGGAACAGCAGCCCCGCGCTCACCGCCAGCCGCTCCGAGGCGCCAAAGCCCTTGAGCACCGAGCGCAGCAGCACCGCCGCGGTGATGTGCGCGGCGGCGACTACCAGGTGCGAGGCCCACACCGGCAGCACCAGCAGCATCAGCGGGTAGAGGACGAGCGCGAAGAGCGGGAAGCGGTTGAAGCGCAGGTCCTTCACCACATCGAGGTACCGCTGCGTCCGGTAGATGCCGATGTTGGAGAGGTCGTCGTAGTACAGGCCCAGCCACGCCACGCCGAAGAAGGCGATGCAGCCGGCCGCGACGATGAGCCAGGCGCCAGTGTCGCTCCGGACGGACTGGCGCACCGAGGTCAGCACGGGCGTCATGACGTGAGCGCGGCGCGCAGCTTCGCCAGGTCCACGTGGGGGCTCATGGGCAGGCTGAGCACCTGGTCCGCGAGCCGCTCCGCGATGGGGAAGCGCCCGCGCGGGATTCCCAGCGGCGCGTAGGCGTCCTGCAGGTGGGGCGGCACGGGGTAGTGGACGAGCGTCTGCACGCCCCGGTCCGCCAGCGCGGCCTGCACCCGGGCCCGGTCCGGCGCCTGGATGACGTACAGGTGCCAGCACGTCTCCGCCCACTCGCGCACGACGGGCAGGACGATGTCCGGGAAGAGCTTGGGCAGGAGCTGCTGGTACTCGCGAGCCACCACGGGCCGCCGCGCGTTCCACGCATCCAGGTGCGCCAGCTTCACGCGCAAGAGCGCGGCCTGGAGCTCGTCCAGGCGGCTGTTGTAGCCGATGACCTCATTCACATACTTGCGCCGCGAGCCGTAGTTGCGCAGCACCCGCAGCTTGTCCGCCAGCTCCGGGTCATCCGTGGTGATGGCGCCGCCGTCGCCCACCGCGCCCAGGTTCTTGGTGGGGTAGAAGCTCCAGCCCGCCGCATGGCCCAGCGCGCCCGCCTTGCGGCCCTTGTAGAGGGCGCCGTGCGCCTGCGCCGCGTCCTCGAGCACGCGCAGGCCGCGGGCCTTCGCCACCGCCATGATGGGGTCCATGTCCGCCGCCTGCCCATACAGGTGGACGGGGAGGATGGCCCTGGTGCGCGGGGTGATGGCCGCTTCGATGAGCGACGGGTCCAGGTTGGACGTCTGGGCGTCGGGCTCCACGGGCACCGGGGTGGCGCCCACGTGCGTCACCGCCAGCCACGTGGCCACGTAGGTGTTGGACGGGACGATGACCTCGTCGCCGGGGCCGATGCCCCAGGCCTTCAGCACCAGGATGAGCGCGTCCAGGCCGTTGGCCACGCCAATGCAGTGCTTGGAGCCGCAGTAGCGCGCGAACTCCGCCTCGAAGGCTTCCACCTCGGGGCCGAGCACCACCCAGCCCGAGTCCATGACCCGACGGTACGCCGCCTCCAGCTCCGCCTTCAGCTCGGCATGGGGCGACTTCAGCTCCGCGAAGGGCACCGACACGCTCATTGCGTCTTCCTCTTGTGCTCCAGGAACTCGTCGTAGTCCCGGATGTAGTCGTCCGCGCGGTACACGTCCGAGGCGAGCACCAGCAGCACCGCGTCCGAGGTGTACTTGTACTGCGTGCCCCACACGCCCGGGGGGATGTGCAGGCCCAGGCCCGGCGTGTCGAGCAGCAGCTCCTGCCGCCGCTGGCCGTCGTCCACCACCACCGCGCACGAGCCCTTCACGCAGACCAGGAACTGGTGCAGCTCCTTGTGGGCGTGCTCGCCGCGCACTTCCTTGCTCGGCACGTCGAAGACGATGAAGTAGCGCTTGGGGATGAAGGGCAGGTGCCGGTCGTACTCGCCGAAGGACAGGCTGCCGCGCAGGTCCGGGACGATGGGCAGCTTCCGCAGCGTCACGCCGGGCACGAGGATGGCCCCGGCGGCGGGAGCGGCGGCCGGGCCGGTGCTGGCCTCGGGCACCGGGCCCTCGGAGGACGCATAGCCCACGATGCGCGCGGGGTGGCCCTCGACGATGGCGTGGGGCGGGACGCTCCGGTTCACCACCGCGCCCGCGGCCACCACGGCGCCCGCGCCAATGGTCAGCCCCGGGAAGATGGTGGCATTGGCCCCCAGCCACACGCCCTTGCGGACGATGGTCCGGGGCGCATCCGCCGCGCGCCGCGCGCCACGGGGGAGGGGCTCCTGGGCGAAGGTGACATTCGAGCCGACGAAGACGTCATCCTCCAGCGTCACGCCGTCCCACAGCTGGACGCCGTTCTTGACGGTGACGCGGCTGCCGATGCGGACGTCGTTCTCCACGAAGGTGTGGCCGCACAGCTCGCAGTCCTCGCCGATGACGGCGCCCTGGAGCACGTGCGCGAAGGCGTCGATGCGGGTGCCGCGCCCCACGTTGACGCTCTCCACGAGCGCCTGGGGATGCTGGGTGAAGTTCATGGGGTCCGGGCCTCCGCCGGAGTGGGAAGGGCCAGGGGCCTGCGCTCCTCGGCCGAGACGACTTCGTCGATGACGTAGTGGGGGCGCTGGCGGGCCGCCTCCAGGGTGCGCCAGAGGTACTCACCGAGCACGCCCAGCATCGTCATCTGGATGCCGGACGCGAGCGCCAGCATCACCATCAGCGCCGTCCAGCCCGGCACGTCCACGCCCTGCGTGAGGCGCAGGACGATGAGGAGGATTCCGTAGGCGAACGCGCCCGTGGCGAACAGCAGGCCCACCACGGACAGCGCGCGGATGGGCACGTAGGAGAAGGCGACGAAGGAGTCGATGAGCAGCTTCACCTTCTTCGCCAGCGTCCAGCGCGACTTCCCCTTCATCCGCTTGCGCCGCGTGTAGGGGATGAGCACCGGCCGGTAGCCCAACCAGAAGATGAGCGACATCAGGTTGGTGTTCGCCTCGTGGATGCGATTGACCTCGCGCACCACCTGGGCGTCCATGAGGAGGAAGTCGAAGCCCCCCTTCGGATAGCCGGGGATGGCGAAGCGGCGCATCATTCCGTAGTACGTCGCGGAGAACATGCGCTGCCCCAGCGGCTCCTCGCGGTCGGCCCGGACGGCGAGCACCAGCTTGGTGCCCTTCTCCCAGTGGGAAATCATCTCCACGAAGAGCTCGGGCGGGTCCTGCAGGTCCGCGGCGATGATGCCCACGCAGTCGCCGGTGGCCACCGACAGCCCCGCCTGCACCGCGGCCATGGAGCCGAAGTTGCGCGTCAGCTTCACCACCTTGATGACCTGCGGGTGGCGGGCCTGGAAGTCGCGAAGGAGGGCCAGCGAGTTGTCGCCCGAGCCGTCATCGACGAAGACCAGCTCCAGCCGGAAGCCGGGCAGCTGCTCCGCCAGTGCCAGCAACTGCGGCACCGTGTCGGGCAGGTTGGGTTCGTTGAAGTAGACGGGTACGACGATGGAGAAGACCTTCACGGGCGAAGTTGCCTCTCGGACACTGGGGCGGAGCGGAGCCTGTACCTCAGCGCTTCCGCACCCGTCAAACCTCATGTAGGTGCGCTTCCAGGGACCGCCCGGGGGCCAGGTCCACGCCTCCCTGCTCGCCTGGCTGGCGCGAGCTGCCGCCCGGCCCTATGAGAGGGGCATGCGCTACTTCGACGACTTCCAGCCGGGTGAGGTGGGTGAGCACGGGCCGTATGTAGTCTCCCGTGAGGAGATCATCGCCTTCGCGAAGCAGTTCGACCCGCAGCCCTTCCACCTGAGCGACGAGGGCGGCCGCGAGGGCATCTTCGGAGGCCTCATCGCCAGCGGCTGGCACACCGCTTCCATCTGCCACAAGCTCCTCGTGGAGGGGCTGCTGGGAAAGACGGCCAGCCTGGGCTCGCCCGGTGTGGATGAGCTGCGCTGGCTCCGGCCCGTGCGACCCGGGGACGCCCTGTCCGTCCGCACGGAGGTCATCTCCCTCACCCCCTCGCGCAGCAAGCCGGACCGCGGCGCCATCAAGTTCCGCTTCGAGGTCCGCAACCAGCAGGGCGAGGTGGTGATGACCGAAATCGCCAACGCCCTCTTCTCGCGGCGCCCCTAGAAACACCGAGGGCCTCCCGCTCCCCATGGGGGAACGCGGAGGCCCTCCGTGCTGTGCAGGTGCCCGTAGGGGCAGGGGGACTACGCCGCCGTGCGGTGCAGGTAGTCGATGAGGTCGATCTTCGAGACGATGGCGACGACCTTCTCGCCCTCCTTCACGACGGCCACGTTGTCCTGGGCAAAGACTTCGCGCAGGCGGGAGATGCTGGTGTCGGGCGACAGCGCGCCCTGCAGCGGCGAGACGATGGCGTCGATGGCGTCGGTGAACTTCACCTTGCCGGCGACCAGGGCGTTGAGCAGGTCGTACTCGTGCACCATGCCCACCGCGCGGCCGTCCTCGGACACCACCGGCATCTGGCTGATGCCGTGGCCGCGCATGGTCTCCACGACCTGGTCCACGCGGTCGCCCTTGCGCGCCGTCTTCACGTCCTTGCGCTTGTCACCGATGATGTCGCGCACGGTGCCAACGCCCTTCTCCTCCATGAAGCCGTTGTCGCGCATCCACTCGTCCGAGTGGAACTTGCTGATGTAGCTGCTGCCCGAGTCGGGGAGCACCACGACAATCGTCTTGCCCTTGCCCACTTCCTTCGCGAGCTGCACGGCCACGTGCACCGCCGCGCCGGACGAGCCGCCCGCGAAGATGCCCTCTTCGCGCGCCAGCCGCCGCGCCGCGAGGAAGCACTGGCGGTCATCCACCTGGCGGATGTCGTCCACGACCTTGAAGTCCATGGCGCCGCACAGCATGTCCTCGCCGATGCCCTCCACCTTGTAGACGTGCGGCTCGGTGAGCTTGCCCGTCTTGAAGTAGCCCTCGTAGACGGAGCCCACCGGGTCGGCGCCCACGTTCTTCAGGCCGGGAATCTTCTCCTTGAGGTACTTGCCGGCGCCGCTCATGGTGCCGCCGGTGCCCAGGCCCGACACGAAGTAGTCGAACTTGCCCTCGGTCTGCTCGTAGATCTCCGGACCGGTGAGCTTGTAGTGCGCCTCGATGTTGTCGGGGTTGTGGTACTGGTTCAGCATGAAGGCGCCCGGCGTCTCACGGTGCAGGCGCTTGGCCGTCTCGTAGTAGCTGCGCGGGTCCTCGGCCGGCACGTTGGTCGGCGTCACCACCACCTGCGCGCCCAGGGCCTTGAGGCGGTTGATCTTCTCCAGGGACATCTTGTCCGGCATGGTGAAGATGCACTTGTAGCCCTTCACGGCCGCGGCCAGCGCCACGCCCATGCCGGTGTTGCCGGACGTGTTCTCCACGATGGTGCCGCCGGGCTTGAGCTTCCCCTCCCGCTCGGCCTTCTCGATGATGTAGAGCGCCATGCGGTCCTTGATGGACGCGCCCGGGTTCATGAACTCGCACTTCACGAGCACGGTGGCGTCGTTCGGGCCGACGAGCTTGTTGAGCTTGACCAGCGGCGTGTGGCCGATGGCGGTGAGAATGGTGTCGTGGATGTCCATCACGGCTTCCGGAAAAAGGGTTCGCGGCGCGTCTTATATGTCGCCGCCCGGGCCCGGTCGACAGCACGCGACTTCTCGGCCCCTCGGACAGGAACAGGGCCGGGCCCCGCGTCCTTCCGGACTCCCCGTGCAAAAGCCCGCCGCCAGACGCGGGGGCCTGCCTGGAAGGCCGGTGGGGCCCTGTTGTGCCCCGGGCGCCAGGGCGCCTCGACGCGGCGCGACGTGGTGTGGGGGGTAGGGTGGCGCGTCGCGTACGTGACAGCCCGGAGAGCTTCCGGGCGTTCGCGTCTCGTGGGCTTTGACCCGGGTGGGGGCGCCTCCCATACTCGGGAGCCTTTCGTCTCAAACCCCCTCCGGAGAATCCCGCCGATATGGAACTCGAGGCCGCCCTGCGCGACCAGGTGGGACAGGCCATCGGCCGTCCCGTTCCCCACGCTGCCATCAAGAAGCTGAAGGGCGACGCGAGCAATCGCTCGTACTACCGCGTTGACGCGGCGCCGGACAGCTGGGTGGTGATGGTGATGCCCCCGGACGCGACGAAGAAGAGCGAGGAGGCCACCAAGGGTGAGCCCCCGAAGGAGCTGCCCTTCGTCAACGTGCACCGGTACCTGGAGAAGCTGGGCGTGCGCGTGCCGCGCATCCTCCGCTACGACGAGCCGGCGGGGATGATGGTCCTGGAGGACCTGAGCGACATCACCTTCGAGGCCGCGCTGGAGGGCGGCAAGCACCGCGACGCGCTCTACACCCGCGCGGTGGACCTGCTGGCGCGCCTGCGCGCGGCGACGGAGAAGCAGCAGGACCCGGACTGCCTGGCCTTCACGCGCGCGTTCGACGAGGACCTGTACGACTGGGAGCTGCACCACTTCCGCGAGTGGGGCCTGGAGGCCTGGAGCGGCAAGAAGCCCACCGACGCCGAGCGCGCCGAGCTGGACCGCACCTTCCGCGACATCGCGAAGCAGCTGGCCGCCGCGCCGCGCGGCTTCACGCACCGCGACTACCAGAGCCGCAACATCATGGTGAAGGAGGGGGAGCTGGTCGTCATCGACTTCCAGGACGCCCTCCAGGGCCCGCGCCAGTACGACCTGGTGGCGCTCCTGCGCGACAGCTACGTGGAGCTGGACCGCGCCTTCGTGGACACGATGCTGGACCGCTACATCGCCACCTTCCAGGAGGTGAGCGGCGAGCGCATCGACGCGGCGTCGTTCAAGTCGTTCTTCGACCTGCTCACCATCCAGCGCAAGCTGAAGGACGCGGGCCGCTTCGAGTTCATCAACCGCGTGAAGGGCAACCCGGGCTTCCTGGTGTCCATCCCCGCGTCGCTGCGCTACGTGCGCGACGCGTTCGCGCGCAAGCCGGAGCTGCGCAAGCTGCAGGAGCTGGTGGCCAAGTACGTCCCCGAGCTTTCGGCCTGAGGCCGGCGCCCGGGGAGGGGAGGCGACAATGAAGGCGATGGTCCTCTGCGCGGGGCTGGGTACCCGCCTGCGTCCGCTGACCGAGCGCTGGCCCAAGCCGGCGATGCCGTTCCTCGGGCAGCCGCTGCTTCGCTACCACCTGGCCGTGCTGAAGGCGGCCGGGGTGACGGCGGTGGGCATCAACACCCACCACCTGCCGGACACCATGGCGGAGGTGGCCCGCGCCGAGTGCGAGCGGCTGAAGCTGCCGCTGCACGTGGTGCACGAGCCCGTCATCCAGGGCACCGGCGGCGGCATCCGCGGCCTGCGCGAGTTCCTCGCCGACGACGACTTCCTCGTCTTCAACGGCGACATCCTCTACCCGGTGGACCTGCAGCCGGTGGTGGCCATGCACCGGGCGTCCGGCGCGGTGGCCACCATGGTGCTGCAGCCCATGCCGGAGGCGGAGAAGTACGCCGCGGTGGAGCTGGACGGCCAGGGGCGCGTGCGGCGCATCGCCGGCCATGGCCCGGGCGGCGAGGGCCTGTCCCCGTGGCACTTCACCGGCGTGCATGTGATGTCCCCGCGCATCTTCGACTTCATGAGCGCGGAGGGCCCCGAGGACATCAACCGCGAAGTCTACGTGCGCGCCATGGCGGCGGGGCAGACGGTGCGCGGCGTGCGGGTGGACGGCTACTGGTCCGATTTGGGCACGCCGTCGCGCTACCTCGCCACCGTGCTGGACGTGCTCGCCGGGCGCG
>JBKGHK010001030.1:0-2928 GCA_046520375.1 Pyxidicoccus sp. 3LFB2
CGCCACGCGGAGGCCGTGGAGCTCTTCACCACCATCCTCCAGGGCCGCGAGCGGCTGCTGGGGGCGCGCCACCCCGACACGCTGGCCACCGCTTCGAACCTGGCCGTGGTGCTCAAGAGCCTGGGCCGGTACGACGAGTCGATTGCCCTGAACCAGCGCGTGCTCGCGGCCCGGCGGGAGGTGCAGGGGCCGGAGCACCCGGAGGCGCTCCAGTCCCTGCAGAACCTCGCGCTGCTCTACCGCCGCAAGGGCGAGCCCGCGAAGGCGGAGCCCCTCATGCGCGAGGCGCACGCGGGCCTGGAGCGGGTGCTGGGGCCCAGGCACATGCAGACGCTGCACGCGACGTACAACCTGGGCCTGGTGCTGTCGGAGCGCCAGGAGACGCAAGCCGAAGCGGAGGCCCTCTTCCTGCGCGCCATGCAGGGCTATGACGCGGCGGTGGGGCCCCGGAACATGCTGGCGCCCCGCGTCCGGGTGGCGCTGGCCCACCTCCATGCGAAGCGCGGCGACCTGGCGGCGGCGACGCGGGAGCTGAAGCTGGCGCTGGACGCGGGCCTGTCACGCAAGCTCGCGCTGGAGGACCCGATGATGACGTCGCTCCAGACGGTGCCGGAGCTGGCGACGCTCCTGGCGCATCATTAGAGCGCGCGCTCCCGTCAGCGCATCAGCAGCCGGCGCACCAGCGGCAGCGGCAGGCTGCCCTGGGCCACGAAGGCATCGTGGAACTGCTTGAGGCTGGCGCCCTTCGTCTTCGTGTAGTCCTGGGCGAGCTGCTGAATCTCCAGCTTGCCGAACGTGTAATAGAGGTACGTCGGGTTGTACGCGCCGCGGCGGGCCTCTTCGTAGGCATTGGCCGGCTGCTGGAAGCAGCGCTCGCGGAAGAGGCGCGCCCCGTCCTCCACCGTCCAGCCGGCGGTGTGCAGCTTGATGCCAGCGACGTAGCGGCAGTCGCGCAGCAGGGCCTCCGAGAGCTGGGCCAGCCGCAGCTTCGGGTCCCCGTTGCCGTAGCCCTGGTCGAGCATCATCTGCTCCGTGTAGTGGGCCCAGCCCTCCGAGTTGCTGCCCACGCCCACCAGCTTCCGCACCAGCGTGGGGAAGCGCGGCGCATAGAGGAACTGCAGGTAGTGGCCGGGCCAGACCTCGTGGATGTTGATGAGCTCCACCACGGGCTTGTTGTAGAGGCGCAGGTGCTCCTCCTTGTGCTGCGCCGTCCACTCGGGCTCCACCGGGGTGACGTAGTAGAAGGCCTCGGTGGCCTTCGTCTCGAACGGCCCCGGCGTGTCCATGGACGCGAAGCTCCCCGAGCGCGCGTACGGCGGCGTCTCCTCCACGCGTGGGCGGACCTCGGAGGGGATGGTGACCAGGTCCTTCTCCACCAGGAACTTCCGCACGCTCTCCACCGAGCGGCGCACGGAGGGAATCAGGTCCTCCGCCGTGGGGTGGTCCTTCTCCAGGGACGCCATCACCTGCGCGGGCGTGAGCTTCGGGTCGATGCGCTTCGCGGTGGCGACGAACGCCTGGTAGTCCTTCTCCAGATTCGCCTCGCCGCGCGCGAGCAGCTCCGGCAGGGGCAGGTCAATCATCTCCTCGTAGCGGAGCTTGGTGAGGAAGCGCTCCTCGCCCAGCGCATACGCGCCGGTGGAGCGGGGCAGCAGGTCCTGCTCCAGCCAGCGCGCGAAGTCCTTCACCGCCGCCACGGCCTGGGCGTTGGCCTGGGTGAACTCGGCCAGCAGCGCGGCGTCACCTCCGGCGGCGTCCGTCGCCCACTGCGTCACCGAGCCCTCGAAGAAGCCCACCGAGCCCTTGGCCATGCGAATCGCCAGGTCGGTGAACTCGCGCGGCGGGTTCTGCACGTTGGCCTTGCCCGCGGCGTAGACGGTGGGCACCGCCTTCAGGCGGGAGATGACCGAGCGCAGCCGCTGTGCCTTCGGCGCGAAGTCGCGCTTCATCAGCCCGTCCACCGCGCCGCCCGGCAGCCCGGCGTAGGCCATGGGGTTCTTCTCCCAGCTGCGCATCACGCTCAAATCAAAGTGGTCGGCGAGGAGCAGGTGCTCCAGCGCCTCGGCGTCGATGGCCTCGTCGAACGAGAGCGAGGCCCGGTCCACCGCGCGCATCCGGGCGAGCAGCGTCTCCAGCTCGCGGATGCGGGCCTCGATGCGCGGCCGGCTCAGGTCGTCCATCCGGTCGTCGTACTCATGCAGCCCGTACGCGGTGGCGAACGTCGGCGAGTACGCGAAGGTCGCAGCGAAGACGGCGTCCACCAGCTCCGGGAACGTCTCGCCCTTCGCGGCGGTGCTCCGGGCTGCCTCGGTGGGGGGCGGGCTGGCGGCGGGGCCGGGCCCCTGCCGGGCGCAGGCCAGCAGGCCCCAGGTGGAAACGAGCAGCAGACGGCGCAAGGACGGGAAGGGTCCGGTCATGCCCCTTTCTATCAACGGAGCGGGGCGCGTGCGTGAGGGCGACGTTCCGGCGTTGAAGGCGCGACGACACCCCGCGACCGTCACCAACACACCGCTGGAGGTTGGCGGGCACGAAGGCACGGCCCGCCGCGCCGTGCGCCACGCACCGTCATGAGGCGGCGGAAAAACAAAGCGCCCCGCCACCCTCGGGGAGGGCAGCGGGGCGCGGGAGTCACGACCGGAGGCGACTACTTCTTCCGGCGCGAGCGCCGCATCAGCGCGAGCGCGGCCAGCCCCAGCGCATTCATGCTCGCGGCGCCCGAGCCGCTGCAGCCGCAGCTCTCCGGCTCCTCCGGCGCGGGAGGCGTCGGGTCGACCTGCAGCGCCACGGTCCGCTCCGCGCCCTGCCCGGAGGCGTCCGTCACCTTCACGGCGAGGGAGAAGGTGCCCTCGGCGCCGGGCGTGCCGCTGAGCACGTACGCATCATTGCGCTGCGCCAGCGCCACACCCTGGGGCAGGGCGCCGGTGTGGC
>JBKGHK010001031.1:0-2924 GCA_046520375.1 Pyxidicoccus sp. 3LFB2
CCGCGGGGCCGGGGCGGGCGCCGGAGTGGAAGGGGCCATGGCCTGGGCCTGCGGGGACGCGGGCTCGCTGGCCGCGGAGCCATGCGTGCAGCCGGCCGCCGCCAGCGTCGCGGAGAGGGTAAGGGCGGTGAGTCGCTTCAAGGGTGGGTTCCTCCGGAGTCCATCGGAAACGCCCGAGCGTCATGCCACATCCCGATGCCTCGCGCTCGGTGGTGGAGCAGGCGGGCCAGGGGATGCCGTGCGCCCGAATGGGAGTGCCTGACAATCCCGGGGCATTGGCAACGGCGCCCTCGGGGCCACCGGGCATGGCGTCCGTTCTGTCAGGCACTCCTGGCACGGGGACTGGCTGCCGTTGGTGTCACTCGGACATAGGCTCACCTCGGGCACCGTCACCGTCGGCGGGTGGCGGGCCCGCCGTACGCCGGGAGCACCCCACCGGAGGAGGTTGGCGAGGTGACGGACCGCGAATGCGTGGAGTTGTTGCAGTGGGCCGCGCCCCGGCTGCGCCTGCGCTGGGACGGCTTCCGTCGCGTGCGGGGCCAGGTGTGCAAGCGCATCGGCCGCAGGCTCCAGGCGCTGGGGCTGCCGGGCCTCGCCGCCTACCGCGCCCGGCTGGAGGCGGACCCGGCCGAGTGGGACGTGCTCGACTCGCTCTGCCGCGTCACCATCTCCCGCTTCTACCGCGACGCACGCGTGTTCGACGTGCTGCGGGACACGCTGCTGCCCACGGCCCTGGAGGCGCGGTGCGCGCGGGGCGAGCACACCTTCCGCGTGTGGAGCGCCGGCTGCGCTTCCGGTGAGGAGCCCTACACCGTTTCCGTCCTCTTCCGGCTCGGCCTCCAGCCCCGCTTCCCGGACGCGCGGCTGGAGCTGGTCGCCACCGACGCCGACGAGGCGCTGCTCGCCCGTGCGCGCCGGGGCTGCTACCCACGCGGCACCCTGCGGGAGCTGCCACCCGACTGGGCCGCCCGCGCCTTTCCCGCGCCCTCGACTGAACCCTGCGTGGCCCCCGAGTACCGGGAGGGCGTCACCTTCCTCCGCCAGGACCTGCGCGCGGAAATGCCGGACGGCGCCTTCCAGCTCGTGCTGTGTCGCAACGTGGCCTTCACCTACTTCGCCCCGGCGCTCCAGCGTGAGGTGCTCGCGCGGGTGGTGGCGCGACTGGGGCCGGACGGACTGCTCGTCATCGGCGGACATGAGTCGCTTCCCGAACACGACCTGGACCTGGAGCGTGCCGCGGGCCCACTGCCGGTGTTTCGCAAGGTGACAGCCTGAGGCCTCGCGGACCCGGGCTGAGACATACCCATGAAACATGAGTCATGCGTCATGCGGGCGTGACGCGCCCCGCCTTGAGCGTGTCTCGGGTGCCCGGTACCACCGTCGCCTCCTTTGGGGCCAATCCCCTGGCCGGAGGAAAGGCAAAGCCATGCGCAAGGCGCTGTGTACCGCGGTCGCGACGTTGATGTTGTGGGCCTGTGGTGGTGCGAACGGTGGAGACACCGCTCCCGCGAAGCAGGAAGGACTGTCGATGTCCGCGGAGGCGGGCAGCACGGGCGGCAGCTTCGTCCACGGCGGCCACGAGGTGTCGTTCTCCTCGAACGAAGTCGAGCCCGGGGTGTACCGGCTGGAGGTGCGGCTGCGCGGGATGACGCTCACCGGGTTGATGGACCCGGCCAGCGGTGTCTCCACGCTGGATGGCTTCGCGGACGGGAGCGCGACGGACACGCAGCTCGGTGACTCGGACCGCGAGCTGCTCGCCGCCCTCTATGGCGCGCTGAACGCGGAGCTGCCCGCCGGTGACGCGGCGGCCCCCGAGGCCATGTACCTGCGCCGCGCGGTGGGCCTGTGGTCCCAGAACCCCGGCACCGTGGAGCTCAAGCGCACGGTGATGGGCGAGCAGGGCCGCGGCTACACCATGCTGTGCAGCTACACGCGGTGCAACGGCCGGCAGACGGGCAGCTGCGGCGGCGTGTACAACTGGTACTCGTACGCGAAGCACGACTGCAACAAGGGCGGCTTCACCTATGCCGGCAACCAGCAGATTGCCCAGCTCGGCGACCACACGACGTGCAGCGGCGACGAGTACTACCTGAATGGCAGCACGTGGGTGTGCGGTGAGCCGGACCACTGGTCCCGCCCGAAGGTGATGGGCAACTGCTTCGGCCGCTGCGGCGGCGGCTGCGGCGGTGACACCCAGTACACGCTGGATGCCACCAACCACGACGGCTGCGTGCGCAACGGCCACGTGCTGGCGAGCGGTTACTGCGATGACCAGTTCGTGTCCGCCAGCGACGACGAGCTGTACGCGCCCAACTGCTACTGAGCCCATGAAGGCAGGCCGCATGAAGAGGAGGCAGGCGGGCGTGGGGGTGTGCTGGCTGATGCTGGCCGCCCTCGCGTGCACGTCCGCGTCCTCGAAGACGGAGGCCGCGGAGGAGACGGTGCGCCGCTTCTTCGCGGCGCTGCCCTCGGAGGACTGCGCGGTGCTGGCGCCGCTGCTGGCCACCGGGGGCAGCGCGCGGCCCTGTGAGGAGACCGTGCGCGAGCTGCGGGAGCACGGCTTCTCCCTGCGGAGCATCGTCGGGTCGACTGTCGACGGGCGAGACCCGGAGGCCGTCATCGTCCGGGCCCGGGTGGCGCGGGACGGCGAGGAGCGCAAGGAGCCGTGGCTGCTGCGGGTGGAGCGGCAGGCAGGCACGTGGCGCGTGCGGTTCTGAGAAGTGGAGTACGCTTCGATGCAGGGCGTGCGAAGGGCAAGCGAGACATGAAGAATCGTTACCGTCTGATGCTGGTCGCCGCCGTGGCGCTCACCGTGGCCGTGCTGGCGGTGGTGCTGTGGCCGGAGTCGCCTGTTGCAACGGAGGCTGCACCGGCCGAGGCGCCCGTCGCGGCGGTGGTGCCCGCGCTGCCGGAGCCGGTGCTCC
>JBKGHK010001032.1:0-2924 GCA_046520375.1 Pyxidicoccus sp. 3LFB2
CTCCAGCCGGGCCAGGCGGACATCGCCATTCGGCTCGCGAGCCAGCCGCGCGCGGCGTCGGCCAGCGCGTCCGGGGGCATCTCGCCCAGGGCGACACGCTCCAGCAACCAGTGGGGGATGCACAGGGCCATGCTCAAGGAGCCTCCGGCGCGGCACGACGGCGCCGTCCATCCAACACCGGCGCCCGGAGGAACTGTCACCGGATCACACCACCGTCCTCCTCCAGGGGGACGGTGCCCGGGTGCGACACTGTGCGCGGGGGCCTGCGTCACAGGGGCATGCACATCAGCTCGTTGTCCACGGAGGCACCGTCGAACCGCAGCGCGCACGGCTCTACGCCGTAGGTCCGGAACCCCAGCGCCCGGTAGAGCTTCTGCGCCGGGGCGTTGCCCACCGCCACCGTCAGCAGCAGGCGCTCGACGCCGGGCATCCGCCGGGCCTCTTCGATGGCCGCCACCATCAGCCGCCGGCCGATGCCGCGCGAGCGGACCTCGGGCAGCACATACATGCCCCAGACATGGGCCTTGTGGGCCTGCTTGCGCCCGGCGTCCCGGTACACCCCCACCACGCCCACCAGCCGCGTCCCATCGAAGGCGCCCAGCACCGCCTGCCCCGGCCCGCGAGCCGCGCGCGCACGGTGTCCATGGGCAGGGCCAGGTCCTCCTCGTAGGACGCGCCGAAGGCCTCCGGGTGCTCCTTCAGCCCCTGCAGCCGCAGCGCCCAGAAGGTCTCCGCCTCGTCCGGCCGCAGCCTTCGGACGGTGAGGGCCCCGGGCCCCGAGGCGCGGCCCTCGGCCTCCAGCAGCGCGGTGAAGCCCGCCATGTAGTCCGGGTAGCGGGGCCGCCACCCCAGCGTCTTCAGGCGCGCGTTGGACACGGCGCGGTCGCCCCGCAGGGACTCGTGGAGGCTGTCCAGGGGAACGCGTGGAGGCAGCGGCATGCCAAGCTGCGCGCACAGCCAGGCCACCGTCTCGGCCTGGGGCGCGGGCCGGTCATCCGCGACGCAGTAGAAGGCCCCGGGCTCGCCCCACTGGAGCGCCACGCGGATGGCTTCCACCAGGTCGTCCACGTGGATGCGGGAGATGCGCCCGCCGCCCTCCTCCGGCAGCCGCACGGCGCCCGCCAGGAGCCGCGCGAGGGTGCTGCGCTCCGGGCCATAGATTCCGGCGATGCGCAGCACCACCGCGCCCAGCGACAGGTAGCGAGACTCCGCTTCGATTCGCGCGCGGGCCGAGGGTGACGCCGGCTCCACCGGGGTGTCCTCGTCCACATGCCCGCGAGCGCCCCCGTAGACACCGGTGGAGGACAGGTACACGAGCCGCGAGGGGCGGTGCTGCGCGAGCGCCTCGGCGATGCGCGTGTCCAGCCCCGCGTCGGGTGGAACGGAGATGACGGCCCGCGCCCCTTCCGTCCGGGTCAGCGCGTCGTCCAGCGAGGTGCGCGGCCCCCGCGCGCTCCAGCTCGGCGCGGCGGCGTGGCGTCTCGCGTGGCCGCCAGCACGTCCCGCCCTGCCCGGGCCTCGGCCACGGCGAGCCGTGTGAGCGTGTAGCCGGAGCCCAGCAGGACGAGTGCGGAAGTCATACCCCCCGCGATAGCGGGACCGCGGGGGGGAAAGCAAGCTACTGCTACAGGCGGGTTACAACTCCGCGCTGGCGCGCGGGTCGATGATTCCGCACTCCTTGATTTTGTACAGCAGCGCCTTGTAGCTGATGCGCAGCTTGGTGGCCGCGCGGCGCTTGTTCCACGCGGTGCGCTGGAGCATGGACAGTATAGCCTCACGCTCCGCGAGCATCGCCGCCCGCTTGCCGATGTCCTTCAGCGACGGCTCCCCTGCCGGAGCAGGCGGAGGCGGAGGCTGCGGCACGTCGAACGGGTTGAGGTAGCGCGGCGTCGGGAGGACCGCGTTGGCGGGCTCCAGCGCGACGGGCGGCGGCGTGGGCGTGGGCGAGACGGACACCTGGGTCGTCCCACGCGAGGGCATCTCCAGCACCTGCACCGAGGAGGCCGGCGGCTGGCGCACGGGCTCGTCGTGATGCACGCGGCCGTAGGTGCCGTCGTCGCCGCCGTAGGCGGTGGGCAGCGACGGCGCGCTCGCGGGGGAGCGGCCCCCGGCGTTGAGCTCGTCCAGCACCAGCGTCGCGTCCTTCAGGACGCACAGCCGGCGCACCATGTTCTCCAGCTCGCGCACGTTGCCGGGCCAGTCGTAGTCGGCGAAGGCCTGGAGGACCTCGCGGGGCAGCTCGTTCACGCCGTTGATGTAGTGGCGGCCGTACTTCTTCAGGAAGTGGTCCGTCAGCGGCACCACGTCCTCGCGGCGCTCGCGAAGGGGCGGCAGGCGGATGGCCACCACGTTGAGGCGGTAGTAGAGGTCCTCGCGGAAGTTGCCGAGCGCAATCTCCTTCTCGAGGTCGCGGTTGGTGGCCACCACCACGCGGCTGTCCACGCGCACGCTCTTCTTGCCACCGACGCGGAAGAACTCCTCGTCCTGGAGCACCTGGAGCAGCTTGGCCTGCAGGCGGATGGCCATCTCTCCAATCTCGTCCAGGAAGATGGTGCCCTGGTCGGCCAGCTCGAACTTGCCCGGCTTCTCCGCGGTGGCGCCGGTGAAGGCGCCGCGCTCGTGGCCGAACAGCTCGCTCTCCAGCAGCTCCGCGGGCAGCGCCGCGCAGTTGATCTTGATGAAGGGCTTGCCCTTGCGGTTGCTGCGCGCGTGGATTTCGCGGGCAATCACTTCCTTGCCCGTGCCGGACTCACCCAGCAGCAGCACCGGCACGTCCGTGTCGGCGATGCGCTCCACCAGCGCCCGTGCCCGGCGCATGGACGGAGACGTGGAGATGAGCACCCGCGCGTCGGGCGCGGTGTCCACCGGGTGCGGCACCACGCGGGGCGGAATGGCCACCGGCGCCACCGTCTGGCGCTCCGGGG
>JBKGHK010001033.1:0-2923 GCA_046520375.1 Pyxidicoccus sp. 3LFB2
GGCCTGCTGCATCGCGGCGCCCGAGGCCACCTGGGGCGACGCGAACGGTGCGGATGCCTGCGGCGTCGCCGCGCCCGATGCCACCTGGGGCGGAGCGAATGACACGGATGCCTGCGGCGTCGCGGCGCCCGATGCCACCTGGGGCGGAGCGAATGACACGGATGCTTGTTGCATCGCGGCGCCTGTGGACACCTGAGGCGGCGCAACGGGCACAGCCGCCTGTGGCGACGCGGCAGCCCCATCCAGGAGGCTGACCTGGGTGGGGGTGATGAAGCCGAACTGGCGCGCGAGCGCGAAGATGGCCTGGTTGACCAGGACATCCCGGTCCACGCCCATCTCGCGGCTCATCGTCTCCAGGGCGGTCCACAGCGGGTCCGCGACAGTGACGGAACGGGAAGTGCGGTTCATGGCTCAGCTCCCCCTCAGGTTGTCCTGCCAGGGCGACACATGGGACGCGTTGATCAACCACATGAACATCGCCTGCAGCTCCGCATACTGCTGCTCGGCGATGCCCACCAGATTCGGGTGGAGCTCATCGATGTCCACCCCCTCGAACTCGAAGCCCGCCGCGCCCGACATCTGCGCGCCCCTCCCGCCCATCACCCGGCGGTCCCGACAGCGCCACAGTCGCTGGCTCGCCATGCCCGCGGCATGACCGAAGTCCTTCGGAGGCGCCACCGCCTTCGGGATGACCACGTCACGCTCCCCACAGGCCCACAGCAGCCACGTCAGCGCATTCCAGTCGGCCCGGGCATGGCGGGCAAGGTCCGGGAGCCCCAGCTCCGCCACCGAGAGCGTCTCGTCGATGGCGACCGTCTCCTCCGCCTCATCCTCGTACTCATCCACGGACAGCTCCACCGGCCCACCCGGGAGCAGTGAGGACAGGTCCGGCGGAATCCACGGGAGGACGGCCCCGGGCTTGAAGTGCTTCAGCATCGCCGCGCGCAGCAGCTGCAGCCG
This sequence comes from Pyxidicoccus sp. 3LFB2, assembly GCA_046520375.1. GTDB lineage: Bacteria > Myxococcota > Myxococcia > Myxococcales > Myxococcaceae > Myxococcus. The sequence goes on from JBKGHK010001033.1 coordinate 961, forward strand.
CGTCGCGTACTTCTGGACGATGCGATGGATGTCCGTCAGCTCCTGCGCGGGCGCCTCGGGGAGTCCGTCGTACGTCGAGTGGGGCTTCTCCTCCGCCGGCCAGAACCCGCAGGCACGGTAGAGGCTCCGCGCATACGTCCCGACGAACGCCGCGGTGGCGGGCTCCACGGACGCCAGCCCCCGGGCATCCAGCAGGGCGTGCTGGTCGAGCCCCAGGTTCAGCAGAATCAGGGCCCGGGTGAACAGGTAGCTCTTGCGCTCCGGCCGGAGCAACAGCGCCGCGTTGATGAAGTCGAGCGCCGCGAGGGGACGGTCCGACTGGTCGAGCAGCACCGCATACCCGCGAAGCAGCATGGCCACATCGCCCCCGCGCATGAGGGTGTCCGCCATGGCCGCCCAGCTGTCCCCCGAGGCCTCCAGTGTCTGCCCCGCCACGGCCTCCGCGTTCTCCGGCGTGCGCGGCAGCGTCACCCGGGCCAGCAGCTCCGTCAGCGCATCGACGCGCTGCTCGCTCGCCGCCGCACGCACCAGCGCCAGCACGGCTTCACGGTAGCGCTTCGTGGCAAGACACGCGTCGGCGTGCTCACGCCACGCGCCCGCCGTCCGGGGCAGGTTGGAGAAGACGGGCGAGGCCTGCAGCGCCTCCTCGCCCTGAGCGAGGCCCAGGTCCCGCGTCGTCACCGCCTTGCCGTCCGCATCGAGCAGCACCCAGACGCCACAGGCGAGGTTGTCCTCGCACTGGCCCTGGTCGTACGCCACGCGCGGGTCCAGGTATTCACCCTCCGCGTTCGAGCGGTAGCGGCCGGAGCGCACGCCGTGGACGTACTCGACCTCCCAGATGAGCTCGCCCTCGGGCGTCCAGTACCGGCACAGCCCGTGCCGCTTGCCTTCCTTGTCCAGCCGGACGTGGGCCCACTGCGCGTCGTCCTCCACGAACTCGGCCTCCAGGGGAAGCCCCTCGGGCCGCTCGGGATACGGCTCGCCCGTGGACGGCACCACGCGGCGCCCCTGGCCGTCGAAGTGCCTCACGCCCACCATGCGGCCGTGGTCGTAGACCATGACCGTCTTGCGCACCTGCTCCGAGACGCCGTTCTCGTGCATCCGCTCGGTGGTGAAGCCGTCGGTGGCGTGCCACGTGCGCGGCCCATGGAGCTCGCCTCGCACGAAGTGGCCGTCCTGCGACACGGCGCCCCCTTCATGGAAGCGCTGGAACGGGCCATGCGGCCTGCCGTGCTCCATGTGGCACTCGTTGCAGAGCGTGCCGTCCGCGCGCCAGTACTTCCAGGGGCCGTGCTTCTCGCCGTGCTCGTCCTTCCCGCCGTGGCCCCACTCCTGGTCGCCCTCGTCCCACTCTGCCTCGGGGTGGACGCCCGGCGGGGGGATGCCCTGCGCCGTCAGCTTCTTGTTCTCCTCGGCCCGGCTCACCGCCGCGGAGTCGAGCGCCTTCAGCGAGCGCACCAGCGCATCCAGCCGCGCCTTCGGCAGCGCGCCGCTCGAGCGGTGCACGACGAGGCCGTTCTTGAAGCCGATGAGCGTGGGAATGGACTGGACGTCGAACTGGCCGCCCAGGTCCGGGTGCGCCTCGGTGTCCACCTTGCCGAAGATGACCTCCGGGTGCGCGGATGCGACGGCGTCATAGGTGGGCGCGAAGGCGCGGCACGGTCCGCACCACTCCGCCCAGAAGTCCACCAGGACCACCCCTGGTGTCGCTGTGGTCTGCTCGAAGTTCTCGGGCGTCAGCTCGATGGTGTGCTCGCTCAAGGGGGCTCCTGACGTGGGGGGCGCCGTCTTCTAGTGGAAGCCCTTTTCTCACACCAGCAGCCACCACGCTCCCCCGTCACTCCTCGAAATCTTGAAGCGCGAGAGTGGCGACGGGCCCCCTTGGCCCGGGGCGCTCAGCCCACGACGCGCGCCAGGAACGGCGCCGTGCGGCTCCTGGCCGCCCGGGCCACCTCGGCGGGCG
>JBKGHK010001034.1:0-2904 GCA_046520375.1 Pyxidicoccus sp. 3LFB2
GCGAAATCAACGTCAAGTGGGTCGCACTGGGCCGGGAGGCGGGGCTGCTGGGCTACCCGACGACGGATGAGACACTGACGCCGGATGGAGTGGGCCGCTACAACCACTTCCAGAATGGGAGCATCTACTGGACCGCGGCGACGGGCGCGCACGAGGTGCATGGCCCCATTCGCGCGAAGTGGGAGTCGCTGGGCTGGGAGCGCAGCACGCTGGGCTACCCGGTGCGGGACGAGTACGCCGTCACCGGTGGGCGCGAGAGCGAGTTCCAGAGGGGCTTCCTCACCCTCAACACCACCACCGGCGCCGTCACGGTGCGCATGAAGTAGCTCGCGAAGCGCGGAAGCGCCACGGCGCCGGGGCAAGCCCGGCGCCCGTCACAGGGTTCCCGCGCGCTCCGGCGGCCAGAAGCGCAACCAGGCCCGGCCGGTGACGGAGCGCCGCGGCAGCGGACCCCAGACATGTGAATCGCTGCTGGCATTCCGGTTGTCCCCCAGGACGAAGAGCCTGTCCTCGGGCACGCGCGCGGGGCCCCACTGGTAGGTGGGCGCCGCCGCGAGGTAGGGCTCTTGGAGGGGGCTCCCATCCACGACCACCTGCCCGTCGCGCACCCACACCTCCTGGCCCGGCAGGGCAATCACCCGCTTGATGGCGGCGTACTCGCGCAGGTCACCGGAGCGCACGAGCTCGGGAGGCGGCTCGAAGACGACGACGTCCCCGGCTCGGGGCGGATGGACGCGGTAGGACAGGGTATCCACCACCAGCCGGTCTCCCACTGCCAGTGTCGGCTCCATCGAGCCCGAGACGATGAGCCTCGGGTGCACGACGAAGCCGCGCAGGAGCACCGCCAGCAGCACCAGCGCGCCCACCCCGGCAACCATCCTCCACGGAATCTTCCACCTTTCTTGTGTGTGAGAAGGCGCGTCCTGGCAATGATTGCTCATTCGTCTGAATCTACCCTTTCAAGGGCCTCTCGGACTCTCTACACTCTCGGACGGGACGGGCTTCGGACCGCCCCACGCCGGACAATCACACAACACAGGAGGCCAGATGAAGAAGACCTTGAAGATGGGGCTCATCGGATTCGTGCTGGGAGCTGCTGTGGCCGTGGGCGCCGCGACCTTTGGAAGCGAGGAGACGGTCGCCGCTCCGTGCTGCTCAATCTGTGATGATGATGACCTCCGCTGCTGGCGGATTTGTAGCCCGAGCTGCTGAGCGCCGAGGCCCTGAAGGGCGCCTGAGGCGACGACGGGTTGGGGACGGCAAGGTCCCCAGCCCGTTTTCATTGGAAGAGGATGGCTGGGGCCTCACCGCCGGGACAGGTCCTGCTGCCACGCCCGGACCTTCTCCAGCTCCGGCCTGGCGCGGGTGCCCTGGGCCTCGAGCACGACGCGGGCCTCTTCGGCGAGGGCCATCGCGCGCTCCCGGTCCGGCGGACGCTGCGCCATCAGCGCCCGCGCCATCAGGAAGCGGACCCACGCGGAAGGCAGCTTCGCGGTGGAGACACCATCAAGGAACTCCCTGGCGCGCTCCAACAGGGGGCGGGCCTTCTCCGGCGCGCCCAGGCCCAGGTGTGCCTCCGCGAGGCAGACGAGGTCCATGGCCACGGCCATGGAGCGCGGGCCCTGGGCCTGCTCATTGAGCGCCAGGGAGCGCTCGCAGATGGCGAGCGCCTCCTTCTGCTTTCCCTCGGCGAGGGCCACCTGGCTCAGCGGCGCGGCCACCAGGGCCATGTTGACGTTGTCGGGGCCGTGCTCCTTCTCGAGGAGGGCCTTCGCGCGCGCGAGGTCCTTCCGCGCGTCGGCGTGTCGGCCCACCCGGCTGTACGCCAGCGCACGGAAGAAGAGCACCGCGGTGAGCCGCTGCGAGTCCGGGCCCAGTCCGCGCTCGAAGCGCTTCTCGGCCTCGGCGAAGAGGGCGAAGGCCTTGTCGGGCCGGTCCGCCTCGCTGGCCAGCCGGCCGAGCTGGGAGAAGGCCACGGCGGTGAGCGGGTTGTCCGGGCCGAGGGTGCGCTCGAAGATGGCGCGTGCGCGCTCCAGGCTGCGCTCGGCCTCCTCCGCGCGGCCCTGGTCCCTCAGCTTCGTGCCGAGGGTGCCGAGCACGACGGCGAGGTTGATGGGCTCCTCGCCCTCGACGTCCGCGTACAGGCCAACGGCGCGTTGCAGGGCGGCGAGCGCCTCGTCGGCCCGGCCGAGGGCGTCGTAGTCGTAGGCGAGGCTGTTGAGGCTCATGGAGAGCTCGGGGTGATGAGGCCCGAGCTGGCGCTCCATGATGTGGAGCGAGCGCAGGTGGGCGTCCACGGCCTGCTGCAACCGCTTCTGACGGTAGTGCACCCGGCCGAGCGCGTGGAGGAACTCGGCGGCTTCCAGGCTGTCCTCGCCATGGGCCCGCTTCGCCAGCTCCACCCCCTTGGGGATTTCCGCCTCCGCCTGGGTGTACTTCCCCTGCTGGAGGAGCACCGAGCCCCACCGCAGGTGATAGTCCGCGGCGATGGCCGGGAAGCGCTCACGGCCCAATCGCGCCACCGCGGCCTGGGCATGCTGGGCGATGCGCTCCGCGTCCTCGGAGCGGGCCATCTGGTCTCCCACCACCCAGAGCAGGTAGTTCCACGCGCGCGCCACCGTCTCGTCGTCGTGCCCGGCCTCGGCGGCGAACACGGCCTTGTAGAGGGCGTCCTCCGCGTCCTTGGGCTTGTCGCCCAGGTGCAGCAGCTCACCATGGGCGAGGAGCACCTCGGCCTCCAGGGGCTTGTAGTCCAGGTCCTGGAGGTCCTTCAGCAGCGCGGACGTGAGCGCGAGCCCCTGCGGGTACCGGCCCGCGTCGGTCTCCGCTCGGGCCTCGGCCAGCTTTCGTCGAGCCGCGTCCACGCGGGGCCGGAGCGCCTCGGGCGGCTGCGGGGCGGGTGGC
>JBKGHK010001035.1:0-2898 GCA_046520375.1 Pyxidicoccus sp. 3LFB2
CGCGGCGGCGGCGGCCATGGCCCTGCGCGACGGGCTGCGGGTGGAGCGCGCGGTGTTCCTCTCGCCGCCCACGGACCCGCGCTGGGCCATCCGCGCCTTCGGGAAGACGCTGGGCTTCTCGGAAGGCATCCAGCAGCGGCTGTCGGCGCGAATCGAGGCGCGCTTCGACATGCGGCTGCGGGACATGGTGCTGCCCCACTTCGTCCCCCTGTTGCAGGTGCCACTGCATGTCTTCCACGACGTGGGAGACCGGGAGGTGCCGGTGGAGGCGGGGGAGGCGGTGGCCCGTGCCTGGCCGGGCGCGAAGCTGACGCGCACCCAGGGGCTGGGCCACCACCGCATCCTCTACGCGCCGGAGGTGGTGAAGCCCGCGGTGGACTTCCTGGCGGCGGGCCGCCCGCGCAATGCATGGCCGACGCTGGAGCTGCTGGCCTCGGCGGAGCCTGTGCGCGGGCACCTGCGCATGGTGCAGGGGCGCTGAAGGCTACCCGCCCATCTTCTCCATGCGCCGCTGCATCTCCTCGGGCGACACCTCCTCGATGTGCTGCGAGAGCATCCACTTGTAGCCCTCGGGGTCCTCGAAGGTGCCGGAGCGGTCGCCGTAGAAGTGGTTCTCCAGCGGGCGCACCTGCTTGCCACCGGCCTTCACGAAGCGCTCGGCGAGCGCGTCGACGTTCTCCGAGTAGATCATCAGGCCCATGGGCGAGCCGCCCAGGGACTTCGCGCTCTTGTTGCCCCAGTCGGGCATCTCGTCCGACACCATGAAGCGCGAGTCGCCAATCTGCACCTCCGCGTGGGCAATCTTCCCGCCCGGCATGGGCATCCGGTACAGCTCGGTGGCGCCGAGCGCGGCCTTGTAGAACTCGATGGCCTTCGCCGCGTCGCTCATCGCGAGGTACGGCGTGAGCGTGTGGTAACCGTCGGGAATCGCCTTGGGCATGAGTGTTCCTCCTGGGGTGGGGCCCCGCTCCACGCGGGGAGCGGGAGACTGCGCGACGCGGCGGGTGGGCTGCAAGCATGTTCAGTAATGGTGTCATTCACTGAAATGGAAATGGCCCGCCCCGCCCCGGCGTACATGGGGGCATGCTCTCCCTGCGCAATCTGGTGAAGGTGTACCCGGGGCCCGTGTCCGCCTTGAGGGGCGTGGACCTGGACGTGCCGCGCGGCATGTTCGGCCTGCTGGGGCCCAACGGCGCCGGCAAGTCCACGCTGATGAAGATTCTGTCGGGGCTTTTGGAGCCCACCTCGGGAGAGGTGACGCTGGACGGGCAGGACATCGTCCGCCACCCGGAGGCGCTGCGCCCGCACCTGGGCTACCTGCCGCAGGAGTTCGGCTTCTACCCGTACCTCACGGGCGAGGCGATGCTGCTGTACCTCCTGAAGCTCAAGGGCGTCACCGCGCCGCAGGGGCTGAAGAAGCTGTGCGCGGAGCTGCTGGAGCGCGTCAACCTCACCTTCGCGGCGAAGCGGAAGGTGAAGGAGTACTCGGGCGGCATGCGGCAGCGGCTGGGGATTGCGCAGGCGCTGGCGGGCAACCCGAAGCTCATCATCGTCGACGAGCCCACCGCCGGCCTGGACCCGGAGGAGCGGCTGCGCTTCTACCGGCTGCTGGCGGAGGTGGCCCACGAGCGCACGGTGCTGCTGTCCACGCACATCGTCGAGGACGTGGCCATGCTGTGCCCGCGCTTCGCCGTCATCCGCCAGGGCCGTGTGGTGGCGATTACGTCCCCCACCGAGGCGAAGGCCGCCATTGCCGGCACCATCTTCGAGGGCACCGCGTCCGCCGCGGAGCTGTCCGAGCTGCAGCGCACCCGCCGCGTCACCCAGGCCGTGCTCTTCGAGGGCCGCAACCGCGTGCGCATCCATGAGCCGGGCGGCGCCGTGCCCCCGGGCTTCGAGCGCGTGACGCCCACGCTGGAGGACGCCTACCTCCTGTTGATGAAGGACACGCGCGAGGCGACCGCCGAAGCCTCCGGGGCCGCCGCGCCGCTGCGCGAGGTGGCTCGATGAATGCGCACCGGCTGGGCACCGTGGTGCGCACGGAGCTGGCGCACCAGGTGCGCCGCCCGCTGTTCGTCATCCTGCTGGTCATCAGCTTCCTGGTGGTGTGGGGCCTGTCCTCCGGCAACGTCACCATCGAATCCGGTGCCAGCCAGGTGGGCGGACAGAAGGCGTGGGTGACGAGCGAGTTCGCCGTCTCGCAGACGCTCATCTTCCTCACCTTCCTCCTCTACACCTTCTTCGTCGCCGTGGGCGCGGGCATGGGCGTCATCGCGGATGACGAGGCGCGGGTGGGCCCCATCCTCCACACCACGCCGCTGACGCCGCGCGAGTACGTGTGGGGCAAGTTCCTGGCGGTGCTGGCCGCGTACGGGCTGGCGCTGGCGGCGTTGGTGGCCTTCCTGGTGTTCTTCCACCACGCGGTGCCCGCCGGAGCGAATGCGGAGTACCGGGGCCCGCTGTCGCTGCTCAACTACGTGCGGCCAGCGCTCTTCTTCGGCGTGCCGCTGCTGGTCTTCACCGCGGGCACGGCCTTCGCGGTGGGCGAGCTGACGCGGCGGCCGGTGCTCGTCTACTTCCTGCCCGTGGTGATGCTGTTCATCTGCGCCTTCTTCCTCTGGGACTGGTCGCCCGGGTGGCTGGACGCGAAGGTGAACCGGCTCCTCATGGCGCTGGACCCCGCGGGCCTGCGCTGGCTGAGCGAGACGTGGGTGAAGGTCGACCGGGGCGTCGAGTTCTACAACACGCAGCGCGTGGGGCTGGACGCGCTCTTCGTCCTCAGCCGGCTGGGCTTCATCGCGGTGGGCCTGGGGGGCGTGGCGTGGAGCGCGAAGCACGTGGCCCGGGGCCTGAGGGGCGCGCCGGTGCGGGCCGCCAAGGGGAAGACGCTGGCGGACG
>JBKGHK010001036.1:0-2879 GCA_046520375.1 Pyxidicoccus sp. 3LFB2
AACATCCGCGACTGCGTGTCGCGCCAGCGCGGCACCCGCCGGGTGGCGGACGGCACGGAGCGGGTGTGCCGGAACAAGACGCGCCGGGTGGCCTGCGGCACGGAGGAGCGCTGCAGCCGCAGGGACCAGGGCAACGGCTTCGTGGAAGAAGTCTGCGAGGACGTGACGAAGTACTGCAGCGAGAGCTACGAGGACTGCCGGACGGAGACGCGCTACCGCACCGAGCCCGTCTACGCGCAGCAGTGCACGTACGACACCTACGAGTGGAAGCCCCAGGACCGGCGCGAAGCCTCCGGCACGGATGACCGGCCACGCTGGCCGGAACTGTCCGTGAGCGGGGTGGACCGCCTGCGCCGCGAGGAGCAGTACTCCGTCAACATCCGGTATGAAGACGACGGGGTGAAGGAGCACGTGCTCGAGCCGAAGAGCGAGCAGGAGTTCCTGGCGTGGAAGAAGGGCCAGGGCGTCAGCCTCACGGTGACGAACCTGGGGAAGGTGGAGAAGGTCGTCCCGCGTTGAGTCACCGAGGTTCCAAAGTCCATGGAGTGCACCTGCTGTGGCGCCTGCTGCGTGGCGCCGGACATCGCCGCGCTGGACAAGCCGCTGGGCCTGCGCTGCCCCCACCTCACCGAGGACAACCTCTGTGGCGTGTACGAGCAGCGGCCCGCCGTGTGCCGCGCCTACGCGGCGGATGAGGTGTGCCGCCTCATCGAGGCCCCGACGCTGGACGAGCGCGTGCGCAAGTACCTGGACCTCTTCGGGCTGGTCGACGAGGCCCGGGCGGTTCGCGAGCAGGGCTGCCCCACCATGCGCAGCGCCCGCCGCCTGGCTGCCGGGCGTACACCGGGCGGGCCTCCTCCCGTCCGCGGCGACGGGTAGACACCGCACGGGGTTGCCGCTTGTCCCCACGGCGTCCGGGCGTTATCCCCGGGCCGTGCGATTCCAGCCCACCCAGCCCTTCGCCCCCGCTCCCGGCCTGGCGAACGAGCACGCGCAGACCATCTACGCCTCGCTCGTGCGTCCCACCCATGCGCCCACGTTGCGCCGCGAGCGCCGCGAGCTGCCCGACGGGGACTTCGTGGACCTCGACACCTTCGACGGCCCGCGCGGCGCGCCGCATGTGGTGACGCTGCATGGGCTGGAGGGCTCGTCCCAGGCCGGCTACATCACCGCCATCCTCCGTGGCGCGGCCGAGCGGGGCTGGGGCGCCACCGCGCTCAACTTCCGCTCGTGCAGCGGCGAGCCCAACCGGCTGGCGCGCTCGTACCACTCGGGCGACATCCACGACGCGCTGCTGGTGCTCGACGAGGTGCGCGCCCGCGTCACCGGTCCCCTCTTCGCCGTGGGCTTCTCGCTGGGCGCCAATGTGCTGTGTCGGCTGCTGGAGGAGCAGGGCGAGGCCGCGCCCGTGGACGCCGCGGCGTCCGTCAGCGCGCCGTACGATCTGGACGCGTGCTGCCGGAAGCTCGACGGCCCCGGCCCCTTCCACCTGCTGTACCGCGAGCGCTTCCTGCGCTCGCTGAAGCAGAAGGCGCGCGAGAAGCTGAAGCGCTTCCCCAATTCCTTCGACGGCCGGGCCATGGAGGCCGCGCGCTCCATCCGCGCCTTCGACGACGCCGTCACCGCCGCGCTGCATGGCTTCCGGGATGCGACGCACTACTACGCGGAGGCCTCCTCCGGCCCCCGGCTGAGCGCCATCCGCCGGCCCACGCTGCTCCTGAGCGCCGCGGATGACCCGATGCTGGAGGCCCCCGTCATCCCCCCGAGCGCCCGGGACAACCCGCTGCTGAGCGTGGTGCTCACCGAGCGCGGAGGACACGTGGGCTTCGTCGGAGGCCGCGCGCACCGTCCGCACTTCTGGGCCGAGGCCCAGGTGCTGGAGTTCTTCGCCGCGGTGACGCGCTAACCGAAGGACAGCAGGATGCCGAGCTTCGCGGTGGGGCGCAGGCTGCGCACCCGCCAGGGCCGGGCCTCCTCGGGCGCCAGCGCGTCCTGGAACGGCTCGTCCAGGCCCTTGATGCCGGTGCCGTACAGCTCCAGGAAGCTGAGGCCGCCTCGCACGAAGAAGGTGAGCCGCCCGGGCGTCTCCACCTCGAAGCCCAGCAGCGCGCTCGCGTAGTTGTAGCCCACGCGCTCGAACGAGGGACTGGGCAGCTGCGTACGGTCCGCCAGCCTGCGCTCCAGGCCGCGTGGGTCCGCGGGCCGCGCATGCCCGAGCTCCAGCGTCAGCGCGGGCTTCAGCCATCCCCGTGTGGGCAGCAGCGTGAGCCCCGCCCGTGCGCCGGCGCGGATGCCGTTGTGCGTGCCGCCCAGGTGCAGCCGGACTTCGCGCCTCGGCCGGAAGGACACCGAGAGCCCCGCGCCCTCGGGGATTCCCGCGTCCAGCATCAGCCCGAACGGCGCGAGCCGCTCCGGGTCCTGCTGCGTTCGCTGTCGGAACTCCGCCGCGGGCGTCGGACTCGACGTCGGCTTCGCTTCCTGCGCTATCGCCACCTGCGCCGTCAGCACCAGCCCGAGCGCCGTCAGCGCGGACACCGCCCCCATGTACCGCCTCCCATTCCCCTCCACCGTCCAACGCGGCGCCTCGCTTCGCGCCGCTACCACCTGCTCCACCCCGGTGGACCACTCCCCGGCCTGGAACCGCGCTGCCTGGGAAAACCCCACCATTGCCCGCCCCCAACCCACCCGCCCGATTGATGCCTGCCTCGACGGCGACGCGCTCCGGAAGGAGTTGTCTCCCCTCCGGAGCCGCCTGACGTCCCACGCCCTGACCGAGACGCTTTCCGGGAGGAGCCCCTCCTCACCAGAAACCGTCCACCGCCCGCCCCACCCACCACACCGATTGGACCGCCCGCCGGGAGGAGCCCCCTCCCGGCGGG
>JBKGHK010001037.1:0-2876 GCA_046520375.1 Pyxidicoccus sp. 3LFB2
TGTACGCGGGCGGCGGGGTGAGCCTGTCGGACGGCGAGGGCACGCGGCGCTTCGCGAAGGAGGTGCGCGGCCTGCAGCTGCCGGGTGGCGCCGAGGTGTCCGCGGCGGGCGAGGCGCTCATCCTGGCGGACATCCTGGACATGGTGGCGCGCGAGGGCCCGCGCATCCTGGTGGCGGCGGTGCTGAGCGTGCTGGGGGCGATGTGGCTGACGCTGGGCCGGCTGCGCACGGCGCTCATCTGCATGCTGCCCACGCTGCTGTCCGTCGTCGGCCTGGTGGGCCTGATGTCGGTGCTGGGGCTGCAGTTCAACTACCTCAACATCATGGTGCTGCCGGTGCTGATTGGCACCACGGTGGACGCGGGCGTGCACCTGGTGCAGCGGCTGGGCGAGCCGGGCGCGGACTTCATCTCCGTGTATGGAGAGACGGGCCGGGCGATTACCGGCGGCCTGCTGACGAGCGCCATCGGCTTCGTGGCGTTGATTCTCGCGAAGCACCCGGGCCTCAACTCGATTGGCGACCTGGCCAACCTGGGCTTCGGCATCAACCTGGTGGTGGTGCTGCTGGGCTTCCCGTCGCTGCTGCTGATGGTGGAGCGCTGGCGCCGCCGGCACGGGACGACGCCGGAGACGCCCGAGGAGCCCGCACCCGAGGCGTGACCGCTGGTCCGTGCCCCGCTATGAAGTGTCGTGAGACTGCCGCGGCCGTGGCGGCAGGCACGAGGTGGGGCATGACGTCGGGAACGATTCGGAGTGCGCGCTGGCTGGCGGTGGCGGCGCTGACGGTGCTGTCGGCGTGCAGCCATGGCGGCAAGAACGAGGACAAGAAGGGCGACACGCTCTGCCCCGAGGCGCGGGAGCTCACCTGCCTGTCCGGCAAGGAGTGCGCCATGGACCGTGAGCGCGGCTGCGAGACGTGCCAGTGCTCGCGGGGCGACGCGCTGACGCCGACGGACCGGCAGCCCACGGGGATGCAGCCCGACCGACCCTGGAGGTAGCTGGCGTCAGGCCCCCTCTTCGGGGTACTCAACGCGCCAGGACTCACACCCTCTGGAGCGCCCCCGCATGCTCTACGCCGTCCTCTGTTACAACGATGAAAAGGCCGTCGGCTCCTGGTCCAAGGAGGAGGACGACCAGACCATGGCGCGGCTCGAGGCCGTGCAGGCCAAGGTCGCCGCCCAGGGCCGGCTGGGGCCCGTCGCCCGGCTGATGCCGACGAAGGCGGCCCGCACGCTGCGCAAGGGCCGCGAGGCCTACGTGACGGACGGGCCCTTCGCGGAGACGAAGGAGCAGATTCTGGGCTTCTACGTCATCGACTGCGAGACGCCCGAGGACGCGGAGGCGTTCGCGAAGGAGCTGTCCGTCGCGAACCCGGGGACGGGGTGCTACGAGCTGCGCCCCATCGCCTATTTCCGTCCGAGCACCCTGAAGTAGCCCCGCTCAGCGCGCCTCCGGCCGGGACGCGGTGGCGGAGGCGGGCGGCGGGAAGGCCCCGTCCATGGCCATGGCGTCATGGACCTGGGCGGTGATTTCGAACGAGCGCAGGCGCGCGGCGTGGTCGTAAATCTGGCCCGTCACCATCAGCTCGTCCGCGCCGGTGCGTTCGATGAAGGCCTCCAGGCCCCGGCGCACCGTGGCCGGTGAGCCGACGACGGTGCACGACAGCATGTGCTCCAGGAACGAGCGCTCCAGCTCATTCAGGCGGCCCTCCATGCTGTCCACGGGCGGCTGGAGCGGGCCCGGCGTGCCGCGCTGCAGGTTGACGAAGGCCTGCTGGATGGAGGTGGCCAGCCGCTGCGCCTCCGTGTCCGTGTCCGCCGCGAAGACGTTGATGCCCAGCATGGCGTAGGGCCGCTGCAGCGACTCGGACGGCTTGAACTGCGTCCGGTACAGGTGCAACGCCTGCATCATGTGGTCCGGCGCGAAGTGCGAGGCGAAGGCGAAGGGCAGGCCCAGCGCCGCCGCCAGCTGCGCGCTGAAGAGGCTGGAGCCCAACAGCCACAACGGCACCTTCAGCCCCGCGCCCGGCACCGCGCGCACGGCCTGCTGGGGCCTGGCGGGCTCGAACCAGGCCTGCAGCTCCTGGACGTCCTGCGGGAAGCTGTCCGCGCTGTTCATCATGTCCCGCCGCAGCGCGCGGGCGGTGCGCTGGTCCGTGCCGGGCGCGCGCCCCAGCCCCAGGTCGATGCGGCCGGGGAAGAGGGCCTCCAGCGTGCCGAACTGCTCGGCGATGACCAGCGGCGCGTGGTTGGGGAGCATGACGCCACCGGCGCCCACGCGGATGGTGGAGGTGCCCCCGGCCACATGGCAGATGACCACCGACGTGGCCGCGCTGGCGATGCCCGTCATGTTGTGGTGCTCGGCCAGCCAGAAGCGCTTGTAGCCCCACCGCTCCGCGTGGCGCGCCAGGTCCAGCGTGTTGCGCAGGGCCTGCCCGGCGTCACTGCCCTGGGTGATGGGAGAGAGGTCGAGGACCGAAAATGGAATCATGGCCGTTACCTTTTGGCGTGAAGCCCGCTCTCTAACAGGGGCCCCGCGGGCCCGCCGGACGTTGGGGGATGCCTGTCCGGCCGCACTGTAGGAATGCAGCATGTGGGAAAAGTCGGAGAATGTAGTTGCGGGCCGCAACTCCGGAAATCCGGGGTCGATAATCCTCATGTTGTGAGAACCCCGCACACAACCAGACACAGGACCTCCCCCCATGGCTCCTCCTGTTCGCCGTAACCCCCGCGCGTTCCCCCGTCTCCCCCCTCCGCCGCCGCCCCCGCCTCCTCCGGCGCCCAAGCCGCTCGTCCTGAAGAAGCCGCTGGGGGGAGCCGTCGGAGCCCGGCCTCCCCCGGCCCGGCCGGATGGGTTCGTCGGGCCCAGGCCCACGTC
>JBKGHK010001038.1:0-2873 GCA_046520375.1 Pyxidicoccus sp. 3LFB2
GCCCCTCGCGCTCGCCCGCGCGCACGCGGCCCAGCAGCGCCTCCAGCCCGGCCACCTTCTCGCGCAGCCGCGAGCCGTACTCCGCGTTGAGCGCGGCGAGGCTGGCGGCCAGGTCGTCCCCCACCACCTCCGCCTCCTCCAGCGCCTCGGGCGGCGGGGGCGGCGGCGTGACGGGCGCGAACAGCTGCGCCACCCAGACGAGCAGCTCCTCCGGCCGGTACGGCTTGTGGATGATGCGCGCCACGCCCAATTGCCGCGTCAATAGCTCGTGGCTCTTCAGGTCCTTCCAGAAGGCGGACGCGAAGAGCACGGGCAACTGCGGCTGCGTCTTGCGCAGCTCGCGGATGAAGTCCGCGCCCGTCATGCCCGGCAGCAGGCCGTCCACAATCGCCGCGTCCACCGGCATGCGCGCCAGCAGGGCCAGCGCCTCCGGGGCGGTGCGCGCGGGCTCCACGCGGTAGCCCTTCTCCCGCAGGAAGGTGGAGACCAGCGTCTGCAAGTCCTTGTCGTCCTCGAGGAAGAGGAGCGTCCTGCCGCTGCTCATGAAGAAGCCTTTCCCGCCGCCGCCGTCGCGGCATCCCGCCGCGCCAGCAGGCCATTGAGGAGCTCGCGCACGGAGGACACCAGCTCGTCCTCCGAGGAGCGCGCCTTGGTCAGGTGTCGTGTAATCCCCAGCGTCAGCTGCCGCTGGTCCGTGCGCGACAGCTCGCGTCCCGTGAAGACAATCAGCGGCGTGGCCCGGCCCTTGCCCTGGCGCAGGATGTCCACCACCTCGAAGCCGTCCAGCCGGGGCAGCCCCACGTCCAGGACGATGAGGTCCGGCGTCGTCTCGCGCGCCAGCGCCACCGCGCTCTCACCGTCCGCCGCTTCGAAGACATGCACGCCGCCCAGCCGCTCCAGCTGCGCGCAGAGCACCCGCCGGGTGGCATCGTCGTCATCCACCACCAGCACCCGCGCCTGCCCGGGCTGCCGCATGGCGTAGCGCAGGGCCTTGAGCAGCCGCGTCTCCTCCAGCGGCTTCGTCATCCAGTCCACCCATAGCGGCGTGCCCACGCCCGACTCCTCCGTCGAGCGCCCGGACAGCGCCAGCACCGGCAGCTCGCGCGTGCGTGCCTGCTCGCGCAGCCGCCGCACCCAGTCCAGCGCCTGCCCGTCCGGCATCTGCGTGTCCACCACCAGCGCGTCCGGCAGCGACTCCTCCAGCGCCTTCGCCGCCTCCGCGAGGTTCGCCGCGCGCACCACGCGGTAGCCCTCGGCCGCGAGCAGCCCGCGCAGCAGCGTGGACAGCTCCGTGTCCGCGGTGGCCACCAGCACGTTGTAGCGGGACTCGTCGCGCACCGCCGTCGGGTCCGCCTGGGCCGCGGGCCTCGCCGCCTCCAGGGTGAAGCTGAAGGTGGAGCCCCTGCCCTCCTCGCTCTCCACTTCGATTCGGCCGCCGTGCTGGTCGACAATCGCCTGCGAAATCGCCAGCCCCAGGCCCGTGCCGCCCTTGCTGCGCGTGTCCGAGCCGTCAAGCTGCTGGAAGCGCCCGAAGAGGCGGCCGCGCTGCTCCGCGGAGATGCCCGGCCCCTGGTCCACCACGCTGAAGCGCACCCGGCCCGCCGGGGCTTCCAGGACGCGCACCGTCACCGCCGCCCCCCGGGGGGAGAACTTCACCGCGTTGGATACGAGATTCGTGAGCACCTGGATGAGCCTGTCGCGGTCGCCCTTCACCTGCGGCGTGCCCTCCACGTCCGAGCGCAGCACCACCCCGGCCGCCTCCGCCATGCCGTGGACCCCGGAGAGGGTGGCCTCCACCAGCTCCGTGCACTCCTGCGGGGCCAGCTTCAGCTCCAGCTTGCCCGCCTCCATCTTCTCCAGGTCGAGGATGTCGTTGATGAGGCGGATGAGGCGCTCGGTGTTGGTGCGGGCGATGCGCACCATGTCCACCGCCTGCGGGGGCAGCTCGCCCATGATGCCGCCCTCCAGCAGGCCCAGCGAGCCGCGGATGGAGGTGAGCGGCGTGCGCAGCTCGTGGCTCACGGTGGAGATGAACTCGTTCTTCATCCGCTCCACCTCCTTGCGCTCGGTGATGTCGCGCACGAAGGCGGTGAAGCGCGGCGGCCCGTCCCCGGCCACGCGGGCAATGGTCAGCTCCGCGGGGAAGACGCTCCCGTCCGCGCGCAGGCACGGAGACTCCAGCCGCGTGGAGCGGCCCGAGGGCGCGTCCAGCGCGGAGGCCACGCGCTCGCGCTCTCCCGCGGGCAGCGACGCGGGCAGCGCCAGCGCCAGGAAGTCGCGCCCCAGCGCCCGCGCGGACTCCAGCCGGAAGGTGTGCTCCGCGGCCGGATTCAGCTCCAAGAGGTGGCCCTTGTCGTCCAACAGGAGGATGCCGTCCGGCGACGCCTCCAGGATGGCCGCCTTGCGCTGCTCGCTGGCGCTCAGCTCCCCGTTGGCCTGGGAGAGCGCGGCGGTGCGCTCCTCCACCCACTGCTCCAGGTTGTCGTTGAGCTTGCCCAGCTCCGTGGAGGCGCGCGACAGGCGCACCAGCACCACCAGCACGTACGCGCCCAAGAGCAGCGACACCGCGAAGAAGGCCACGCGCGAGCGCTCGTTGCGCGCCTGCGCCCGCTCGTACAGCTGCAGGTACCCGGTGATGAGGCGCTCGGCCTGCGCGCTGGCGGTCTGCTCCAGCATCGCCCGCAGCGCGACGTTGGCCTCGTCCCGCGCTCCCCGGGCGTCCGCCTCGCGGGCACGGGCCAGCAGGGCCTCGCCCTCTCCGAGCGCCCGCTGGTACGCGTCCAGCGCGGCATTCAGCGTCTGGCGGTCCTCGGCCGTGAGGAAGGCGGGAAGTCGCGCAGCGCGTCCGCCCGGGCCGCAGCGCCGCGAGGTCC
>JBKGHK010001039.1:0-2870 GCA_046520375.1 Pyxidicoccus sp. 3LFB2
CGCGTGCTCCGTGAGCGCCCGGTCCGTTGCCGCCTCTTCCCCGTACAGGGCGAACAGCGCGCCCGCCAGCACGCCAATCAACTGCGCGGTGAGCTGCCGGCCCGGCGTGGCGCCCAGCAGGTGCCCCGCCTTGAGCGACCACATGCTGACGCCCGTCTGCGCCGCCGCGCCGGACACCACCGCGCCCGCCGCCACGTTGGGGCCCATGGCCCCGGGCAGCAGCGCGCCGAAGATGACCTGCGTAATCTGCCCCGTCTGCGCCACGGGCGACACGTCCACCTGGCCCGCGCCCCGCGCGCACACCGCGCACAGGGGCAGCACCAGCACCAGCGCCAGCAGCAGCGCGCAGAAGGCCGCCCAGCCCGCCACGGCGCGCGCGGGGCCGGGGGCCGTCAGCTCCCGCGACGCTCAAGCATTCGTGAGCGGCAGTCGGGCCGCGGCCGTCATCAGCGCCTGCTCGCGCTCGGCGGGAATCTCTCCCTCCACCATGAAGGCAATACCCACCACCGCGCGCACCTGGCCCGTGCCGTCCAGCACGGGCAGCGCCACCGCGGCGCGCGCGTCCACGGCCTTTGCGCCCGGCTTGATGCGGCCGGTGTCGTCCTCCTTCAGGTTGCACGTCTGCACCGGCGCCTTGCGCACCTGCGCCAGCCCCGCCATGCCCTTGCCGTGGGGCACGAGCCGGACAGCGTTCATCACGGGCGGGGGGATGTTGAGGGCGGCGACGAGCTCCAGGTCCTCTCCGCGCTGCACGTGGATGGTGCCGGCGGCGGCGCCGTGCTCGGCGGCGAAGGACTCCAGCCACGCCTGATACGAAGGGGCATTCATGCTCATGGCGCGTCGGACTGTGCGCCGCCGTCTCTCGGGGTGTCAACGGGCCGGGACGGGACTATGGAGCAGTCGACGTTGACGGGCGTGCCACTGCGCTCAGGGGCCGCCCCGGATGCCGAAGATGGGCGCCCACCAGGGCTCCACGCCCCGCATGTCCACGCGGCCCGCGCCGGTGGTGAGCTCCAGGAACTCGCCGTTGCCGAGCTCGAAGTGGGCCGCGAGCGCCATGCCTCCGTAGGTGGCCGTGGTGGTCTGGTCCCCGATGATGACCTGGTGCACGCCGAGGAAGGGCACGACGCCCACCACCGTGTCGTCCATCCGCACCCCGAGAGAGGCGGAGGCCTCCGCGCCCAGCACGCTGGCGGGGCCTCCCAGCGAGGTTAGGCCGAAGTCCGTGGCCCCGCTCAGCGTCACCGCGGGCGCAATGCTCACGTCCCCGAAGCCGAAGTAGTGGGACAGGCCCATGGACAGGCCGTAGCCAGGCACCGGAACGGGGCAGGTGGCCTCGACTTCGTCGCAGCCGACCTCGCCCTGGAAGCCGAGGTGCAGG
Source organism: Pyxidicoccus sp. 3LFB2 (assembly GCA_046520375.1). Taxonomy (GTDB): domain Bacteria; phylum Myxococcota; class Myxococcia; order Myxococcales; family Myxococcaceae; genus Myxococcus. Next base: position 1,382 of record JBKGHK010001039.1, read on the forward strand.
CCGGTGCCGCCGCCCAGCGGGAAGCGCACGTCCGCGTCGTACGCGACGCTCCACTGCGGCGAGTGGAAGGGCGCGCTGTTGCCCCGGAAGTCCTCCGGCGCCTGGAGCGGCACGGACAGGCGGGGGCCGGTGCGCAGGCCCGCGCGGGTGGTGGTGTGACTCGGGTCGCCCCGCACCAGCCGCACCCCCATGGGGCTCAGCGTGGTGGGCGCGCAGCCGGCCAGGACGGCGAGCACGGCGGTCATCCCCCACGGCGCGGCTCTCACGGCGGCCCCCTTGCCCCGCTCAGGCGGGAAGGGCCCCAGGATACCGCGCCCCGGGTACACCGTGGATGTTCAGGGTGACGCGAACCACCGGCGGTATCTGTTCAACCCGTACCAGTCCACGGTACGAGGGTGCCTCTTGACTCCCTGGCCGGGCAGGATGGGCGCGCGACGTCTGTCTCCCTACCTGACGGCGCCGACCTTCCATGCACGCGTCTCTCCCTGAATCCGGTCGATGAAGGCCCGCCCGCTCCGTTTCCACCTCGCGCTGCTCGCGCTCGGACTGCTCATTCCCCTCGTGCTCTTCGCGGCGGGGGCCGTGGACCGCTTCGCCACCTCGCAGCGCAACGCGCGGGAGCAGGGCATGCGGGAGACGGCCCGGGCGCTGGCGCTGGCGGTGGACCGCGAGCTGGGCCAGTCCATCCGGGCGCTGGAGGTGCTGGCCTACTCCGAGCTCCTGGTGCGAGGAGACTACGAGACGTTCTACGCGACAGCCCGGGCCGTCGTCCGCTCCCGGCAGCCGTGGAGCTCCCTGGCCCTGGTGGACGCGAGCGGGACGACCCTCCTCACCACGGACGCGCCTTTCGGTACGCCCGTCGCCAGCCCGCTGGGGCTCCCCTACCTGCGCCAGGCCCTGGAGACGGGGCGCCCCCTCATCCTGGACTACCCCATCGAGCGGCTGCGCGGCCCGCCCACGGTGGTGGTGACGATGCCGGTGCGGCGCGGCGAGCGCGTCACCGGCGTCCTGGTGGCGCTGTACTCGATGCAGCACTTCGAGAAGCTCTGGTCCGAGCAGCGCATCCCCAACGAGTGGGTGGGGACGCTGGTGGACGAGGAGGGCATCATCCTCTCGCGCAGCCGGGGCGCGGCGCGCTTCGTGGGCAGGCCGGCGTCTCCGGCCTTCATCAAGGACATGCGCGTCCACTCTCCGGAGGGGTTCTTCCCGGCGACGACGGTGGACGGGATGGAGGTCTACTCCGCGGTGTCGCGCTCGCAGGTGGTGCCCTGGACGGTGGTCTTCTCCGCGCCCCGCGCCGTCTTCTCCGCCCCCATGGAGCGTCGCTGCTCTCGCTGCTCGTGGTGGGGCTGGTGTGCTGTCTCGTCGCCGGGGCCTGGGCGGCATGGGTGGGGCGCGGCATCACCCAGCCCCTGCGGGCCTGGCGCGCGCGGCCCACCGACAGCGCGGCCACGCCCGCGGCCTTCACCCAACGTGGGCCCCACCGGGT
>JBKGHK010000103.1:0-20572 GCA_046520375.1 Pyxidicoccus sp. 3LFB2
CTGAACCGGAGGCTGGGGCGCCCGGCCGGCGCTGCGCTGGAGTGTGTCGGTGTTTGCGGCGGTAGGGGCTGAAGCGGAGCCAGGGGAGGATGGGAAGGCGCTGCATCGGGAGCGTGGAGATGCCGTGGTGGCGAGCTCGACAGGAACACAGGACCGGCCGGAGCTGCGCGCCGCTCGTGCGTCACTGCCTTCGCCCCTGCTGAACGAGCGGCCCGAGCTTCAGGCGGCACGCGCGGAGGAAGCCGCGGCGAAGGCGGAAGTGGAGCTGCTGCGGCGAGAGCGCTTCCCGGACCCGACGCTGGGCCTGGGCTACGAGCGCGAGCGACGTCCCGAGTCGCATGGCGCCGTCTCGGACCTGCACACCGAGCACCTGCTCGTGGCCCGGCTGTCGGTGCCGCTGCCCCTGTGGGAGCGCAACCAGCGCGAGCTGGCGGAGGCGCGAGCGCGGCGCTCGGCACGCGAGGCGGAGCGGGTGTCCCGCGAGCGCGAGGTGGACGCGGAGTTCGCCGTGGCTCGAAGCACCTTCGACGCAGCGCGAGCGGCGCACACGGCGCTGGAGGCGGCCCGGCCAGCGGTCGAGCGCAACCTGGAGCTGGTTCGCCGTGCCTACGAGGCGGGAGAGCTGGGGCTCGATGCACTGCTGCTCGCCAGGGACAGGGCCTTCTCCGCGAGGGCGGAGACCGTGGACGCGGCGGCGGAGCTGGCTCGTGCGCGCACCGCGCTGCTGCGCGCGGAAGGTCGGCTGCCCACGGGAGGGGTGCCGCAATGAGACGGAGACTGTGGATGGTGCCGCTGCTCGTGCTGCCGCTGATGGCGGGCGCGCACGAGGGGGAGGCGCACGGAAAGGCACCCGAGGTGTCCACCCCGGGCGAAGAGATGCACGTGCTCGCGGCGACGGGAGATGTGTTCGAGGTGGTGCTCAAGCATCCGGAGCACGCCGAGGGCCCGAAGACGCCAGTGCGCGTGCTGGTGTCGGAGAGCGCGACGAATGCGCCCGTGAGTGGCGCCCAGGTGGAGCTGACGCTGACCGGCGCCTCCGTGCAGTCGCTGGTGCCGAAGATGGCGTCGCCGGGCCTCTACGTGGTGGACGCGGAGCTGGCGCCCGAGGTGGAGCTGGCCGCTGTCGCGACGGTGACCCGAGGCGACACCGTGGACGTGCTGGCGCTGGGGACGGTGCACGTCGAGGCAGAGCACGAGGATGCGCACGACGAGGGCCCCAGTGGCGCGGGCCTCGGCTGGGGTATCGGAGGCGGTGCGGTGCTGCTGGTGGTGGCGGGCGCGTGGTGGGTGTCGCGTCGCAAGGGGGGGATGTCGTGAGCGGGTCGATGACCAGGTCGAAGCCTGTGGAGTTCTCCGCGCGCCGCACCCGTGGTGGCTCGGTGGGCGCCCGGCGCCCTGTGGGTATCTTGTGGTCGGAGTGGGTGTGCTCCCCACTCCTCTGGTCCGTATCCTTTATATGTCTCGTTCTCCTCGCGAGCCCCCGGGCCCACGCGCACGAGGGCCACGCACAGCCCCAGACCGCGCAGCAGCAGCCCGTCGTCCCCGGCGTGGCCTTCACCGTGCCCAAGGAGACGCAGTTCCTCCTGGAGGTGCGCACGCAGCGCGCGGCGATGCGCTCGCTGGAGTCGCGCCTGGTTGCGCCGGGCAAGGTGGTGCCGCGCACGGACCGCTATGCGCAGGTGTCCGCGCCGGTATCGGGCCGCGTGCTGGCATCGGGCACGTCGGTGCCGCTGGTGGGGCAGCGCGTGAAGCGCGGCGAGGTGCTGGCGCTGGTGCAGCAGAGCCTCTCCACCTCGGAGGCCACGGGCCTGTCGACGGGCTTCATCCAGGCGGAGGCCGAGGTGTCCCGCGCGCAGGCCGCGCTGGAGCAGGCCCGGAGGGACCTCACGCGCCTGGAGTCCCTGCAGGGCGTGGTGGCCGAGAAGGACGTGCAGCAGGCCCGGCTCTCCGTGAGCACCGCCGAGCAGGAGTTCGGTCGTGCGAAGGCCGCGCGCGACGTGCTGTCCGGCGCACGCCAGGGGCAGGGCACGGCGCGCTTCCCGCTGGTGGCGCCCATCGACGGCGTGCTGGTGGAGGCCCGGGCCACGGCGGGGGAGCAGGTGGACCCGGCGCGTCCGCTGTTCGCGGTGCTGGACGCCTCCGTCGTCTGGGTGGAAGCGCGCGTGTACGAGGGCGACGTGGCGCGGGTGGAGGGCACCTCCGGCGCGCTGGTGGCCACCCCCGCGTACGAGGGCCAGCACTTCGCGGCGCGGCTGTACCACGTGGGACAACTCGTGGATGAGTCCTCGCGCAGCGTGCGCGTCCTCTTCGAGGCGGACAACCGGAACGGCCGGCTGCGGCCGGGCATGTTCGTGGACGTGGCCATCGGCGAGGGCGGCCGGCGGGACGCGCTGGCGGTGCCCGCCTCGGCGGTGGTGGAGGAGGAAGGCCGCGCCTTCGTCTTCGTCCACACCGCGCCCGAGGCCTTCGAGCTGCGGCCGGTGGTGCTCGGCGGAAGGGACGGCGAGTGGCGCGAGGTGCGCCAGGGCCTGAAGAAGGACGAGCGCGTGGTGGTGGGCGGCGTGGCGGCGCTGCGCATGGCGAGGGGAGGCGGCAGGTGATTGACCGCGTCATCCTCCTCGCGCTGAGGCACCGGCTGTTCGTCGTGCTGGCGGCGGTGGCGCTGCTGCTCTACGGCGGCTGGGCCGTCACGCGCCTGCCGGTGGACGTGTTCCCCGACCTCAACCGTCCCACCGTGACGGTGATGACGGAGGCGGGCGGGCTGTCCCCGGAGGAGGTGGAGACGCTCGTCACCACGCCGATTGAAACGGCGATGAACGGCGCGCCGGGCGTGCAGCGCGTGCGCTCGTCGTCGGGCGTGGGCCTGTCCATCGTCTACGTGGAGTTCGACTGGGGCACGGACATCTATCTGGACCGGCAGCTCGTGTCGGAGCGGCTCCAGGTGGCGCGCGAGCGGCTGCCTCGCGACGTGACGCCGCACCTGGCGCCGGTGTCCTCCATCATGGGCGAAATCCTGCTGCTCGGCGTGCAGAGCGAAGGGGAGCGCACCTCGCCGCTGGAGCTGCGCTCGCTCGCGGACTGGACGCTCCGCCAGCGCCTGCTGACGATTCCGGGCATCGCCCAGGTGACGGTGCTGGGCGGCGGCGTGAAGCAGTTCCAGGTGAAGGTGGACCCGGAGAAGCTGCTCGCCTTCGGGCTCACCTTCGAGGACGTGGAGCGCGCGGCGGGGCTGTCCCAGGGCAACACCACCGGCGGCTTCGTGGACAAGGGCGGCCGCGAGTACCTCGTCCGCAATCTCGCGCGCAGTGCGTCGGTGGAAGACCTGGCCGGTACGGTGGTGGCAGTGCGCGACGGCGTGCCCGTGCGCCTGTCACAGGTGGCCGAGGTGGCGGTGGGCCCGGCGGTGAAGCGGGGCGACGGCGGAATGAACGGTCGTTCCGCGGTCATCCTCGCGGTGCAGAAGCAGCCCGGGGCCAGCACGCTGGAGCTCACCGCGAAGGTGGACGATGCGCTGAAGGAGTTGCGCGCCACGCTGCCCGAGGACGTGCGGGTGGAGACGCTCTTCCGGCAGGCGGACTTCATCCGCTCCGCCATCGGCAATGTGAGCGAGGCCCTGCGCGACGGCGCGCTGCTGGTGGTGGTGGTGCTCTTCCTCTTCCTCGTCAACCTGCGCACCACGGCGATTACCCTCACCGCGATTCCCCTGTCCCTGGTCATCACCGCGCTGGTGATGAAGGCGTTCGACCTGTCCATCAACACGCTGACGCTGGGCGGCCTGGCCGTGGCCATCGGCGAGCTGGTGGACGACGCGATTGTCGACGTGGAGAACGTGTACCGGCGGCTCAAGGAGAACCGGGCGAAGGCACAGCCGGAGTCCTCGCTGCGCGTCATCTTCAAGGCGTCGTCGGAGGTGCGCGGCTCCATCGTCTTCGCCACGCTCATCGTGGTGCTGGTGTTCGTCCCGCTGTTCGCGCTGGGCGGCATCGAGGGGCGGCTGTTCGCTCCGCTGGGCGTGGCGTACATCGTGTCCATTCTTGCGTCGCTGCTGGTGTCGCTCACGGTGACACCGGCCCTGTGCGCGTACCTGCTGCCCAAGGGGAAGCTGCTGGAGCACGGCGACAGCGCGCTGGTGCGCTGGCTGAAGGCGCGGGCGCGGCGGGTGCTGGAGGTGGCGCTGGCACACCCCCGTCCGGTGATGACGGGTGCGGCGGTGCTGGTGCTCGGGGCGGCGGTGGTGGTGCCCTTCCTGGGGCGCTCCTTCCTGCCCCCCTTCAACGAGGGCACCGCCACGGTGACGCTGGTGGCGCCGCCGGGCACGTCGCTGGAGGAGTCCAACCGCTTCGGGCTGCTGGCCGAGCGCCTCATCGCGGGCGTGCCCGAGGTGAAGACGGTGGGCCGGCGCACCGGCCGCGCCGAGCAGGACGAGCACGCGGAGGGCGTCCACTACTCGGAGCTGGACGTGGACTTCAAGGAAGAGGACGGCCGCGCGCGGGAGGTGGTGCTCGGGGACATCCGCGAGCGGCTCACGCAGCTGCCGGGCATGTCCGTGTCCGTGGGACAGCCGATTTCGCACCGGCTGGACCACCTGCTGTCGGGCATCCGCGCGCAGGTGGCGGTGAAAGTCTTCGGGCAGGACCTGGACGTGCTGCGCGGCAAGGCGGAGGAGCTTCGCGCCGTCATGGCGGGCGTGCCGGGCATCGTCGACCTGCAGGTGGAGCAGCAGACGCTGATTCCGCAGCTCCAGGTGCGGCTCAAGCGCGAGGAGGCCGCGCGGCTGGGCGTGCAGCCGGGCGCCATGGCGGAGCAGCTGGAGAAGGCCTTCAACGGCGTGGTGGTGGGGCAGGTGCTGGAGGGCCAGCGCACCTTCGACGTGCTGGTGCGGTACGACGAGCGGGCGCGCGTGGACGCGGAGGCGTTCCGTCGGGCGCTGGTGGACACGCCCTCGGGAGCGCGGGTGCCGGTGGCGGCCGTGGCGGAGGTGGTGGAGTCGCAGGGGCCCAACGTCATCCACCATGACCACCTGCAGCGGCGCATCGTGGTGATGGCGAACGTGGCGGGCAGGGACCTGGGCAGCGCGGTGGAGCAGGTCCGCGAGCGCGTGGCAGCGCAGGTGTCGCTGCCGCCCGGGGCCTTCATCACCTATGAAGGCCAGTTCGAGAGCCAGCAGTCCGCCACGCGGCTCATCGCCCTGCTGTCGCTGCTGTCGCTGACGGGCATGTTCCTGGTGCTGTACGCGCACTTCCGTTCGGTGCGGCTGGTGCTCCAGGTGATGCTCAACATCCCCCTGGCGCTGGTGGGCAGCGTGACGGCGGTGGTGCTGACGGGTCAGCCGCTGTCGGTGGCCACGCTGGTGGGCTTCATCACCCTGTGTGGCATCGCCAGCCGCAACACCATCATGCTCATCTCCCACTACCTGCACCTGGTGGAGGTGGAGGGCGAGCAGTTCAGCAAGGAGCTGGTGCTCCGGGGCTCGCTGGAGCGACTGGTGCCGGTGTTGATGACGGCGCTGACGGCGGGGCTGGCGCTGGTGCCGCTGGCGCTCGCGTCGGGGGCGCCCGGTAAGGAGATTCTGCACCCGGTGGCGACGGTCATCCTCGGGGGGCTCATCAGCTCCACCCTGCTGGATTTGCTCGTCACCCCGGCCGTGTTCTATCGCTTCGGGCGTCCGGCCCTGGAGCGCTACCTGGCGCGCAAGGCAGCAGCGCGCGCCGAAGAAGACACCGCGCTCCCGGAGGCAGCACCTCCCGAGGAGCGGCTCGCGAGCTCGCTGTGAAGACGGGCACCGTGAGGAACCTTGGAGGTTGTTCGATGGGGAAGCGAATCATCGCGGCGGTGATGGCCCTGGGGCTGGTGGCCGCGTGCAGCAAGAAGGATGAACCCGCCGCGGCGCCGGCTCCGTCGGCTTCGGTGCCCGCTGCGAAGTCGCATGCCGCGGAGCCCCATGCCCATGCCGCGCCTCACGGAGGCGTCGTGGAGTCCACCGCGCGAGGGCATCTGGAGTTGGTGGTGACGCGCGAGGGCGGGTACCGCGTGTACCTGCTGGACGAGGCGCTCAACGTGCGGCCCGTGGAGGGAGCCAGTGGCACGGTGAAGGTGGCGAAGGGGGGCCATCCGGACGTGAAGCTGACGCCGTCGGGTGACCACCTCGCGGGGCAGGGGCCGGAGCATTCGGACGACCACCTGACGATGGTGGTGACGGTGGTGAAGGACGGGAAGCCGGAGGTGGCTCGCTTCGCCGCGCACCTGGAGGAGCACGGGCATGGGACGCCGGGCACTCCTGGCGCGCCGATGCAGGCGCACGACCACACGCCGCTGCACGGGGGCATCGTGGCGATGAGCGGGGACACGCACCTGGAGGTGCTGTCGCTGAAGTCCGGCGAGGTGCGCGTCTGGGTGACGGATGCCTTCCGCCAGCCGCTGCCGCTGACGGGGAAGAAGGGCACGCTGGAGGCGGGCGGTGCGTCCGCGCCGCTGCTCCCTGGCGCGTCGGGGGAGTTCCTCACCGGCAAGCTGCCTCCCGATGACAAGGAGCGCGAGGTGACGGTGCGCCTGCCCATGCCGGATGACCCGGAGTACTTCATCGGCTTCATGCTGACGCCCGTGGATGCGGCGAAGGCGCCCGCCGCCAGCGCGGAGGCGAAGGTGGGGGCGGTGCAGGAGGTGACCATCACCGTGCAGGGCGGCTACCAGCCGAGCGAGGTGACGCTGAAGCAGGGTGTCCCCGCGCGGCTGCGCTTCGTGCGCAAGGACTCGGGCGGGTGCGGGGAGGAGCTGCTCATCCCCGACTTCGGCGTGAAGCGGCCGCTGCCCGGCCTGTCGGAGACGGTGGTGGACTTCGTCCCGGACAAGTCAGGGACATTCCCCTTCTCCTGCGGCATGCAGATGATGAAGGGCACGCTGGTGGTGCGGTGAGCGGGGAGCAGACGGACATGGAAGAAGCGGCGGCGAGCGAGGACGTGGTGAGCGCGCTGGTGGGCAACCACCGCCAGTTCCTCGGCTTCCTGGAGCGGCGCGTGGGCAGCCGCGCGGTGGCGGAGGAAATCCTCCAGTCGGCCTTCGTGAAGACGCTGGAGAAGGGCGGAGCGCTGCGCGACGGCGAGGGCGCGGTGCCGTGGTTCTACCGGCTGCTGCGCAACGCGCTGGTGGACCACTACCGCCGGCAGGCCGCCGAAGGGCGCGCGCTGGAGCGTGAGGCCCGCGAGGCCACCGAGGCCACCGACGACCCGGAGCTGAAGACGGCCGTGTGCGCCTGCGTCGGCGAACTGCTGCCCACCCTCAAGCCCGAGTACGCGGACCTGGTGCGCAAGGTGGACCTGGAGGAGCGCGGCGTGCCCGACGTGGCGAAGGAGGCCGGAATCACCGCCAACAACGCGGGCGTGCGACTGCACCGGGCCCGGCAGGCGCTGATGAAGCAGCTCGAGCGGAGCTGTGGGACGTGCGCCACGCACGGCTGCCTGGACTGTTCATGCAAGCCGTCCCGCGCCTGAGCCGGTGAGAAAGGCCTTGCCGACGACCCCGGCCCCTCGTTAACTCCCTGGCAGGTGCCGAGGGGCGCCTGACCCGAAAAAGACGACGTCACCCTCGCTTCTCCCGGCAGTTCGACAGTTCTCGCTGAGTTCCTTCAACGGCCCATTTCTCGGGTAGGGGCCGTATGCCAGGGACTTGCCATGGGAACCGTCTCTCGCGCCAACGCGCCGCTTTCCCTCCAGGAATGCAAGGTCCGCGCATCGCTCCTCCTCAAGGAGCTGTGCTCGCCGGACGTGTCGCGCGCCAGCCGGGCGGCGGAGCGGCTGCGCACGCTCCCCCTCTTCGCGGCCCTGTCACCGGGTGAGCTGGTTGCCAGGCGGGACTCGGTGCAGCGCAAGCACGCGCTGGCGGTCATCGCTCGCGAGCAGGGGTTCGCGTCCTGGGTGGAGCTGAAGGAGGCACGCGAGCGCGAAGCCGTGCCCCGCGTGGACTTCGAGGCCCTGCTGTCCCGCGTCGGTGGGCTCTTCCTCAACCGCTGGTTCTCCTCCTACGAGGAGGCGCTCGCGTCGCTGCGCGCGGAAGGGGGCTACCTGTTTCCCTTCCGGCGGCAGTTCTTCGTCTGCGGGCCTGACCTCCTCACGGCGCTCGGCGTGGACCTCGCCGACCCTGACTGGACGCTGGCGGGCCCCGACTGGGTGGAGCCGCTCGACCGGGCCGCGCATGAGCGGCTCGCGGCGCGGCTCGCCCGGCTGACTCCTTCTCCTCGCGCGGTGAAGCGCACTCCCTCTCCCTCAACCCGGAAGGCTCCCATGTCCTCTGATGATGCTCCCGTGGAAACCCCGTCGCAGCCGAGTGGCAGCAAGGCGAGTCGCGCCGAGCTGAAGCGTGCCTACAAGGAGAAGCCCCCACCGATGGGCGTGTTCGCGGTCCGCAACCGTGCGAATGGCAAGGTGCTGGTGGGCTCCAGCCTCAACATCCCCGGCGCGCTCAACCGCATCCGCTTCGAGCTGACCACCGGCATGCCGCGCATCCCCGCGCTGCTGGAGGACTGGAAGCGCTACGGCGCCGACAACTTCTCCTTCGAGGTGCTCGACGTCCTCGCTCAACCCGAGGAGCCCGGCCAGGACCCGAAGGAGGAGCTTCGCGTCCTGGAGGCACTGTGGTTGGAGCGGCTCAAGCCCTACGGCGACGCGGGCTACAACGAGCTCCCTTCAGCGTGAGGCCACGCTCCGGCTTCGCGGCCTTGCGCTCGATGAGAGCCCCCCGAGCGCTCCGTGCCTGCCCGGGGGGGAGGCAGGGCGGCTCGGGTCCAGGCTGCTCTTTCGCTGGAAGGTGAGGGCCCTTCCCTCCTGGAGGATGGCCGTTACCTCTGCTTGGAAGGGCGCACTGTAAGAGCCGGCGGGGTGCTTCGTTCGCCCAGACGAAAGGAGCTCAGAACCCCATGTCCCACTCCCATCCGCACCGTCACACGCACTCCGGCCACACGCCGCCTCCCCCCACGGACGAGCAGGCACACGCCATCGACCCGGTCTGCGGGATGAAGGTGGACCCGCGCGCTCCCAAGGGCGGCAGCCTGGAGCACGAGGGCCAGAGCTACTTCTTCTGCAACCCGAAGTGCCGCGAGCGCTTCCGCGCGGACCCGGCCCGCTTCCTGTCGACCGCCCCCACCGAGCCCGAGCCGCCCGCGGTGCCCGGGACGATGTACGTGTGCCCCATGGACCCGGAGGTCCGCCAGGACCACCCGGGCGCGTGCCCGAAGTGCGGCATGGCGCTGGAGCCCGAGTCCCCACCCGTGCTGGAAGCGCGCGTCGAGTACGTGTGCCCCATGCACCCGGAGGTCGTGCGGGAGGGGCCGGGGAGCTGCCCCATCTGCGGCATGGCGCTGGAGCCTCGCACGGTGCTGCCCGAGCAGGCACCAGACCCGGAGCTGCAGTCCATGCGGCTGCGCTTCCGCGTGGGGCTGGGGTTCACCGTGCCGCTGCTCGTGCTCGCCATGTCGGACATGATTCCGGGGCAGCCCGTGCAGCACGCGGTGCCGGCCTCCGTGCTGGCGTGGGCGCAGCTCGTGCTGGCAACGCCAGTGGTGCTCTGGGGCGGCTGGCCCTTCTTCCAGCGCGGTGTGGCGTCGGTGCGCAACCGGCACCTCAACATGTTCACCCTCATCGCGCTGGGGACTGGCGCGGCGTACCTCTTCAGCGTCTTCGCCACGCTGTTCCCCTCGGTGCTGCCCCAGGGGCTGCGCACCGGGCACGGTGGCTCGGCGCCGCTCTACTTCGAGGCCGCCGCCGTCATCGTCACGCTGGTGGCGCTGGGGCAGGTGCTGGAGCTGCGCGCCCGGCATGCGACGTCGGGCGCCCTGCGCGCGCTCTTGAGTCTCGCGCCGGCGGTGGCGCGGCGGATTCGCGAGGACGGACACGAGGAGGATGTGCCGCTCTCGCTCGTCCATGTCGGTGACAGGCTGCGCGTGCGGCCCGGGGAGAAGGTGCCGGTGGACGGCGCGGTGCTGGAGGGCGCCAGCGCGGTGGACGAGTCCATGGTGACGGGCGAGTCCCTGCCGGTGGAGAAGGCACCGGGCGACAAGGTGACGGGCGGCACGGTGAATGGCACCGGCTCGCTGGTGATGCGCGCGGAGCGGGTGGGGAAGGACACGCTGCTGTCGCGCATCGTCCAGCGGGTGGGCGAGGCACAGCGCACCCGTGCGCCCATCCAGCGGTTGGCGGACAAGGTGGCGGCCGTCTTCGTGCCAGTGGTCATCGCGGTGGCGGTGGTGACGGCGGTGGTGTGGGGCGTCTGGGGCCCGGAGCCGAGGCTGGCGCATGCGCTGGTCAACGCGGTGGCGGTGCTCATCATCGCCTGCCCATGCGCGCTGGGCCTGGCCACGCCCATGTCCGTCATGGTGGGCACGGGGCGGGGCGCACAGGCGGGAGTGCTCATCCGCGACGCCGCGGCCCTGGAGCGACTGGAGGCGGTGGACACGCTGGTGGTGGACAAGACGGGCACGCTCACCGAGGGCAAGCCGCGCCTCGTGTCGGTGGTGCCGGCCCCGGGCTTCGAGGAGGCGCGCCTGCTGCGGCTGGCCGCGAGCCTGGAGCGCGGCAGTGAGCATCCGCTGGCGGCGGCCATCGTCGCCGGTGCGAAGGAGCGGGGTGTGTTGCTGGCCTCCGTGGAGGACTTCCGCTCGCACACCGGGCAGGGCGTCACTGGCCGCGTGGACGGGGCCGAGGTGGCGCTGGGCAACGTGGCGCTGATGACGGCGCGGGGTGTGGACGCGGGCATCCTGGGGCCCCGGGACGGGGCGCCGCGGCCTGTGGGAGCGCGGGTGACGCTAGGGGCGGTGGCGGAGCGGGACCTGGGCCAGCTCGCCGAGTCGCTGCGCGCGGAGGGACAGACGGTGGTGCTGGTGGCCGCGGACGGGCGGCTTGCAGGGGTGCTCGGAGTGGAGGACCCGGTGAAGGCGTCCACACCGGAGGCGCTGGAGTTGCTGCGTCACGAAGGACTGCGCGTGGTGATGCTCACCGGTGACAGCCGTACCACGGCGGAGGCGGTGGCGCGGCGGCTCGGCATCTCCGAGGTCATCGCCGGGGTGTTGCCGGACGCGAAGGGCGACGCGGTGCGGAAGCTCCAGCGGGAGGGCCGTGTGGTGGCCATGGCGGGTGACGGTGTCAACGACGCGCCCGCGCTGGCCCAGGCGGACGTCGGCATCGCCATGGGCACGGGCACGGACATCGCGATGGAGAGCGCGGGCGTCACGCTGGTGAAGGGCGACCTGCGGGCCATCGCCCGGGCACGGAGGTTGAGCCAGGGCACGCTGGGCAACATCCGGCAGAACCTCTTCTTCGCCTTCATCTACAACCTGCTGGGGGTGCCGCTGGCGGCGGGCGTGCTGTATCCCTTCTTCGGCCTGCTGCTCAGCCCCATCTTCGCCAGCGCGGCGATGAGCCTCTCGTCGGTGTCCGTCATCGCCAATGCGCTCCGGCTGCGGCGGCTGAAGCTGTAGCCCACCGAGGTGGGCAATGTGGGCATGGACATCAAGGTGTCGTCTCCCCGGGCCTCGTCGGGGACACTGGGAGGGGGAGGCCGCCTGGCACGCGACCAGCCTGACGCCTCCCTGCCGGGGGAGGTGGCTGCTTGGAAGGGCCCGAGGCGTGCCCGGATGCATGGTTGCCGCCTCCACCCTGCATCGGCGCGCGTGCATCGGCCGTCCGCCCCATTAGACTGCCCTCCATGAGCACCCGCGAGGAGGCGCGCACCCCCGGTGCGCCCACAGGTCACGTCTCGGTCGTCCACCTACCGAATTCCTGGTTCATCCTCTGCGCCTCGCGCGAGCTGGGCAGCAAGCCCCTGGCCCGGACGCTTCAGGGCACGCCCCTGGTCCTCTTCCGGGGCGAGGGCGGCAAGCCCGCGGCCCTGATGGACCGCTGCCCACACCGCAACGTGCCGCTGTCCTTGGGGCGCGTGAAGGAAGGGCAGCTCCAGTGCGGCTACCACGGCTGGCGCTTCGACGGGGCAGGGCAGTGCCGCGCGATTCCGGGCTTCCTCGGCGAGCCCGGCGCGCGCGCCCGCTGCGCCACCGCGTACGCCACCCGAGAGCAGGACGGCTTCGTCTGGGTCTACTCCACGCCCGGCGTCGAGCCGACGACGGAGCCCTACCGCTTCCCGCTGCTGGACGCGGGCGAGTACATCACCGTGCGCCGCACCCTGCGCGCTCCCGGCTCGCTGCACTCCACGCTGGAGAACACGCTGGACGTGCCGCACACCGCGTACCTCCATGGCGGCCTGTTCCGCACCGAGGAGAAGCGGAACGAAATCGACGTGGTGGTGCGCCGCAGCGCCGACAAGGTAGAGGCCGAGTACATCGGCGAGCCGCGGCCCAGTGGTGTCGTGGGCAAGCTGCTGGCGCCCGGCGGCGGCGTGGTGCAGCACTTCGACCGCTTCCTCATGCCGTCCATCGCCCAGGTGGAGTACCGCATCGGCGAGGGCAGCCACATCATCGTCACCTCGGCGATGACGCCCGTGTCCGACTGGGACACGCTGGTGTATGCGGTGGTGACATTCCGCCTGCCGCTGCCGCGCTGGCTGACGCGCGCCGTGCTGCCGCTGGCGATGCCGGTGGCGCTCCACATCTTCAGCCAGGACGTGCGCATCCTGAAGCTCCAGACGGAGACCATCCGTCGCTTCGGCACGGAGACGTATGCGTCCACCGAGATTGACGTGCTCGGTCCGGGCATCCTCCGCCTGCTGCGCGCCGCGGAGAAGGAGAAGCCCGGCGCCGTCGGAGACGCCGTGCACGAGACGCGGCTGAAGATGCGCACCTGAGGCCTTCCCGGCTCAGAGTGCCTGACAAAACCGGGGCGTTGGCAACCGCGTCCTCGGGACTGCCGGCCACTTCGCCAGTTCTATTCGGGCCTCTCAGGGCTGAGTCCCCTCCCGTGGGGCGGGAGCGGAAGGCGCGGGCAGCCTCACGCGTGCGCCTCGTCCCACGGTGACGCCATCCACATGGCCGGAGGCGTTCTCCTCCGCGAGCACCACGTGCACGTGGGTGTCGCTGTCGTGGTGCGTGAAGATGCCGTGGTGCTGGGAGGAGTAGAAGCCCACCAACACGCCGGTGGTGCTGGCGCGCCGGCCCTGCACTCCAGCGGCGGCGTGGGCCTGATGTGACGAGGGGCCGCTCTGCAGCTTCCGTCCATCCACGACGTGCCAGGCGAGGTCCAGGAGGGGCCCTTCGATGGTGAAGGGCACGGGACGGCTGAGGTCCACACCCCGAGCCTGGGCGAGCGCGGCGATGCGGTCCGACAACGTGGCGAGCGGAAGGTCCTCTTCCAGCGTCACCCATTGCGCGTTCGGCAGCTGCCCCACCACCAGCAGCGCGGCGCTGTCGGAAGGCGTGCGGGTGCGCACCGTGCGCGCCGTTCCATCTGCCTCCGCATAGGAGAGCCATGCTTCGCCATCCAGCACGGTGACTTCACCCGTGAGGCCGGCCAGCGCTCCCACCGCGACCGAGTCGGGCGCGCCCGTGGCTCGGGACACCTCCACCACGGGGCCGGTGCGCCCTTCGTGCATCATCTCCCGCAGGGCGCCGTGAACCTCGACCGGAGGATTCGCGGAGGCACGGTGGACCCGGGGGCTCGCGGTGGGGGACGCCGGAGCGGCAGCCGAGCCTCCCGTGCGGCAGGCCAGCACGAAGACCATCGTCATCAGCGAGGGCAGCAGGCCGTGTCTCATCACCGTCTCTCCTTGTCCGGGCAGGTGGCCCGGAGTGCCACGTGTTCGGGGCGCTGTCTCGACTCACAGCGAGGCTTCCAATCCGGGGGCCGCATGTCGCTACGCGTCATGCGGATGTCTTCAGCAAGACATGTGACACATGACGCCGCCGGGTTTCACCACCTGGTGGCTCCTTTGGGAGCGCACACCCGGTTGGGTCGGTTTGACCCATGTTCGCGCGAGCTGAAAACAGCCTAGCGTTCAAAGCACCCCGTCCCCGCCGGGGAGTCCCCTCGCAATCCCCGGAGTCGTCATGTTGCTCTCCGTCCGCACGGCGCTCGTCGCCTCGGTCTCCGTCATTCTCCTGTCCGCGTCACCCGCGCTGGCCACCAACTACACGCTGTGGATCCACGGGAAGAACTCCGGTGGGACGCAGGCGGGCAACTACGCCGACTTCTCCAACTGGGGACCCAGCACCACGGCGGCCGGTGTGAACAAGAAGGCCGTCAACTGGGACGGGCGGCAGCGGATTGGCGGGCAGAACTACCGCGTCCGTGATGCGCTCGACTGCTTCTGCACTGGAACGAACTGGTGCTACATCGCCGTGCACAGCGCGGGTGACCTGCAGATTGGCTACGCGCTGTCGCTGTACGGCGGCTCCGCGCGCTACAAGAAGAACGCGGTCCCCAACTCCAGCGGCGTGTGTGGCAACACGGATGGCACCACGCAGGTGGGCTGGAACATCAAGTGGGTGAACGTCGCGTCCGGCGCGGGCGGCGGCAGCGAGCTGGCGGACAACGGCGAGTGGGCCACCAGTGACGCCATCGTCGGTGACCTGGTCACCACCACGGCGCGCTCCCTGTACAACCACAACACCACGCGCGGCGTATGGTTCTACATGTTCGCCGGCTCCAAGGGCACGTTCTACTCGGGCATCCTCCCGGGGCAGGACGACGACGCGGTCTCCTACCACTCCACCGGCGGCGTCGCCGGCAGCGCGGGTGGTGCGTACTGCAACCCGTCCGACTGGTTCTGCAATGACCTGACGCTGGGCTCCGGCACGACCGAGGGTGGCTTCGCCAAGTGGAGCTACCACTCGGTGAAGTTCCGCGATGATGGCGAGGCCTACGGCCACGGTGCCAACGGCAACTGGCAGGGCATCGTCGGCAAGGTCCGCGAGGACGTCGTCACCAACGCGCGGTAACCGAAGCCCCGGCTTCACGGCACGAGCGTGGAACGAACGTTCCTTCCACGCTCGTGCCTCGGTCCTACGGCGCCGCCTTCCTCGCCGCCAGCCGCTGCCCGAGCCGTTCCCGCAGTCCGTGCACGAACGCGTAGAACGTGGGCAGCACCAGCAGGGTGAACAGGGTGGACGTGACGAGCCCGCCCACCA
The DNA here is from genome assembly GCA_046520375.1 of Pyxidicoccus sp. 3LFB2. Taxonomy (GTDB): domain Bacteria; phylum Myxococcota; class Myxococcia; order Myxococcales; family Myxococcaceae; genus Myxococcus. Next base: position 15,062 of record JBKGHK010000103.1, read on the forward strand.
TCACCACCGCGAGCGGCCGCTCCACCTCCGTGCCGTGCAGCGGCAGCACCAGCAGGGGCAGCAGGCCCAGGATGGCGGTGCTCGCCGTCATCAGCTTGGGCCGCACCCGGCCGATGCTCGCCTCGCGCAGGGCCTCTTCGAAGGGCCGGCCCCGCTCCATGAGCAGCTTCGTCTGCGCCACCAGCACCAGCCCGTTCTGCACGGCGATGCCAAACAGGCCGATGAGCCCCACCAGGCTGGACACATTCCACGTCTCCCCGGCGATGAGCAGCGCGAGGATGCCGCCGACGAAGGCATCCGGCAGCGTCGCCACGATGACCAGCGCTTCCGAGAGCGAGCCCAGCGCGAGGTACAGCAGGATGAACACCGCCAGCAGTGCCACCGCGATGGCCACGATGAGGGACTCCGCGGCGCGCTCCTGACTCTCCACCCGGCCGCCCACGTCGAGGAAATACCCCGTGGGCAGCTTCAGCTCCGCCGCCAGTCGCTCCCGCACCTCGGCCGCGGTGCTGCCCAAATCCCTCCCGGAAACACCGGCCTCCACGGCGATGCGCCGGCTGCCCGCCTCACGCCGGATGCTGCCCGCGCCGAAGGTCTCCTCAATCTGCGCCAGCTGGCTCAGCGGAATGCGCGAGCCGTCATGCCCATCCACCAGGAGGTTCCGGATGGCGGTGGCATCTCCGCGCCGGTGGTCCGCCAGCCGCAGCACCAGGTCATAGCGCCGCTGTCCCTTCCACACCTGTGAAGACTCCTGGCCCACCAGCCCCACGCGAACGGCGCGGATGACGTCTCCGGGCGTCAGTCCCACCCGGGCCACGGCGGCGCGATTCACGGTGATGCGCAGCTGCGGCAGTCCGCTGAGCTGCTCCGCGCGCAGGTCCTCCACGCCGTCCACCTTCGCCATGACGGTGCGGGCCCGCTCGGCCAGCCCGGCGAGCACCTCCAGCTCCGGCCCGAAGATGCGCACGGAGATGTCCGCGGGGCTTCCGCCCAGCCCCTCGTCGATGCGCATGCCCAGCGGCGTGGTGAAGAGGGTGGTCAGCCCGGGCACCTTCCCCACCGCCTCGCGCATGTCCGCCTCCAATTGCTCCAACGAGCGCCCCCGCTCCTTCTTGAGCACCACGAGCACGTCGGAGATGGTGTGCGGCATCGGGTCCTCGGTGCGCTCGGCGCGGCCCGTGCGGCGCACCACGTCCTCCACCTCGGGGAACTTCAGCAGCACGTCCTCCATCAGGTGGTTGAGCCGGTCCACCTCCTCCAGCGACGCCTCCGGAGGCAGCACCGTCTGGAGCAGCAGCGCGCCCTCGTCCAGCCGGGGCATGAAGTCGCTGCCCACGGCGAAGGCCAGGCCCAGCGCCGGCACCGTGACGGCGAGCGCCACCAGCCGCACCAGCCCCGCCCGGCGCATGCAGCGCTCCAGGAGCGGTGCGTAGACAGCCTTCACCTTGCGCACCAGCCACACGTCCTCCGGCTGCCCCGGCTTCGGCGCGCGGAGGAAGAGTCCGGAGGCCACCGGCACCAGCGTGAGGGCCAGCGCCAGTGACGCCGCGAGGCACGCCACCACGGCCGCCGCGAGCGGCTGGTACATGCGCCCTTCAATCCCCGTCATCGCGAACAAGGGAATGAACACGGACACGACGATGAGGGTGGCGAAGGCGATGGGCCGGCCCACCTCCAGCGAGGACGCGAGCGCCTCCTCGCGCCGGGGCCTGCGTCCCGCGCCCTCGCGCAAGTCGTGGACGATGTTCTCCGTGACGATGATGGCCGCGTCCACCAGCAGGCCCACGGCGATGGCCAGCCCGCCCAGCGTCATGGTGTTGATGCCGATGCCCGCCGCCTTCAGCAGGATGCCCGCCAGCGCCAGGGACAGGGGCAGGGTGAGCGTGACGATGAGCGCCGCGCGCCAGTCCCCCAGCAGTCCGAAGAGGACGAGCACCACCAGGAACGCGCCGAGCAGAATCGCCCGGCTGACGCCGCCCAGCGCGGAGTCCACCAGCTCCGACTGGTCATACACGATGCGCAGCTGCACGCCCGGAGGCAGCGCCTTGCCCAGCTCCGAGATTGCCGCGCGCACGCCCTCCGCCACGCGCTCCGTGTCCGCGCCGAACTGCTTGATGACCCGGCAGCTCACCACCTCGCCCTTGAGCCGGTGGGCGATGCCGCGCCGCACGGCGGGCGCCTCGCGGATGTCCGCCACGTCGCCCAGCAGCACGGGCGTGCCCTGGCGCAGGGACACCACCGTGCCGCTCAGGTCCTCCACCGTCTCCGCGCGGCCCACGGCGCGCACCGTCCACTCCATGGGCCCCTGCACCACGAAGCCACCGGACGCGTTGAGGTTGGCGCCCTCCAGCGCGTGCTCCACGTCGTCCAGGCTGACGCCGCGGGCCACCATCTGGTCGGGGTCCAGCTGCACCTGGAACTGGCGCAGGTAGCCGCCCAGCCGCTCCACCCCCGCGACACCCGGGACGGCGAGCAGCCGGTTCTTCACCTCGAACTCGGCCAGGTCTCGCAGCGTCATGAGGTCGGCCGCGCCGGGCTCCGCCTCCAGGGTGAACTCGAAGACCTCGTTGAGCCGGCCCGTGAGGCTGGAGACGAGCGGCGCGTCGGTGCCCGGAGGCAGCTCCGCCTGGGCCTGGGCCACGCGCTCCGCGACGTACTGCCGGCTGCGGAAGTAGTCGGCGTCGGGCTCGAACTCCACCGTCACCTGTGTCACGCCCAGCTGCGACGTGGAGCGGATGCGGCGCACGTCCGGCAGGCCCGCCAGCGCCACCTCCATGGGGATGGCGACGGCCGTCTCCAGCTCCTCGGCGCCCATGGCGGCGTTCTGGACGATGATGTTGAAGATGGGCGCGGACAGGTCTGGGAATACGTCGCGCCGCAGCCCCTGGAGCGCCACCGCGCCGAAGGCGGAGAGCGCCAGCGCCAGCACCACCGTGAGGCCGGGCCGCGCGAAGGACGCGCGGAGGACCCGGTCCACGAGCGAGGCGTTGCCCTCAGTGCGCATGACCTTCGCCTCCACCGGTCGACTTCTCCGCCTCGGCCTTGAGGAGGAACGCGCCCTCCACCACCACCAGCTCCCCGGCCTTCAGCCCGGAGAGCACCTCCACCTCGCCCCCAATCGTGCGGCCGCGGCCCACCTCGCCCACGGCCCGGGGCGAGCTGACCACGCAGCCCATCCCGGGGGTGCCGCCTTCCGCCGAGCCCTCCGCCGAGCCTCCCGCCCAGGACACGCGGGACGATGCCGGCCCCACCACCCAGCCCATTCCCCTTCCCGACGCCCCGGTCAAACCGGCCGAGCCGGAGGAGCCGGAGGAGACAGAAGAGCAGCGGGCGGCCATTCCGCCCTGGGGCATCGGCCTGCCGCGCAAGGTGGTGGTGGGCGCCCCGGTGGCCGTCGTGCTGCTCGCCCTGGTGGCGATGGTGGTGCTGGGCAACACCGGCACCTTCTCCGTGGAGCTGAGCTCCACGCCGCCGGGCGCCACCATCCGGGTGGATGGCCGGCCCCTGCCCTCGCGCACCCCCGCCCTCATCACCCACCTGCCCGCGGACGCCGAGCACCTGCTGGAGGTGCATGTGACGGGCATGGTGCCGTGGAGCCAGACGGTGCGCGCCGAGCGGGGTACCACCCTGGCCGTCCATGCCCGGCTGCGCCCGAGGGTGGGCCCCGGCGCCTCGCCTCCGGGCGTGCTCGCCTCGAAGCCCCTGCGCGTCCCGCCTCCGCAGGAGGCCACCATGCCCGCCGGCCTCCTCACCCTGTCCGCCGTGGGCCATGCCTTCCGCGTCCCCTTCCTGTCCGCGGCGGAGGTGAGGCTGGACCCGACGCGCACCTATGCCGTGCGCGTGGAGGGCCGCCTGTCGACGGGCGGCCCCGCGACGGTGGAGCAGGCCGGGTACTACCTGGAGGGCACCGAGCGGCTCCCCGCGCACGAGTCCTTCGGCCTGGTGGGGCCCGAGGAGCGGCTCGTCCGCAACGCCTCGCACCTCTATGTCTTCCTGCTGGACGCGCGGAAGGAGGACAACCACGGCTCCCTCCAGGTGCGGGTGCGCGAGCGCAACAGCGGCACCGTCACCACCGTGCGGCTGGACGCGCGCGAGCACGCGCTGAAGCTGTCGCGCGCCGACCGCTTCGTGCTGCGCCAGTTGGACCCGGACACCACCTATGAAGTGGTGGTGCGCGACAGCCCCGAGCCCGCCCGCACGCGCGGCTTCGATGGCGGCCCGGTGGGACGGGTGCTGGGCCTGTACGGCCGGGGCGAGGGCCCCGAGTCGTCCTCGGGCGTCCTGGAGCTGCTGGAGGTCGGGCAGCCCGTGCGCCTGCGGGGTGCGTCCTGGCTGCAGCTCGCCTTCCCGGATGACCACCTGTCCGACAACACGGGCACCCTGCTCCTGGAGGTCTCCCCCGTGCTACCGCCTGGCGGCCCGCCTCCTGTCCGGGCTCCGGGGCGGCTGTTCGACGCGCCCATTCCCTAGGCCGCGCTACAGCCGTGCAGCGACCTGTTGCCGAAAAATTGATCATCCAGGCCCGCCCCCTACCCTGGGCGCCCTGGAGGCATCACCATGAAGAAGCTGGTGGCAGTGTTCGTGTTCGGGGTGGCGCTGATGGGGACGGTCGGTGGGTCGGCGCGCGTGGATGCGCAGCCGGGGGTGGACGGAGTGGAGCCGACGGAGGCCCAGGTGGAGGCGGCGCTGGATGCGCGGCAGAAGGAAGTGCTGGGCACCCTGTTGGAGGCCCAGGTGACGGACGCCCGGACGGCGGCACTTACCCGGTAAACTCGTAGCGTCCGGCGCGGCTCGGTGCTAAGCCCGGGCCTCCGCTGACGTTTACCTCGCCCGTGAGGGGGACATGCCTGAAGGGTCCGCGTCATTCCAGCTCGCGGTCGGCGACCGGGTCGTCTATCCGAACCAGGGGGTCTGCCGCGTTTCCGCCATCGACGTGAAGGAGGTGGCCGGTCAGAAGCTCACCTTCGTCACGATGAAGCGTGAAGAAGACGGCGCCGTCGTCATGGTGCCACAAGGCAAGGTGGTCTCCATCGGCGTGCGCAAGGTCGCGACCGCCGAGGACGTGGAGGCCATCTTCGAGTTCCTGCGCTCGGACAGCGACAAGGCCGACCTGGATTGGAAGCAGCGCGCCCGCACCAACCTGGACCGGATGACCCAGGGCGGCATCCTGGGCCTGGCCGAGGTCGTCAAGGGCCTCCAGGTCCTGAGCGAGCTGCGCCCGCTGCCGACCAAGGAGCGTGAGCTTTACGACAACGCCCGGCACCTGCTCGTCATGGAGGTCGCCGCCGCGCTGGGCACCGCCGAGGTCAACGCCGAGGACTCCATCGACATCGTCCTCTTCCCGCCCGGCCGCGAGCGCCCCAAGCGCACCGCCGCCGAGTTCGCGCGGGACGACGAGGACCTGGGCCTCGACGGCGACCTGCTGGGTCTGGAAGGCGACCTGGACCTGCCGCCGGACGAGGAAGCCCCCGCCGAGCCCGCCGAGGAGGAGTCCTCCGAGGAAGGCGAGGA
>JBKGHK010001040.1:0-2860 GCA_046520375.1 Pyxidicoccus sp. 3LFB2
CATGGCTTCCCGGCGCCGGGCGCCTGCCCTGGACGCATGAGCGCGCGCCAGCCAATGCCCCGGAGACGCGCACCGTGACGGCGCGCACGTCGCCCGGCCCGAAGGCCTGAGCCTCACAGCGCGGCCCGAGTCGGTCGCCCCTCTCCGAGAGGGGGGCCCTCGAGCCAACCCAGCCGCGCTTCAGTCTCCGCCCTTCAGCCCGTAGCGGTTGAGCAGGCCATGGACGTGGCTGCGCGCCAGCCCCGCGGTGCGCGCGACTTCGGAGATGTTGTTGCCACACTTCGCGAGCAGCGCGGTGAGGTACTCGCGAGTGAAGGCCTCCACCATGCGCTCCTTGGCCTCCTTGAACGTGAGGCCGCTCAGGTCCTCCGCCATGGGGGCCGCCGCGCTCACGGGGCCGGCGGCGTCCGGCAGCTCCACGTCGCCCGCGGCGAGGACGCGGTGCACGAAGTTGCGCAGCTCGCGCACGTTGCCCGGCCAGTCGTAGCCGACCAGCCGCTTCACCAGTTCGTCCGTGAGCGGGAAGTCCGGCTGCCCCGCCTGGGCGAAGAGGTGACGCGCCAGCAGGGGAATGTCCTCGCGCCGCTCGCGCAGCGCGGGCACCTTCACCGGCACCACCGCCAGCCGGTAGTACAGGTCCGCGCGGAAGCGCCCCGCGGCCACCTCCGCCTTCAAGTCGCGGTGCGTGGCCGCCACCACGCGCACGTCCACGTCCCGCGCGGCGTTGTCCCCCACCCGGCGCACCGTGCCTGACTCCAGCACGCGCAGCAGCTTCGGCTGAAGCTCCAGCGGCAGCTCGCCCACCTCGTCGAGGAAGACGGTGCCGCCGTGCGCCTGCGCGAGGTGGCCCTGGCGCTCGGTGTGCGCGCCCGTGAAGGCGCCCTTCGCGTGGCCGAACAGCTCGCTCTCAATCAGCGAGGGCACCACCGCGCCGCAGTCCACGATGACGAAGGGCCCGGCGCTCCGGGGCGAGGCCTGGTGCAGCGCCTCGGCGAGCAACTCCTTGCCGGTGCCCGTCTCTCCCAACAGGAGCACGGAGAAGGCCGAGCGCGCCGTGCGCTCCAACACGCCGAAGAGGCGCTGCATCACCGCGCTCTGCCCCAGCGCGCGGCCGAAGGAGGTGCGCGGCGCGGGTGCATCCGCATCGTCGGCGGGCTCGGGCAGGACGAGCAACGTCGTCTTGCCCAGGGTGAAGCGGGCCTCGCCGGCCACCGTGACTTCGTGGATGCGCACCCCCAGCGACCAGGTGCCATTGCGCGAGCCCACATCTCGCACCCGCACGCCTTCCGGCCGGGCCTGTAGCTCCAGGTGGACGCGTGACACCGTCGTGTCACTCAGCTTCAGGCCGCCCTCCACCTGGGTGCCCACCAGCAGGGTGCCTTCGAGGGGAAGCTCGCGCCGCGCGTCCGGCCCGGTCTCCACGACGACACGGAAGCGCGGTGCGCGGACGGCTGGCCGCCCCTCCGCCAGTGCACCGGGAGATAACGGTTCGGTGGAGGAGACGCCCATGGGGTATGGCAACATAGGGCCGTCCATGGCGGCCTACAAGCAACCCTCCGCGTGTGCCAACTGCGGAGTGCCCGTCCCCTTTCCAGGGGCCTCCTGCACCGAGTGCACCGCCATCACCCAGAGCGCCGGGGAGGCCGGATGGCGGACGCGCACCGAGGCGCCCCAGCGGCTTCACGATGCTCCGCGGAGCGAGGCCCGCAAGCTCCCGCTGTCGGGCGAAGTGCTGGAGGGCGAGCCCGGGAAGCGGACACGCGCGCCGGAGCGCCGGCCCTTGCAACCCGGTGACGTGCTGGAGGGCAAGTGGCGCCTGGAAGAGCTGCTGGGCGCGGGCGGCATGGGGCAGGTGTACCGGGCCCGGGACCTCGCGCTGGAGCGGAGCGTGGCCATCAAGCTGCTCCACGAGGCGCTGTGTGAGGACGCGGAGAGCGTGGCGCGCTTCGAGCGGGAAGCGCGCGCCATGGCCCGCCTGGAGCACGCGCACATCACACCGATTCACGCCGTCGGTCAGGAGGCGGGACGGCCCTTCATCGTGATGAAGCACCTGGAGGGCATGTCGCTGGCGCGCTACCTGCGCTCGGTGCCCGGGCCCCTGCCCGTCTCCGAAGTGCTCGCGCTGGCCCGGCAGCTGTGCGCGGGGCTGGGATTCATCCACGGGCGCGGGTGCGTGCATCGCGACATCAAGCCGGGGAACATCTTCGTGTCGCCGGGCGGGCACGCCACGCTGCTCGACTTCGGAATCCTCTGGGAGCACCGAGGCGCGGAGGCCACGGGCAGCGGCGTGCGGCTCGGCACGCCCAGCTACATGGCGCCGGAGCAGGCGCGGGGTGAGGCCGTCGACGGGCGCGCGGACCTGTACTCGCTGGGACTGGTGCTGCTGGAGGCGCTGACGGGCCTGCCGCCCGCGAGCACCTGTCGGCTGCTGGGCGAAGGCCCCCAGGGGGCGGTGCGCGCACTGCGCGAGCAGGCACCGTGGCTCTCCGCTCCCCTCGCCAACGTGCTGGTGCGCGCCGCCGCGCTGAATCCGGAGCAGCGCTACACGGGGGCGCTCGCGCTGCTCGCGGCGCTGGAGCAGGCGGAACACACGGCCGCTCCGAAGGTGACACCGCAGGAGGTCACTCCCACGGGCATGCTCGCGGCGGCACCGCTTCCGCTGCCACGTGAGCGGCGCGCGAGGAGCGTGCGACTGGCGCTGGTGGGCGCCGTGGGGCTCGCGGCACTGCTCCTGGTGGGAGTGCTGGCTCCATGGGGCGCGGGCGGCCGGGCGACTCCGTCCTCCGTCTCCGGGCAGGTCGCGCTCAACGCGCCCATGACACTGGCCACGGCCCTGGAGCCACCCTCGGGCGCAGGTGAG
>JBKGHK010001041.1:0-2858 GCA_046520375.1 Pyxidicoccus sp. 3LFB2
CCTCGCGAGCCGGAGCCTTCGCCGGAGCCGCCTTCGCCCCCGCCTTGCGCGCCGGAGCGGCCCGGACGGGCGGCTCCACATGCAACTTCTCCGTGCGGCCGGTGAAGAGCACCTCCGCCACCGAGTCCATCAGCGCCTGCATGCCCTCGCCGGTGGCGCAGGACACGGGGTACACGCGGATGCCCCGCTCGCGCAGCGCCTCGGTGAGCGACTCCAGCTTCGCCTGCGCGTCGGGCAGGTCCAGCTTGTTGGCGGCCACCACCTGCGGCTTGGACGCCAGCTCCGAGCTGTACCTGGCCAGCTCCGTGTTGAGGATGTCGAAGTCGTGCAGCGGCGCGCGCCCCTCGCCCTCCGCCCCCATGTCGAGGAGGTGGATGAGCACCTTGCAGCGCTCCACGTGGCGGAGGAACTGGTGCCCCAGGCCGATGCCCTCGCTGGCGCCCTCGATGATGCCGGGGATGTCCGCCATCACGAAGGACAGGCCGTCCTTGTACTGGACCATGCCCAGGTTGGGGACCAGCGTGGTGAACGGGTAGTCGGCAATCTTCGGCCGCGCCCGGCTCACGCGGGAGATGAAGGTGCTCTTGCCCGCGTTGGGGAAGCCCAGCAGGCCCACGTCGGCCAGCAGCTTCAGCTCCAGCCGCAGCGTCTTCTCCTCGCCCTTCGTCCCGTCCTGCGCGAAGCGCGGCGTCTGCCGGGTGGACGTGGCGAAGTTCATGTTGCCCAGGCCGCCCCGCCCGCCCTTCGCCGCCACCCAGCGCTGGCCAGGCTCGCCCAGGTCCACCAGCAGCTCCTCGCTGCCCGCGTCCTTCACCAGCGTGCCCACCGGCACCCGCAGCACCATGTCCTCGGCGCCACGACCGTTGCAGTCGTTGCCCATGCCGTGCTCGCCGGACTTGGCGAAGTGGTGCTGCTGGTAGCGGTAGTCGAGCAGCGTGGTGAGCTGCGGATCCGCCACGAAGATGACGGAGCCACCATTGCCGCCGTCACCCCCGTTGGGGCCGCCACGCTCGATGTACTTCTCCCGCCGGAAGGAGACGGAGCCGTTACCGCCATCGCCCCCCTTCACGAAAATGCGGACTTCATCGACGAACTTCATGAAAGAACTCCTGAAAAACGCAGAGCGGGCCGCCCTCGCGTCCCGCTGCCGCTAGGCGCGTGGACTGGAGAAGCGACCCGCTCGTGGGTGCCACACGGCTGCCGGCCTCAGGGGCCGGCGAACCGTCAGGCGCTCGGCTGGGCAGCGGCCGGGTAGACCGAGACCTTCTTCTTGTCGCGGCCCAGGCGCTCGTACTTCACCACGCCGTCGACCACGGAGTAGAGGGTGAAGTCGCGGCCGAGCTTCACGTTGGAGCCGGCGTGGATGACCGTGCCCACCTGGCGAACCAGGATGCTGCCGGCCGTCACCGTCTCACCGCCGTACACCTTCACACCACGATACTGCGGGTTGGAATCACGCCCGTTGCGCGAAGAACCCTGTCCCTTTTTATGGGCCATGACACCTTGCTCCTGAAGTGGGGGTTAACCGTCCGGACTAGCCGGCGATGGAGGTGACCTTCACCTCGGTATACGGCTGACGGTGGCCGCGGCGGCGCGTCCAGCCCTCCTTCTCCTTCCGGAAATGGAGGACGCGGCGGTGCTTGTCCTGAGCCAGGACCTTGCCCACCACGCGAGCGCCCGACACGGTCGGCCGGCCCACCTTGGGGCTGTCCGTACCGCCCAGCATGAGGATGTCCGTGAAGGTCACCTCGGCGCCAATGTCTCCCGCGATCTTCTCGATCCGGAGCACATCGCCCTCGGCGACGCGGTACTGCTTACCGCCCGTGCGAATGACTGCGTACATCGTCTAACCCCTGTCAGCTTTCGGGTTGGGTCAACCCTTGGAATCGACCGCGCATTTCGGACGGGTCCACCATCCAATCGCGCCAAAGGCGGCGGGATTTACGGGATGTGCCCTGGGGAGTCAAGGCAGATGAAGGATCATCCCGCACACTCCGGGTGGTTTACTCGGCCCCGTATCCAATGTTAACTGGAAACCGGGCTTTCGGCCGCTAGGATGCGCGCCGATCAACCAACCTCTTTACGAGGGGGAATCCACAATGAAGAAGATCATGATCGGCCTGGTGGCCATCTCGTCGCTCGTTTTCGGTACCGGCTGTGGTGGTGACGTGTGCGAGGACATCGCGGACGCCTATGAGGGCCTGGACGAGAAGACCGAGGACTGTCCCTCGCTGAACGCGGTCATCAGCGAGATCGAGTTCACGGACGAGGACATCGACGAGTGCAAGGAGCAGTTCGAGGGCTGCTCGGACAGCGACAAGGACAAGCTGAACGACTCCATCGACTGCATCAACGACCTCCCGGACTGCGAGTCCGGTGGTGAGGCCGCCTGGGCCGCGAAGCTGCAGGCCTGCGGCGAGAAGAGCGACGACGTGACCTGCGAGTAGTCCTCGCCCGTCTTCCGCTTTTCGGTACTTCAGGGCCCGGCTCCCTCTCAGGGGGACCGGGCCCTGTCATTTCCCGGAGGGGACACGGCCCGGGCCGCCAGGGCCCGGCGGACCACCCGGTAGCGCTGGAGCAGCCCCGGCTCCAGCGGATCCAACGCCAGCCCCTGCTCGTAGTGCGCCAGGGCCCGCGCCAGCTGACCGTCGCGCTCCAGGCCTCCTCCCGACAGGAAGTGCACCCGCGCCATCCCCGCGGCCTGGGGGTGGCGGGCGAGGAACTCCCGCCGGAGCGACTCCAGCTGCTCGGCGGAGAGCCCGGCCTCCAGGCAGCGGGCCACGCCCAGGTGGTTGCCGCGCCCCGCGTCGTACAGGGCTCGCTGGACGGGCGCTCCGAGCGCGTCGCCCGCCTCCCGC
>JBKGHK010001042.1:0-2854 GCA_046520375.1 Pyxidicoccus sp. 3LFB2
CGCCGCCATGGGCTGGGGCGCCGCCGGGGCCGGAGCGGGCGCGCGGCGCGCGAGCAGGTCCGGGTCCTGCGGGTCCAGCACTTCAATCTGCGTCCAGACGGCCTCGGCCTCGGTGTTCCGGCCGCGCTCCTGGTGGATCTTGGCCAGCTCCTTGTAGACGGACACCGTCTTGGAGGTCTGCCCCAGCCCCTGGAACGCCTGGGCCAGCAGCGTGAGCGTCTCCACGTCGCGGCCGTCCGCCTTGAAGCACACCTGCAGCTTCGCGAGCGCGCGCTTCTGGTCGCCGCGCTGCAGGTAGGAGATGGCGAGTTCCTTCGCGAGCGGGAGGTTCTCCGGCTCCAGCGTGGACAGCCGCTCCGCCACGCGGAGCCAGTCGTCCGCGCGCGCATTGCGCTTGAGGTACTCGGCGGCGCGCTTGAACTCCTGGGCGGCCTCGCGCGCCATGTTCTCGCGCGCGTACAGCTCGGCCAGCTTGATCTTCGACGCCACGTTCTCCGGGTCGAGATCCACCATCTTCTTCAAGGTATCGAGCGACGCCTTGGTGTCGCCAGCCTTGTCGTAGTGGTTGGCGACGATCTGGAAGTAGGCCATCGCCTCGGACATCAGCCCGAGCTGCTGGTGCAGCTCCGCCAGCTTGAGGTTCACCTCCAGCAGGTTCGGGTTGAGCTTGAGGACCTGCTTGTAGAGGGCAACGGCCTTGAGGAAGAAGCCGTCGGACGAGTAGCTCTCCGCGACCTTGGTGAAGAAGTGCGCCGCCTGCGCGTTGTCGTTCTTCTTCTGGTACAGCTCCCCCATCTTCTGGAGCACCCGGATGTCCTTCGGGTCGACCTCCAGGACCTTCTGGTACTCCTTGATGGCTTTGTCGTAGGCGCCCTTCGCGACGAGCTTCGCGGCACCTTCGATGATCTTGTTCTTGTCCATCGAGCGGTGGGCTTCCAGCAGGCAGAAACCCCTTGAACTTCGCGGGTTTCCATCCTCAGCAGTGGGGAGTGTCGGAGGCTAACGGAATCCTCCGACGCGGGTCAAGAAACAGCCAGGCTCCCCCCAGGGGACAGATCACCTGCTCGCGTGGCCCCCCGACAGGCGGGAAGCACGTGGTAGGTGGACGTGCGCTACGGCGTCTCTTCGACGGCCTTCTTCAGCCTGCGGGTGCCCGTCTCGCTCGCGAGGAGGCGCTCCACGAAGCGGGTGTCGTACTGGCCTTCCTGGAAGGACTCCTCCGCCAGTGCGGCCCGGTGGAAGGGGATGTTGGTGCGGATGCCCTCCACCACGTACTCGCCCAGTGCGCGCTGCATGCGGCGGATGGCCGTCTCGCGGTCCTCGGCGTGGACGATGAGCTTGGCCAGCAGGCTGTCGTAGTACGGCAGCACCGTGTAGTTCTCGTAGGCCGCCGAGTCCACGCGCACGCCGTAGCCGCCCGGCACGCTGTAGCCGGTAATCTTCCCCGGCCAGGGCGCGAAGGTAATCGGGTCCTCGGCGTTGACGCGGCACTCGATGGCGTGGCCGCGAATCTGGATGTCCTCCTGCTTGAAGCGCAGGGGGTGGCCGTAGGCCATGCGGATCTGCTCACGCACCAGGTCGATGCCCGTGACGAGCTCCGTCACCGGGTGCTCCACCTGGATGCGCGTGTTCATCTCCATGAAGTAGAACTCGCCGCGCTCGTCCAGGAGGTACTCGATGGTGCCCACGTTGTTGTAGGCGAGCTTGCGCATCGCCTGCACGGACACCTCGCCCATCTTCTGGCGCAGCTCCGGCGTGAGCGCGGGCGACGGGCTCTCCTCGATGAGCTTCTGGTGCCGGCGCTGCACCGAGCACTCGCGCTCATTGAGGTGGATGATGTTGCCGTGCTCGTCCGCCACAATCTGGATTTCGATGTGGCGCGGCTTCTCCACGTACCGCTCGATGTAGAGGTCGCCGTTGGAGAAGGACGCCACGGCCTCCGCCTGCGCGGTGGAGAAGGCCTGGGCCAGCGCGCCCGGCTCGCGGACGATCTTCATCCCCTTGCCGCCGCCACCGGCGGCGCCTTGAGGATGACGGGGAAGCCAATCTCGCGGGCGAAGTGCTCCGCCTCGCGCGGATCCTTCACCGTGCCGGGGCTGCCGGGCAACAGCGGCAGGCCCGCCTCACGCGCCGCAGCGCGGGCACGGACCTTGTTGCCCATCAGCCGGAGCATCTCCGGCCGGGGCCCGATGAAGCGAATCTTGCAGTTCTCGCACACCTCCGCGAACTCGGCGTTCTCCGACAGGAAGCCGTAGCCCGGGTGGATGGCGTCCGCGCGGGTGATTTCCGCCGCGGAGAGCAGCTGCGGGATGTTGAGGTAGCTCTCCTTGGACGCCGGCGGGCCGATGCACACCGCCTCGTCGGCGAAGCGCACATGCAGCGCGTTGGCGTCCGCCGTGGAGTGCACCGCCACGGTGGCAATGCCCAGCTCGCGGCAGGCGCGGATGACCCGCAGGGCAATCTCCCCGCGGTTGGCGATCAGCACCTTCTTGAACACGTGGGTGTCTCCCCGTCAGAGGCCGTCCGAGGAGCGCGCACCCCGCGAAAGCGCGAGGCTGCGCGCGGCACTCTCAGGCCGGCTCGATGCGGAACAGCGCCTGGCTGAACTCCACCGGGCGGCCGTTCTCCACGAGGATTTCCGCCACGCGGCCGGAGACCTCGGACTCGATTTCGTTCATCAGCTTCATCGCTTCGATGATGCAGAGCACCTGGCCCTTCTTCACCACCGAGCCCACGTCCACGAAGGGGGGCTGATCCGGCGCCGCGTCCGGTAGAACGTGCCCACGAAGGGGCTCGTCACCAGGAGGCCGGGCTTCTCCGCGGCCGGAGCGGGGGGCGGCGGGCGCGGCGGGAG
>JBKGHK010001043.1:0-2854 GCA_046520375.1 Pyxidicoccus sp. 3LFB2
CGAAGAAGGCCGTGGGCAAGGCGGCGGCGAAGAAGGCCGTGGCGAAGAAGGCCCCCGCGAAGAAGGCGGCGGCAAAGAAGGCGGCGGGCCGCAAGGCTCCCGCGAAGAAGGCCTCCGCGAAGAAGGCGGCGGCGAAGAAGGCCACCCGGGCGAAGCCCACGGCACGGGCGAAGGCCCGGCGGTAACTGGAGGCGACGTGCAGCAGGATTACCTCGACCGTCTCATCGCGCTCGCCCTCGATGAGGACCTGGGGGCGGCGGGAGACGTCACCTCGCAGGCCCTCATTCCTCCTGACGCGGAGGGCAGCGCGGAGCTGGTCGCCAAGGAACAGCTGGTGCTCGCGGGGATGGACGCCTTCATCCGCGTGTTCCAGACGGTGGACCCCGACGTCGAGGTGGAGCTGCTCCGCCGCGACGGCGAGGAAATCAAGCCCAAGGTGGTTGCCGCCCGCTGCCATGGGCGGATGCGCGCGCTGCTGGCCGCGGAGCGCACCGCGCTCAACATCGTCCAGCGCGCCGCCGGCATCGCCACCCTGGCCCAGCAGGCCATGACGTCGGTGCGGGGGTCCAAGCTGAAGGTGCTGGACACCCGCAAGACGCCGCCGGGCATGCGCGCGCTGGCCAAGGACGCCGTCCGCATGGGCGGCGCCTCCAACCACCGCTTCGGCCTCTTCGATGGCGTCCTCATCAAGGACAACCACATCGCGGCGGTGGGCGGCTCCATCGCCGAGGCCCTCCGGCTCGCCAAGGCGCACGGGCCCCGGCTGACCAAGATTGAAATCGAGGTCACCAACCTCAAGCAGCTCGCCGAGGCGATTGAGGGCGGCGCCGACGTGGTGATGCTCGACAACATGGACGACGCGCAGATTCGCGAGGCGGTGAAGCTCACGGCCGGCCGCGTCCCGCTGGAAGTCTCGGGCGGCGTCACCCTGGACCGGCTGCCCCGCCTGGCGAAGCTGGGCGTGGACTTCGTCTCCATGGGCGCGCTGACGCACTCCGCGCGGGCCATGGACCTGTCGCTGGAAATCACTGGCGCCGCGGTGAAGAAGACGCGCAGCAAGTCGAAGCAGGCGTGACGTCATGGCGGGTGCGGGCGGCTCCGCACTCCGCCCGCGCTCCCGGCAACCGCGTTGTGATAGTTCCTCGTTTCCAACTCTTCCTGGAATCGAGGAACTTCCATGCAAGCCATTCTCCGTGGTGCCCTGCTGTGCTCGCTGTTCGCCGTCGTCGGCTGCAAGACGACCGGCACCGTCCGTCCGACGCCGCCCCCGGACGAGCCCGCCTTCGAGTCCACGGTGGCTCCGTGTGACGAGGCGCAGAAGGCCATCTCCCAGGCGGCGGACACGCGCGCGAGCCCGTACGGCATCGATGCGCACGTCGAGAAGAACTTCAAGGACCGCAAGGTGTCGTGGCTGATGCCCGAGGCGACGTACCAGAAGTTCGTCGTGCAGACGGGCGCGAAGAACTTCGGCCGGTGCAATGACAACGGCTGCTTCCTCTTCGCCGCGCCCGCGGCCACCATCCAGGAGGCCGTCGCGAAGTCCATGGTGGACGGAAAGCATGACCCCGCCGTCATCGGTCAGGCGCTCGGGCTGCCCGCGAAGAACTTCGAGGGGCCGCTGCGGATGATGACGCTGGACCTGGCGGCCTCGAAGTCCTGTGCGCGCCTGCCGGTGGATGAGGACCCGGGCGTGTGGAAGTGCCAGACGCCCGAGGACACGGACTGCTTCAAGTTCGGCGGCTACACGTCCGGCGGCGTCCCGGAAATCCTGGTCGTCAACGCGCCCGTCGCGCAGGCCACGGTCTCGGAGGTCCCTTGAGCGATGAGGAGGTGCTCCACCAGAGCCCGCTCCTCTACCGACTGCTGCGCGCTCCGGATGGAAGTCTGATTCTCGAAGTCGTGGTGGGGGGCTTCGCCATGTACGAGGTCCGGGTTCGCCTTACCCCCGAGGAGGCGGAGTCCTATGCCCGGGAGGGCCGCGCCTTCGCGGACCGGATGGCGCAAGCCGTCATGGCCGACCCTCCCTTCGGTGGCCGTTCGGTGCGCGGCGCGTAGACGGGGCCGCCCCTTTTTTTGAAAGGGGCGGTTCCCACGCGGGCCCGCTCGCGTGTCCAAGGCACGTGGAGTCGAAATGGCACGAGGACTGAGAGCCTCGGAGCTCACAGCCCTCTATGAACTTTACGCGCCCACGGTCTACCGCCGGGCCAGGACCCTGCTTGGCCGTGACTCGGACGCGTGGGATGCCGTGCAGGAGGTCTTCTGCCGGCTGCTGGAGTCCGGGGCCGCGTTCCGCGCGGAGGCACGCCCCATGACCTACATCTACCGGGTCACCACGAATGTCAGCCTCAACCTGCTGCGCTCGCGTGCCCTGCGGGACGTGGCCGCGAGCGAGCCGGCGTCTTCCGAAGAAGCGGCCTCGGCGCCCGGCGAGGTGGAGGCCCGGAACCTCCTGCGCGCCCTGGCCCGGGAGCTGGATGAGCGGGCCCTGCAGATTGCCACGCTCCACTTCATGGACTCGCTGACCCAGGAGGAAATCGTGGAGGTGGTGGGGCTGTCGCGAAAGACGGTGGGCCGGGTGCTGGAGCAGGTGAGGGCCCGCGCCCGCGAGCTTGCGCATGAGCCCCAGCGCGGAGCGTCGTCATGAGTGAGCACCTGTCCGACCTCGCGCTGGACGAACTGGCCCTGGGGGGTCGGCCCCTTCCGGCGCATGTGGACGCCTGCGCGCGGTGCGGCACGCGGCTCGCCCGGATGCGCGAGCAGGCGGCGGCCCTCCGTGCCTCCGCGGAGTTTGCACGGCGGCGTGAGCACGTACTGGCGCGCGCTCCGCTCCCGCGCGTTCCGGTTCGACGAGGGC
>JBKGHK010001044.1:0-2843 GCA_046520375.1 Pyxidicoccus sp. 3LFB2
CGCAGCTCCGCCGGGGCGAGGTCCGCCACCACCGTGGGCGCCACCGGGGCCTGGGCAATCTCTCCCAGCGTCCACACCGCCACGGCGAGCATCGCCAGCCCCACGTTGGCGGACAGCGCGTGCAGGCCGAAGCCCACGCCGGTGAGCAGCGCCGCCAGGGCCAGGGCCTGGGCGCGGCGCTGGCGGCCCAGCCACCGGCTGGTGAAGGGCTGCAGCAGGACGATGAGCACGCCGTTGACGGCGAGCACCGAGCCGAACTCCGCCGGCGTCAGCCCCCGGTTGCCGAGGTCCAGCGGCAGCGCCATGTGGCCCTGGAAGAAGATGAGGGCCACCGCGAAGATGGGCAGGCCGAAGGAGAGGAACACCGGGTCCTTGAAGGGCGCGAGCGGCGAGGCCGCAGGAGGCCTCGGGGTGACGCCGTCCGTTGCGCCCGTGGGGCGGCCCGGCCGCGTCTCCGGCAGGAGCAGCCAGATGCAGCAGCCGTAGGCGAAGGTGGTGATGGCGTCGGCGATGAAGAGCGTCACGTAGCCGAAGCGGGTCATCAGCCCGGCCACCGGCAGGGCGATGGCGAAGCCCACGTTGACCACCCAGTAGAGCAGGCCGAAGGCACGGGCCCTGTCCAGCGGCGGCACCACGTCCGCGACGGCGGCGGCCACCGCGGGCCGGTACAGCTCGCCGAGCACGCCCAGCGTGAAGGCGGCCACGGCAATCCAGAAGGGCTCGCGGGAGAAGCCGAGGAAGAGCATGCCCGCGGCGCCCAGCCACAGGCCCCCGGCCAGCGTGAGGCGCCGGCCCACGCGGTCCGCGAGCGCACCGCCCAGCGGCCCCGCCAGCACCGAGCCCGCGCCATGCAGCGAGGCGACGAAGCCCGCCTGCTCCACGGTGTAGCCGCGCTCGCGCGTGAGGTAGAGGGCGAGGAAGGGCACCACGAAGGAGCCCAGCCGGTTCACCAGCGTGCCCACCCACAGCACCCAGTACGTGCGGGGCAGGCCTCCCACCAGGGCTCGGACGGGCTCGAGCAGCGCGCCGCTCATGGCCGCCGCTCCGGGAAGGTGGGGGCGGGCGCGGGGCACGGAGGACCGGAGCAGGGGGCCATGACGGCGGCGGAGCATGCGTCAGCAGGGCCTGCGCTCCAAGCGTCCGGGAGTGACGGTGGGGGCCGCGTCCGAGGGAAGGGCAGGGGCTCTTTGACGTCAAACATCGGCAGGTCCGCGCGCGAGTGGGTCCGTGCGCGGACGCCAGGGGCGCTGTGCCCCTGACGGCAGCGGCATGAACCGGGCCTCGGCCCTGCCGACTGTATGAGGACCTGTCGCCGGAGCGGGCCCTGGCCCTGATGGCGGCATGAGGACCCGGCCGAGCGGGACTTCAGCCCTGCCGACGGTGGCATGAAGGGCCCGGCGGAGGGGCGCGGGACTTCAGCCCTGACGGCGGCGCAGGGGCTCAGCCCTTGATGACCGGCAGCGGGGCCAGGGCCTGCGGGCGCTTACCGGGAGCGCACATGTCGTTGTCCGCGGGGCGCTGGCCGAAGAAGAGCTTGTCGCCGTCCACCTTCACCAGGTCATGGTCGGTGGCGCACTCGGCCAGCGCCTTGAAGGAGAGGCAGGCCGCGGGGACGGCCTGCTCGGCGCCCACCGTCCACGTGCCCGTGCCGCAGCCGGACTGGGCGAAGACGTCCGCGAGCGGCTGCACGTGCGCGGTGAGGTAGCGCTCGCCGAAGCCGAAGTTGCCCTCGGTGGCGCCTGCCACCTTCTCCGAGTCCCGCTCCAGCGTGTAGGGGCCGGCGAGGCGGGCGGTGAAGAGCTTCGTCTGGCACTGCGCGTCGCCGAAGACGTCCAGGTTCAAGGTCCACGCCGTCTCCGTGAGCTGGAAGTGGCGCTGCATGTAGCTGGTGCTGCCGTCGCCGTTGGGGCTGGCCTCGCAGGTGGGGCTGTCCCAGCGGCCGGCGAGGTCCTGCGGCTTGACGGCCGTCTTCGCGCCTCCGCACGCGGCGGCGGAGAGGGCGGCGAGGGTGAGGGCAAGGCGGGTGGTGGCGTTCATGGCATGGCTCCAGCGGGGTGTGGGGGCCGCACCGCGCGGCCCGTTTGTGGAGACATGAATGCCCTGGAAGCGGCCATGCGGAAACGCTGGAGATTGCCGGGGGGGCCTGCAATCTTGCAGGGCGCCATGCCGGACTGGAATGACTTGCGATACTTCCTGGCCATCTCTCGCGAGGGGACGCTCGCGGCGGCGGCTCGCGCGCTGAGGGTGGATGCGACGACGGTGGGGCGCCGGCTGACGGTGCTGGAGGAGGAGCTGGGGACGCGGCTGTTCGACAGGACGCCAGGGCGCTTCGTGCTGACGCCCGCGGGGCAGGGCATCCAGGGCACGGTGGAGGAGATGGAGGCGTCGGTGCTGGCGGTGGAGCGTCGGGCGGGCGGCGAGGACGCGCGGCTGGAGGGCGTGGTGCGGGTGACGACGACGGAGGCCTTCGCCGTGAATCACCTGCTGCCGCGCTTCGGTGCCTTCCGCGAGCGGCACCCGGGCATCGAGGTGCAGTTCCTCACGGACTACGGCGCGCTGGACCTGACGCGGCGTGAGGCGGACGTGGCGGTGCGGCTGACGCGGCCGAAGGAGGCATCGCTGGTGGCGCGCAAGGTGGGGGAGATTGCGATTTCCCTCTATGCGGCGGAGGGCTACCTCGCGCGGCGGGGGCTGCCGGACCCGGCGGTGGGATTCGCCGGGCATGACGTCATCGGCTACGCGGACGCGGCGGCGAAGTGGCCGGAGGCGCGGTGGATGGGCGAGGTGGCCACGTCCGCGCGGGTGGTGGTGCGGTGCAACTCGCTGCTGTCGGTGGTGGCCGC
>JBKGHK010001045.1:0-2833 GCA_046520375.1 Pyxidicoccus sp. 3LFB2
CCGAAGCCGCGCCTCCTCCTCCGCCCGTCTGCGCGCCTCCTCTTCCTCCGCCCTGCGCCGGGCCTCCTCCTCCGCCCTGCGCCGGGCCTCTTCCGCCTCCCGCCGGGCCTGCTCGCGCGCCTCCCAGTCCTCCACCGACAGCGCCTGGATGCAGCCCTCGCGCTCCAGCACGAGCAGCAGTGCCTCCTGCGCGGCGCTCAGCGACTCCGGCTGCCGGAACTCCCCCAGCGTCTCCAGGAACTCCCGCTCGGACGCATCCGTGAGCCACGGCTCACACGCCGCCACGTCCTCACAGCGAAACACCCGCGCCACGCGCCCTGCCCCACCCGGGGCCTCCAGCGCCGCGCGCACCACCCGCGCCCCCGCGATGGGCCGGAAGTCCTCCTCCACCGTCCCCGGCTCGAAGGCCGCGCGCTCGGCCAGCTCGCTCAGCCTGCGCACGTGGGCGAGCACCTGCTGCTCCACCACCGCGTCCTGCTCCAGCCCGTACTCCGCGAGCAGCTCCTCATCCGGAGCCCCCGCCCCGCCGCGCGCCCACAGCGCGTCGAGCGCCTCGGCGCCCAGCATCCCGCTCTGCAGGAGCGCCTGCGCGGGGCTCTGGTATCCAAACCCAAGCTGCGTGCCCACGAGGTTGCCCTCGCGCAGCAGCAGCCGGGACTCACGCCCTCCCGCGGAAAGCGTCAGCCTCCCGGTGGCTCGGGTCTTGTGGGCGGAGTAAAGCGCTTCGGCGGCCTGCGACGGGGTCATCCTGCGCCGCAGTGTAGTCCCTCTGGCACGCCCCTCAACTTGCCGGGGGTGCCTGCCTGCTCGCTCCACCGAAGGCCACCTGCCTCAGGGCCTCGTAGGCCCCAATCCCCACCGCGGTGGACAGATTCAGGCTGCGTCGCTCCTGTAGCATCGGAATCGTGACGGCCGTCCCCGTGCCGGACTCCATCACCTCCGGCAACAGCCCCGTCACCTCCGAGCCGAACACCAGGTGGTCTCCCTCCTGGAACCGGGCCTCGTAGAGCGACTGCTCCGCCCGGGCCGAGAACAGCCACCGGCGGGCGTCCGGGTAGTCCGCCACGTACGCGGCATAGGTGGGATACAGCTTCAGGAACACCTTGTCCCAGTAGTCCAGCCCCGCCCGCTTCAATTGCCGGTCGTCGATGGAGAAGCCCAGGGGCTCCACCAGGATGAGCCGGCAGCCCGTCACCGCGCACAGCCGGGCCACGTTGCCGGTATTGGGGGGAATCTGGGGGGAGACCAGGACCAGGTGCAGAGGACGCGCCAGGGGTTCGAGCATGGGGTAGAAGGCGCTACATGCTTTGGAGGGTGAACAACGAGACGCGGCAGCGGCTGCTGGCGGACCGGGCCGAGCGGGCCACCGGCTTCCTGCACCGCTTCAAGGGGCTCATGGGGCGGCGCTCGCTCGCCGTGGGCGAGGGGCTGCACATCGTCCCCTGCAACTCCATCCACACGTTCTTCATGCGCATCCCCATTGACGTGGTGTTCCTGGACCGTCAGGGCGTCATCGTCAAGCTCCTCCCCGCGCTGCCCCCCTGGCGGGCGTCGGCCGTCTACTTCCAGTCCCGCTCGGTGCTGGAGCTGCCGGCGGGCGTGCTGGAGGCCAGCGGCACGCAGGAGGGTGACCGACTGAGTTTCGAGCCGGTCTCCCAGTCCCCGGCCTTGAATCCCCCCGCCTGAATGGCCGGCCGGTACGTCTTTTGACCGATTTCCGAGGGCTTTGTTAACCTCGGCCCCTCCTTTCCCGCCCCTCAAGAAGAGTTCCCGAGCATGCGCATCGAGGTAGCCGGCAGCACCCACGTCGGGATGAAGCGGAATCACAACGAGGACAACTTCCTGGTGCTCCAGGAGGAGAACCTCTTCTGCGTGGCGGATGGCATGGGTGGCCACTCCTCCGGAGAAATCGCCAGCCGCATCGCGGTGGACGAGCTGGGCGAGTTCTACCGGATGACGTCCAAGGACCAGGACTGCACCTGGCCCTTCAAGATGGACAAGGCCCGCAACTACGACGAGAACCGCCTGTCCACCGGCATCAAGCTCGCCAACGCCCGCATCTACGAGAAGGCCACCATCGAGACGAAGTACAAGGGCATGGGGACGACCATCGTCTCCGTCCACTTCGCCAACGACGTGGCCTACGTGGGCCACGTGGGCGACAGCCGGGTGTACTTCTTCCGCGCCGGCACGCTCAAGCAGGTGACCGAGGACCACTCGCTCCTCAACGACTACCTCAAGGCGAAGAAGCTCTCGCCGGAGGAAATCGAGAACTTCCCCCACAAGAACGTCATCGTCCGCGCGCTGGGCATGAAGGAGAACGTCCAGGTGGACGTGTCGCGCGTGGAGCCCCAGGAGGGCGACGTCTTCCTGCTCTGCTCGGACGGCCTGAGCGGCATGGTGACGGACGCGCAGATGCAGGACATCCTCCTGCGCACCCCCGAACTGGACAAGGCCTGCGGTCAGCTCATCGACCTGGCCAACGCCGCCGGCGGCAACGACAACGTCACCTGCGTGCTGGCCCGCTACCACGCCGCCTGAGCGGCCCGTGCCCGCAGCGCAGTGAAGCAAGGCCCCGGGGACTCGGCTCCCGGGGCCCACCGCGGACTCTCAGCGCCCCGTGAGCGGCGCGGGAATCCGATGCTGCCCCCAGGCGAGCACCTCGGAGAGCGTCTCTCCCGGTGCTACCTCGGTGTCCTCGAAGATGGCGGCCTTCTGCACCTTCGCGCCCGCGCCCACCTTCGCGCCCGCCCCCACCGACACGCCGGGCCCCACGGACGCACCGTCCGCCACCTGGGCCCCACGGTCGAAGTACGCCGGCCCCGTCCACACC
>JBKGHK010001046.1:0-2831 GCA_046520375.1 Pyxidicoccus sp. 3LFB2
CTTCTGCGGCGCGGCCGTCACGGGTTGCTGCGTCCCCGAGCCACCGGTGCCCACCTGCCGGCAGATGAGCGCGGGCCGTGGCGCCGGGGCGCTCGCCTGGGCCGAGTCGGACGGCAGCCCCGCGCTGCTGCTGGTGGTGGTGTCCTGCGCGGGTGGTGGGGTGTTCGTGGTGTCGTCTGGCTTGTTCTGGTCGTGCGCGCAGCCAGTGCCGAGCAGCACGGCAGCCGCGATGAGTCCAATGACTTTCATGGTCGTCCCCGTCTGAGCCGAAGCTGTTGCTCCGGAAGGTGGGGCGTCCGTCGCTGAACGAACAGATGGGGGCCTGTCGCCATGCTCCCTCTATGGGACGGCTGGCGGGCAGCCATGGGCCCGCCGGGTGGCTCGCGCTGCTCAGAACCGCAGCACCGGACCGGCAATCACGGAGTGCAGCGGGTCCGCGCACTCGCGGATGCTCTCTTCGGTGAACTTCACGTCGCAGAACTGGAAGGCGGTGGCGACCGACAGTCCCCAGTACTGGCTGAACCAGCCGTCCACGCCCACGCGGAACGCCATGCCCGTGGTGTCGATCTTCTCGCGCAGGAGGCTGCCCGCGTCGCTCGGCGTGAAGGTGCTGGACCAGCTCTTGGACAGCCGCGCTCCCACCCAGGGGTTGATGCGCTTGTCGCGGAAGAAGCGCAGCCGCGCCTCGATGCCCACCGCCTTGTAGTCGAGCTGGGCCCGCTCGAACCGGGTCGGGTCTCCCGACACGGGGAACTGCTGTCCCCACGTCTCGGAGACTTCCGCCAGCAGCCCGATGGACAGGCCCGGTGGTGACTCCACGCCGAGGTACCCGTGCAGCGCCGGGCCCTTCGCGCGGAAGTCGCTCATGTGGTCCAGCGTGATTCCCGCTCCCAGCGATGCGTAGCCGTGCCAGCCCTCCGCCATGGCTTCCGTTCCCGCGCCCAGCACGCCCGCCAGTGCCACCCACTTCGACAGCATTCTCATGCGCGCCAGTGTACGCCCGGGACTGTGCTCTCCGGGAACCGGCGCGCCTGTCACGCCAGGGCCGTGTCATGAATCCCAGAAGACCGCCGTCACGGAGAGGCCCATGCGCGTACCGCCGGACAACCTGCCCGCTCCCTTCCACGTCTCCTCGCTGGCGGCGCGGCAGCTCGAAAGCGGCAGGCCGACACGCAGGGCCCCCATGCGAGGGGCGAGGCCTGCTACGCCGTGTCCGGACGCGCGCGACTCACCGTGGGGGAGGCCGAGCAGGCCATCGGGCTCCTTCAGCTCCATCCCCCAGCACGTGCCGCACCCCTTCCACTCCATCGAGGAGCGACGGGTGCTCTTCGCGCCGGCCGAGTCCGGCGGTTAGGCTCACGCCCCATGTCCGTTTCCTTCGAAGCCGCCGCCTCCGCCGTTCGCGATGCCCTCACCGACGCGGGGCGCGGGCTCATCGAGCGCGAGGCCATGGTGGAGCTCGTCGCCCTGTCCGCCGTGGCCGGTGAGCATCTGCTCGTCATCGGCCCGCCCGGGACGGCGAAGAGCGAGGCGGTGCGCCGCACCTCCCGCGCGCTCGGCGGCTCCTACTTCGAGTACCTGCTGGGCCGCTTCACCGAGCCCTCCGAGCTGTTCGGCCCCGTGGACCTGCGCAAGCTGCGCGAGGGGCTCGTGGAGACGGAGACCTCCGGCATGCTGCCCGAGGCCGAAGTCGCCTTCCTCGATGAGGTGTTCCTCGGCTCCACCGCCATCCTCAACACGCTGCTGGGCATCCTCAACGAGCGCACCTTCCGCCGGGGCCACACCCGCATGCGCTGCCCGCTGCGCGTCTGCGTGGGGGCTTCCAACGCGTTGCCGGAGGACGAGTCGCTCGCCGCCTTCGCGGACCGCTTCCTCGCGCGCATCTTCGTCGAGCCCGTGCCGGACCCTCGGCTGGAGGAGCTGCTCGCGGGCGGTGCCGCGCTGTGGGGGGAGGGTGAGGCCCGCTCGACGTCGCTGGAGTCCCTGGATGTGCTCTCCCAGGCCGCGCGTGAGGCGGACCTGTCCGGGGTTCGCCCGCATCTGGCGCATGCGCTGCGCACGCTGCGCGCCGCGGGGATTGCCCTGTCCGACCGCCGCGCGGTGAAGGTGCAGAAGCTCATCGCCTCCGCCGCCGTGCTCGCGGGCCGGCGCGTGCCGGGCACCGCGGACCTGTGGCCGCTTGTCTATGCGGTGCCCACGAAGGAGGCCCAGGCGCTCGCGCGCGATGTGCTGCGGGAGCTGCTGGCCGCGTCGGAGAATCCGGCGCTTGCCTCTGCCGCGCTGGAGGCCAGCGCGGGGCCCCGGGCTCGCGCGCAGCGCATCGCCACGGCGGGACAGTTGCTGCTCACGGAGCGGCCCGCTGACGGTGATGCCGAGGCGGTGGCGGCGTGGCGACTGAAGCTGGAGGGCGTGGCCCGGGAGATGGACGCGGGGTTCACGCTCGACGCGATGCCTGAGGAACTCAAGGCGGTGCGGGGGCAGATTTCTTTGGCGCTGGCGCCCGTGGCCGAGGTGGTGCCGGGCGTGGCGGCCTGAAGAGTGGGCGGTGCGAGGCACGGCGCGGCATCCGCTTCGTCGGACGTGCGACGGGGCCGCGGGCCCGACGTGGCGTTCACGCCTGAAGCACCCGGGCTCGCGGTGCGTTCGAGATGCGCCGGGCGAGTCGCTGAACTGAGGAGTGGCCCCGGGTTTCAGGCCCGAGGCCAAGGGGATGAGGGGGACGGACATGGGCAATGAAAGACAGGACATCGCCTCCGCGCGGGTACCGGTGCGCTGGGGCCCCCGGGCCGAGCCGCTGGAGCCGCTCGCCGTCGCGGGCGAGGGGCCCGTGG
>JBKGHK010001047.1:0-2819 GCA_046520375.1 Pyxidicoccus sp. 3LFB2
GGCGCACGGTGGAGCGGGTGGCGCGCGCGCTGGGGCGGGTGGAGCGGCCCGCCTTCCTGGTGCTGGTGTTCCTGGTGGGCTGCGGCGTGCACGCGCGGGACTGGGGCGCGTGGGCGCTCGTCCCGGGCTTCGTGGGGCTGCGCTTCCTGGGGAAGGTGCTGGGGGGGAAGTTCGCTCAGAAGCTGGTGGGCGGCACGCTGGAGCTGCCCCCGAAGCTGGGCTACGCGCTGATTGCCCAGGGCGGCCTCGCGCTGTGCCTGGTGGCCGAGTACGGGATGCTGGTGCCCGGCGGCCTGTCCCAGCGGGTGCTGGACGTGGTGGTGGTGGGCGCGGTGGTGAATGAATTGCTCGCCGGCCCCGCCTTCCGTCAGGTGCTGGGCCCGCCGCGCGTGACGACGCCGGCGCGGCGGGACGTGGAGGTGGTGGCATGAAGGGCGCCGTCATCCGCCTGCTGCTGTTGATGGGGCTGTTGGCCGTCATCAGCCGGGCCCAGGTGCTGCGCGCGGACGCGGGCACGCCGGTGACGCTGGCGGCCGGGGCGCTGCTCCTGTGCGGCCTGTTCGCGGGCAAGGTGGCCAAGGGGCTGGGGCTGCCCCGGCTCACGGGCTACCTGCTGGTGGGCGTGGCGGTAGGGCCCTACGCGCTGGGCTTCATCCCCAACGCGGGCGTGAAGGGGCTGGAGCTGGTGAAGGGGCTGGCGGTGAGCCTCATCGCCCTGGTGGCGGGCACGGAGCTGCGGCTGGGGCTCATCCGCCGGGTGGGCGGGCGCGTGGCGCTGCTGTGCGCGGGCGTGTGCGGGCTGACGTTCCTCGCGTGCTTCGGGGCGACCTTCGCCGTGAAGCCGCTGTTGCCCTTCATGGCGTCCATGACGGTGCCGCAGGCGCTGGCGGTCAGCGCGCTGGTGTCCACGGTGGTGGTGTCCTTCTCGCCCACCGTCACCATCGCCATCGTCCAGGAGACGAGCGCGCGCGGCACCTTCACCGAGTTCCTCATGGCGCTGGTCATCATCGGCGACTTGTTCGTCATGGTGGCCTTCGCGCTGGCGGCGGGCGTGACGAAGGCCAGCTTCGGCGGCGGGCTGGACGTGGCGGGGCTTTTGGGCTCGGTGGGGTGGGAGCTGTTCGGCTCGGTGGGCGTGGGCTGCGTGCTGGCGATGGTGGTGCTCGTCTACATGCGCGGGGTGAAGCAGGAGCTGCCGCTGTTCCTGGTGGGCCTGTCCTTCGCGGCGGCCGAGGGCGGCGCGCGGCTGCACCTGTCTCCACTGCTGGTGTCGCTGGCGGCCGGGGCGCTCATCGCCAACCTGGACGAGCACGCCGGAGAGCGCATCCACCATGCGATTCAGCAGGCGGGCCTGCCGGTGTTCGCGCTGTTCTTCGCGGCGGCCGGAGCGGGGCTGAAGCTGGACGCGCTGGTGACGGTGGGGCCGGTGGCCATGCTGCTGGTGGCGCTGCGGGGCGTGGCCATCTGGCTGTCCTGCAAGCGCCTGGCACCCGCGGACGACCCGCGGCTGAAGCAATACCTGTGGATGGGGCTCATCTCCCAGGCGGGCGTCACCTTCGGGCTGGCGGCGCTGGTGTCCCGCTCGTTCCCCACCTTCGGGCCCCAGGTGGAAGTGTTGATTGTCGCGATGATTACCGCGCACGAGCTGGTGGGCCCGGTGCTCACGCGGCGGGCGCTGGCCGCCAGCGGGGAGATCCGCACGGACGAGGCGGCTGGAACGGCGTAGGCTGACTTCCCCTCCCACGTAGGACGGGACAGGAGACACGAAGACATGGCCGCACCCATCCTCGAGGTGGACATGGAGCACCCGTCGCCGCGCCACGTGCAGCGCGCGGTGGAGGTGCTCGAGCGCGGCGGGCTCCTGGCGTACCCCACGGACACGTATTACGGCCTGGGGTGCGATCTCAGCTCGAAGAAGGGCATCGAGCGGCTGTACCAGCTCAAGGGCCGCGACAAGAAGAAGCCGCTGTCCTTTCTGTGCCCGGATTTGTCCGACGTGGCGAAGTACGCGCACGTCAGCAACTTCGCGTACCGGACGATGAAGGGCCTCACTCCGGGTGCGTTCACCTTCATCCTGGAGGCGACGCGGCTGGTGCCGGACCTGATGATGACGAAGCAGAAGCAGGTGGGCATCCGTGTGCCGGACGCTCCGTTGGTGCGAGAACTGGCCCGGGCGCTGGGCCGCCCTCTGGTGACGACCTCCGCGACCAACACGGAGGGTGAGCCCCTGACCGACGCGAAGGACATCAAGAGCGAGCTCGGACACGGGCTGGAGCTCATCCTGGACGGGGGGGTGACGCTCAACGAGCCCTCCACCGTGATTTCACTCATCGGCGATACGCTTGAAATCCTGAGGCAAGGCAAGGGTAGGCTAGGGGATTGAACCCGTAAAAAGGGGGGACGCCTTGGCACAGGGGGGAACAGCGCCAGGACCCGTGGATGCACCCGAGCAGGTGCCCGGTCTGCTGAGATTGTTGCTGTTGTTACTCTTTCGCCCGGTGGACCTGCACTACCGGCTGAGGACCGCGGGCATCCGCGCGCCGGGAGGCCGCATCGGCCAGCTCTGGCGTGAGCAGGCCGAGGGTGGCCGGGCCGCGGGCCTCTATGTAAAGCGCCTGTTGCTGTTGCTGGTGGTGGGCTCGCCGCTGATGACGGGGCTGGTGGGGCTCGTGCTGATGCGCGCGGGGATTCCGCTGCATGGCGGGTGGTGGATGTCGGCCCTGTGCTGCTCGGCGGCGGGGCTGATGCTGGCGCTGGTGTCGGGGCTGGCGGCGGGCGTGCTGCTGGGCACGCTGGCGAGCCTGTCCATGCTGGTGGGG
>JBKGHK010001048.1:0-2818 GCA_046520375.1 Pyxidicoccus sp. 3LFB2
GTGCGTGAGGACGATGCGGGGCGGGATGCTCGCGCCCGTGCCCGGGCCCACGCAGACGCGCAGCGTGCCCTGGCTCCGGCCGCCATGCGTGTCCGTCACGGCGACGGTGAGCGGGCAGTTGCCGCACGGGTCTCCGGCGGGCAGGGCGCTGGGCGTGAAGGACGCGCTGGGCGAGGTGGCCTGGGTCCAGGTGCCCGCGCAGGCGGCGGTCCACTGGTAGGAGAGGGTGTTGCCATCCCCGTCGACGGCGTCCACGGTGACGGTGGTGCTCTGGCCCACCGGCACCGGCGAGCGGGAGACGGTGATGCCGCGCACGGTCGGCGACGTGTTGAAGGAGACGCCGACGCTGGCGCTGCCCGCCGTCCCTCCGTCCGTGGAGATGACATTGACGGAGACGTTGATGCTGGCCGACGCGCCGCGCGAGTCGGTGACGGTCAGCGTGAGGGAATAGGTGCCGGAGGTCTGGGGGGCCGTCCACTGTGTCGTCGCCGTCCCGGTGGTGGCGTAGCTGCCGCCCGTGGCCGTCCAGGCATGCGTGAAGGTGTCATTCACATCCGGGTCATGCGCCGTGGCCCGCAGGGTGATGCTCCCGCCCGGCAGCACCGTGCTGGCCGACGCGACGAGCGAGTCGATGCAGGGGACGGTGTTGTCGAAGGCGGGCGTCGTGTTGATGGACTGGAGGGTGATGGCCACCACGGCGGTCTCACCCGCGACGATGGTGACGCCGGTGGCCTGGCCCCGGTAGCGCAGGGCGCCCTCGGCGTTGAACGCCTCGGCGGTGAAGGTGCGCTGGGTGCCGGCGGGCACCTGGTAGAGGGCGCCGCTCCATGAGCCGTTCGCCAGGGTCAGCGTGGTGGTGGAGGCCGGCACGCCCGTGGCGGTGAGGGTGACGGTGACGCGGGTGACGTCATCTCCCGCCAGCGCCTGGGGAATGGAGCCCGCGAACTGGACGGAGCCCGAGGTGGGCACCTCCTCGGAGGGAGGAGGCGCGCCACAGCCCACGGGGGCGGCGAGGGCCACGGCGACGAGGCAGAGCAGTGCCCACGGAGTCTTGCTGCGCGGATGCATGGGGAGTCCTGGCCTGAAGAGTGGGCAGGGAATGGCCTGGGCCCTCGGAGTCGGGGGCAACGGACAGTGATTGCAGGGGAGGGCAATTCCTTGCGCCGGCCCGCCATCAGGAACGGGAGGCCGGCGCGCGGAGTAAATCCTTGCAGCAGGCGTTTGCCAATCCCGGGTCAGCCGAGGGTGCTTTTCGACTCCGCATGCCAGGTATGACAATGTCCGCGGGAAGCGGTGTTGCTTCTGTTACCCGGGAACAACGCTGTTTGGAGGCGCGAGGGCGCCCTGGCCGAATGCAGGTTCCGCCGGGGGCCCTGATGCGCTCCAAGGCCTGCTTGATGTCCTCGGACACGATGATGGCGATGTCCCAGCCCATCCTCCGGCTTCCAGAACCGCACCTTGGACACCCCCACGCGGGCCACTTCCGCCCGACGCTACTCCGCGCGCTCCAGCTCGCGCAGCTTGTCCACCAGCGCCTGCATGCGCTCGTGGTGGGTGCCGGCCCAGTAGACGCGCTGGCACCCGGCGCACTGCTGGAAGCGCGAGTGCCGCTCCGCCACGCGCTCGGGGATGCGGTCCTTCACCTCATGTGGCTCCGCCGACGCCAGCGGGCCGTTGCAGGCAATGCACCGGGAGAAGGGCCGCATGCGCGAGGTGAGGCCGAAGCGGCGCACCACCTCCACCAGCTGGTGCGCAGGGTCCGTGGCGCGGGGGAAGTAGCCGCGCACCACCTCGCCCCGCTTGAGCACGCCGATGTCCCGCGTGAGCAGGATGCGGTCCTCGTCATGGGACAGGCGCGCGAGCGTGTCGTCCGCAGAGTCGTTGCGCCACAGCGAGTCGAAGCCGAGCATCCGCAGGAACCCGACCAGCCGCCCCAGGCCCACGTCCAGGATGAAGCGGGGCACCTCCTGCGGCGGCGGGCCCACGCGCGTCACCGGCGTCACGTCCAGCGAATGGAAGGGCGGATAGGCCACCACGCGCGAGCCCGGCTCCACCCGGTGCGCGAAGTCCACCGACTCGCCATCCACCAGCACCACGTCCACCTCCGGGTGCGGCGGCCCCAGCGACTCGATGAAGTCCTTCACCGACGGGCTGCCCTGCGTCACCTGGGTGAACTCCTGCCCGCGGCGCTCCGGTGGCAGGAAGTCATTCAGCGCCCCGTAGAAGCGCACCGTCACCCCCGGCTTCGGCTGCTGCATGGGTCCTACCTCCCGACCCGCTCCATAACGCAGGGTGCCCTACAGGGCTCCAGGGCGTTGGGTTCCAGGGTTTCCAGGAGTTCACACGTCCGTAACCCGGAATTTGCGGGTGTAATCGTGTAGCCGAGCGGTAAGTCACAAGACTGTCACTTCGTCAGCTTCTATACTTGCCCCGTCGTTCGCGCGCCGGCGCGACGGTCCATCCCCCCCCCTCGGAAGTCCTCTCCCTCGCACCGGGCCCGCTCGCATGAAGAAGACGCTCACCTCCCTCGCGTGTGCGACATTGTCGCTCACCCTGCTCATCCTGGCCTGCGGCGAGGACTCCACCCCGGAAGTCCCACTGCCCCTGGCGGATGGCGGCGTGCTGTGGGCCGACTGCGACCCTTCACGCGACGGAGGCGCCTGCGCGGCGGGCGAGGCGTGCCGCTTCGTGGAGGAGTACGGCCGCTCCATCTGCGTGCCCACGTGTGATCCACAGACTCCGTGCGAGCCGTCCCAGGCGGCGTGCTGCGCGGGCGACGGGGACGGCGGGGCGGGGGGCTACTGCCTGCCGCGCGCGG
>JBKGHK010001049.1:0-2817 GCA_046520375.1 Pyxidicoccus sp. 3LFB2
CTCGCGGCGCGTCAGCCCCTCCGGCTCGATGAGCTGGGGCTCGCCACCCGGAGCGCGCTCCACGCGGTGCCCGTCACAGAAGCGCCACGCGGTGCGGCCATCCGCCTCCTCGCGCGCGTAGTACACGTCCGGCTGTCCCACCTTCGGCGGGTCCGGGCACCAGGTGCCGCGCGCCGTCGCTTCCCGCTGTGGGGCCTGCTCCTTCCACTGGCGTCGGGCCTCATTCAGCGCCGCCGCCTCCAGCGCCGCTGGGGCCTGGGCGAGCCGGGCCTTCGTGGCCGCCACCAGCTCCGCACCGCGCTGGGCAATCTCCGGAAACGCCCCCGAGCGGCGGAAGCCACACTGCTCCAGCCCTCGCAGGGTGCCCCCGTGCACCTCCAGCAGCGGAGGCAGCGTCCGCGTGGCTTCCTGGAGCAGCGCCACCCGCGCCCCATGCTCCGGTGCGTCCACGGCAGGCAGCTGCTCCGTCTCCCGGAGGAAGCGCGATAGCAGGCCGTTCACCGTCGTCAGCTCATCGGCCAGCCACCGGGGCTCCGCGTCACACGGGGTGACCTTCGTCCCCCGGTAGTCCCGGTACTCCGCGCGGGACATGCCCAGCACATACCGCTGCACCGGAGGCGCGGGCCTCGCCGCACAGGCGCCGAGCGCCACGCCCACTCCCATCAGCACCAGCCGCTGAAGATTCGCCCTCATCCCCTCATTCTGCCACTCGGTTTGAACGCAAACAAACGCCGCGACCCTGGGTGCCAGCAGGGGAGGGTGACTGGCACCTCGCCCGGCGAGAGGACGCGCCGCCACGTGCGCGCCCCGCTTCCGTGACGTTGGTGTGACAGGGGTGCAAGAACGAGGTGAGTTGGACGGGCGCTCCTTGTGGCGTGGCGTCGGTGCGTTTCACAGTGGTGACCGACGGCACCTGGGAGAAACCGACGATGTGGAAGCTTCATGTGGGATGTCTCGCGCTGGTGCTGCTGGCGGCCTGCAAGTGCGGCGACGGCGCCTCCTCGGGAGCAGGGGAGTCCTCACGCGCCCGGAGCGGTGCGTCCGCGAAGCCGGGCTCGGCCGTGGTGCTCACCGTGGCCTACGGGAGCGAGAAGAAGACCTGGCTGGAGGAGCAGGCGCGCGCCTTCGAGGCCAGCGGCGCCACCACCAGGTCCGGCCGCCGCATCCGCGTCGAGGGCAAGGCGCTGGGCTCCGGCGAGGCGCAGCAGGAGATTGTCTCCGGCCGGCTGAAGGCCCACGTCTACAGCCCGGCCTCCAGCGCCTACCTGCCCCTGCTCAACAGCGCGTGGGCGCAGGCCACCGGCCGCACGCAGCCGGTGGTGGGGGCCGGCGAGCCGGTGCTGCTGTCGCCCATCGTCATCGCCATGTGGAAGCCCATGGCCGAGGCGCTGGGCTGGCCCGGCAAGCCCCTTGGCTGGGCGGACTTGATGAAGGTGGCCGCCAATCCCCAGGGCTGGGCCGCCTACGGCCACGCCGAGTGGGGCCGCTTCAAGCTGGGCCACACCCACCCCGAGTTCTCCAACTCCGGCCTGCTGTCGGTGCTGGCCGAGGCGTACGCGGGCGCGGGCAAGACGCGCGGGCTGCACGCCGCGGACGTGGAGTCGCCGAAGACGCTGGACCTGCTCAAGCAGATTGAGGGCACGGTGGTGCACTACGGCAAGTCCACCGGCTTCTTCGCGGACAAGATGCTGGAGCGCGGCCCCGGCTACATCTCCGCCGCCGTCCTCTACGAGAACCTGGTCATCGAGTCCTACTCGAAGAACACGAGCGCGCCCTTCCCGCTGGTGTCCATCTACCCGGTGGAGGGCACCTTCTGGTCGGACCACCCGTACGCCACGCTGGAGGCGGACTGGGTGGGCCCCGAGGAGAAGGAGGCCGCCGAAATCTTCCTGGCCTTCCTCAAGAGGCGTCCGGCGCAGGAGCGCGCCCTGGCGCTGGGCTTCCGCCCGGCGGACCCGGCCGTGTCCATTGCCTCGCCGGTGGACACCGCGCATGGCGCGGACCCCAAGCAGCCTCAGACGCTGCTCGAGGTGCCGGACGCGGACGTGCTGGAGAAGCTGCTGGCCGTCTGGCGCCAGACGAAGAAGCCCACCGACGTCATCTTTGTCTTCGACAAGTCCGGCAGCATGCAGGGCCGTCCGCTGGCCGAGGCGAAGGTGGGCGCGAAGCGCTTCCTGGAGACGCTGTCGGACCGCGACGAGGTGACGCTGCTGTTCTTCGACAACAACGTGTACACGCCCGTGGGCCCCGTCGCGCTGGATGGCCAGGGGCGCGTGGACCTGGCCCGCCGCATCGACAACACCATCGCCTCGGGCGGCACCGCGCTGTACGGCGCCACGCAGGCCGCCTACAAGGTGGCCCAGGCACGGGCGCAGCAGGACCCGGGTCGCATCCACGCGGTGATGGTGATGACGGACGGCCGGGACGAGAGCAGCACCATCACCCTCGGCCAGCTCAAGCAGGGGCTCACCTCCAGCGACGAGCAGGACGCCGCGGTGCGCATCTTCACCATCGCCTACGGGGAGGGCGCGGAGGGCGGAGTGCTGGAGGGCATCGCCGAGGCGGGCAAGGGCTCCAGTGCCCGGGGCAATGTCGACGACATCGTCCAGGTGTATCGGGACATGGCGTCCTTCTTCTGAGGGAAGGGGCACGGGACGGGCATGGCCGGAGCACGAGGCAGGGGACACGACGATGGCCGAGCGTGAGTCCGCGCTGATGCGGCACTTCCCGCGGGTGCTGGCCCGCTCGGCGGGGGGCGCCCTCAACCTGACGGTGGCGGGCGTGTCCGCGCTGGGCGCGGCGGCGCTGACTCCTGGC
>JBKGHK010000104.1:0-20363 GCA_046520375.1 Pyxidicoccus sp. 3LFB2
CGCACGCGGGGGCAACCCAGGAGCCACCTCGCGCACCACCTCGCCCAGGCTGCGCAGCCGCACCGAGGCCAGCCGCTGCGCCTCGGCCACCGCGTCGTCCACCGCGCAGTGCTCCTCCGCCTCCGCCGTGTCGCGCGAGAAGCGCCGCAGGTCCGCGACAATCTGCTGGATGCGCTGCACGCCCTGCTGCGTCTCCTCCAGCACGCGCCGCAGCTCCTCCACGTCCGGCGCCGGCTCGCGCAGCTCCTCTTCCAGGAAGCCCAGGTTGGACTTCACGTAGGCCAGCGGGTTGTTCACCTCGTGCGCCACGCCCGCGGCCAGCTTGCCCACCACCGCCAGCCGCTCCATCTCCGCGCGGTTGCGCTCGGCCTGGGCGCGAAGCCGCTCGCTCTCCGCCAGCCGCTGTAGCGCCTCCACCCGCTCCCGGTCCGCCTCGCGCTCGGCGTCCCGCAGGCGGCGGAACGTCCTCCCCCCGTACGCGGACACCCACGCGACGAAGGCAAAGGAGAACACCTGCGCCAGCGTGACCTGCAGCGACGCGCCGGACCACCAGCACGTCAGCAGCAGCGACACCAGCGTCAGCACGCAGGCCACCAACGTGGGCTTGCGGTGCCCCGGCGTGAACACGGCGATGATGAGCGGCACCGCGTAGAGGCCGGGGAAGAAGGGACTGGAGATGCCCCCGGTGAAGCGGATGTCGAGCATCAGCGCGATGAGGCTGATGAGCGCCGCGAGCGCGCTCGTCGACCGCGAAGCCAGCCACCGGGCCCCCACCGCCACGCCCAGCGCGACGAAGACGAGGCTCCACGCGACGTGGATGACCATGACCTCGGGAATCAACCGTCCGAGCGTCAGCGGGTGCGAGGCGCCGCAGAGCAGGAACCCCACGGCGCACAGCAGGTAGTTGCGCCGCCGCAGCCGCACCTCGGCTTTGAGCTCGGTCGGCGGCGGAGAGGAGAGGGAGGCCTTGCGCAAGGAAGCAGTTCCAGGTGACGAGAGGCGCTCGACGGGACGGGACGGTGCGGCCTGCATCAGCGGGGCTCGGAGGTGTGGCGCCTCAAGCGGCGGGCCTTGCCCAACCGGACGCCCCCCCGCGAGCTCCGCTTTTCCGCCATCCGCCCGCCAGCAGGCAAGATTGGGTCAGGGCAGACCGCGCGCAGCCGGCAGGTGCGGCACTCGGCCCCGCTCCACACCGCCTCGTAGAGCGCCGTCACCCGGTCGATGACGTCGAAGTCCTCGGTGACGAAGCCCAGCTCGAAGTTGCGCACCGTGTCGCCCTTGGCCCCCAGCCCCGCCCCCGTGAGGTTGGCGCTGCCCAGATAGGCCCACGCCCCGTCCACCACCACCGCCTTGAAGTGCACGCGCGGGCACACCTTCAGCCCCAGGCCCCCCGCGACGAGCCGCGCCTGCTTGTCGAAGGCCGCCCGGAAGGGCCGGCTGGGCAACTCCGCGTGCAGCAGCCGCAGCGCCACGCCCCGCGCGGCCAGTTTGTCGAGCACCTCCACCAGCGGCACGAAGCGCCCCCCGTGCTCCACGAACATCGCCTTCACGTTGGCCGTGGCAATGCACACCGACTCGCGGGCATGGAGCAGCTTCTCCAGCACCACCTCCCGGTACAGCGCGCTGCCCGACAGGAGCTCCGCTTCGATGGGACGCATGCCACACAGCCTCACACACCCACCCACCCCCGGCCAGTCACCGGCCACTCTTCCCCGCCTGGGGTACAAATGACCACGAGTCACTTGACAGCTGACCGGGAGTCAGCCCACATATGACTCATGGTCAGCAACACGGCGGCGAAGGCGCGGCGGGCCCTGCCCCAGCGGGCGCGGAAGGACGAGGACAAGGAGGCGCGGCGCCGGCTCATCCTCGAAGAGGCGCTGACGCTGTACCGGGCCACCTCGTACGCGGACGTGAAGATGGCGGACGTGGCGGAGCGCGCGCAGCTGGCGAAGGGGACGGTGTTCCTCTACTTCCCCACCAAGGAGGCGCTGTTCCTGGCGCTGCTGGAGGACCTGCTCTTCGCCTGGTTCTCCCGGCTGGACGCACTCCTAGAGCACGGCGAGGGCCGGTGGACGGGCCCCCGGCTGGCGCGCACGGTGGCCGAGTCGCTGGAGGGCGAAGAGTCGCTGACGCGGCTCTTGGCGCTCTTGCAAACGGTGCTGGAGCAGAACGTGACGGTGGAGCAGGTGCGGCCCTTCAAGGAGCGGCTGCTGGAGGCACTGCTGAGCACCGGAGCGCGCGTGGAACAGCGGCTGCCCTTCCTGAAGGACGGGGACGGCCCTCGCTTCCTCGTCCACCTGCACGCGCTGGTGACGGGCCTGCGGCAGATGGCGGACGTGGCGCCCGTGACGCGCGAGCTGCTCACGCTGCCGCACATGGCCCCGCTGAAGGTGGACTTCACCGCCGAGCTGACCACCGCCCTCACCACCCTGCTGCGCGGGCTGGAGGCCCGCTGAGAGCCCTCCTTCCCTTCCTCGCATTCGTACACCCTTCCCACGCATTGGAGCACGCCCATGCTTGAAGCCGTCCCCGCCCCCGTCACCACGAAGCCGTCCTCCGAGGTGCAGCGCCTGCGCTCGGCCTTCGAGGCCCAGCGCGCGCACCGCTGGACGATGTCGCGCACCACCGCCGCCGAGCGGATTGCCCGCCTGAAGCGGCTGCGCGAGGCGATTGTCGCCCGGCGCGCGGAGCTGGCGGACGCCATCCACCGCGACTTCCGCAAGCCCGCCATGGAGGTGGAGCTGACGGAGGTGCACCCCACGCTGGAGGAGCTGAACCACACGGTGAAGCACCTCAAGGGGTGGATGAAGCCCACGCGCGTGGGCACGCCGCTGCTGCTGTCGGGCTCGTCCAGCCACGTGCGCTACGAGGCGCGCGGCGTGGTGCTGGTGCTGGCGCCGTGGAACTACCCCTTCCAGCTGCTCATGGCGCCGCTGATTGCCGCCATCGCCGCGGGCAACACCGTCATCTGCAAGCCGAGCGAGAAGACGCCCCACACCTCGCGCTTCCTGGCGCGGCTGGTGAAGGACGTGTTCCCCGAGAATGAGGTGGCCCTCTTCGAGGGCGGCGCGGAGGTGGCGGAGGCGCTCCTGGAGCTGCCCTTCGACCACATCTTCTTCACCGGCAACCCGCGCATCGGCCGCAAGGTGATGGAGGCCGCGGCGAAGCACCTGGCCAGCGTGACACTGGAGCTGGGCGGCAAGTCGCCCGTCATCATCGACGAGACGGCGGACGTCACCGCCACCGCCGAGCGGATTGCCTGGGGCAAGTTCATCAACGGCGGCCAGACGTGCGTGGCCCCGGACTATGTCTTCGTCCACGCCTCGCGCGAGCGTGAGTTCCTGGATGCGCTGAAGGCCGTCATCACCCGCTTCTACGGCGAGACGGAGACGGAGCGGCAGGCGAGCCCGGACTTCTCGCGCATGGTGGACCCGGTGGCGTGGCGGCGGGTGAAGGACGTGCTCGACCGCTCGGTGGCCGTGGGAGCCAAGGTGGAGGTGGGCGGGGCGGCAGACGGGCCCTCGCGCTACGTGTCCCCCACGGTGCTGTCGGGCGTGAAGGCGGACATGCCCATCATGGAGGGCGAAATCTTCGGCCCCGTGCTCCCGGTGATGACCTACGAGAAGCGCGAGGAGGTCTACGCCCACATCCAGGCGGGCGGCAAGCCGCTGGCGCTCTACGTCTTCAGCCAGGACAAGCGGAACGTGGAGGACATCTTCCGGAACACCACGTCCGGCGGGGCGGTGGTGAACAACGTCCTCATCCACGTGGCCAACCCCAACCTGCCATTTGGCGGGGTGGGAATGAGTGGCCTGGGCAACTACCACGGCGTCTACGGCTTCAAGACTTTCAGCCATGAGCGGGCCGTGACGGTTCAGTGGATGAAGTCGCTCGCCGCGGTGT
The DNA here is from genome assembly GCA_046520375.1 of Pyxidicoccus sp. 3LFB2. GTDB lineage: Bacteria > Myxococcota > Myxococcia > Myxococcales > Myxococcaceae > Myxococcus. The sequence continues at coordinate 3,907 of JBKGHK010000104.1, forward strand.
TCTTCCCGCCGTATCGCGGAAAGGCGCAGGAAATGGCCTCCCGCGCGACCCGGCTGATGGAGTAGGCACAAAGGCCGGTTCGGGCGGTGTTCTCTCCAGGGACACCGCCAGGAGGAGCCGGTCCATGCACGTAGTGAAGCTGGCGGAAGAGCGGATGCCCGAAGGCGTGCAGGAGGCATTCGACCGCCTCCAGGCGCGCCGCTGGGACGTGGCGCGGCGCGGCGCGAAGGAGCGGCTGGCCCGGCTGGAGAAGCTCAAGGAGCTCATCGTCGCGCGGCGCGAAGCGCTGGCGGACGCCATCCACGCCGACTTCCGCAAGCCCCGCGCCGAGGTGGAGGCCACGGAAATCATGCCCGTGCTCCAGGAGCTGGCGCACGTGCAGAAGCACCTGAAGGGGTGGATGAAGCCCCACAAGGTGACGACGCCGCTGATGCTCACCGGCACCTCCAGCCACGTGCAATACGAGGCGCGCGGCGTGGTGCTGGTGATGGCGCCGTGGAACTACCCCTTCAACCTGCTGGTGTCTCCGCTGGTGGCGGCGGTGGCCGCGGGCAACACCGTGCTGTGCAAGCCCAGCGAGAAGACGCCGAACACGGCGCGCTTTTTGGCGGAGCTGCTGAAGGACGCGTTCCCCGAGGACGAGGTGGCGGTGGTGGAGGGCGGCGCGGAGGTGGGCGAGGCCCTGCTGCGGCTGCCCTTCGACCACTTCTTCTTCACGGGCGGGCCGCGCGTGGGCCGGCGGGTGATGGAGGCCGCGGCGAAGCACCTGGCGGGGGTGACGCTGGAATTGGGCGGCAAGTCGCCGGTGGTGGTGGACACGTCGGCGGACGTGGAGACGACGGCGGAGCGCGTGGTGTGGGGGAAGTTCCTCAACGCGGGGCAGACGTGCATCGCTCCGGACCATGTGTGGGTGCACGCGTCCAAGGAGGAGGCGCTGCTGGCGGCGATGAAGGCGGCGCTGGAGCGCTTCTATGGCAAGTCCGAGGAGGCCCGGCGCGCGTGCCAGGACTTCTGCCGGCTGGTGGATGACGCGGCCTTCAAGCGGGTGAGCGGGCTGATGGACCGCACCGTGACGCAAGGGGCGCGGGTGGTGATGGGCGGAGGCGTGGACGCGGACACGCGCTACATCGCGCCCACGGTGCTGGCGGACGTGACGCCGGACGCGCCCATCATGGAGGAGGAGATTTTCGGGCCGGTGCTGCCAGTGCTCCGGTACGAGTCCCTGGACGAGGTCATCTCCCACGTGCGCGCGGGCGGCAAGCCGCTGGCGCTCTACGTGTTCAGCCAGGACGAGGCCGTGGTGGAGCGGATGCTGCGCGAGACGAGCGCGGGCGGCACGTGCATCAACACGGTGGTGCTGCACAACGCGAACCCCAACCTGCCCTTCGGCGGAATCGGGCAGAGCGGCGTGGGCGCGTACCACGGCGAGACGGGCTTCCGGACGTTCAGCCACGAGCGCGCGGTGCTCCGGCAGGGGCGCACGTCGCTGGCGCACCTGTTCTTCCCGCCGTACACGGGCAAGGCGCAGAAGCTGGCACGGCTGGCGAGCCGGCTGTTCGAGTAGCGCGCCCCTCCGGTGCACCCGCTGGACGCTGCCAGCGGGTGCGCTCCGGACTACGGGATGAAGGGGCAGCGCGTCACCTGCTGACACTGCCACTGGCAGCCGTCGACGCCGCACGGGTAGCAGCACTTGTACCCGGGGGCACATGTCCCGGCGGTGTCTCCACACGTGTACGCGAGCGCTGAGACTTCCTGGGACTCCGCGGGCTCCGGAGTCACCGCCGGGTCCTCCGCCTCCACGGGGCCTCCACACGCGGCCGTGAAGAGCATGCCCAGCAGGACGAATGCACCGCGCATCGAGACGAATCGCGACTGAACCATGTCGAGCTCCTTGGAATCGGGACTCCAGCCTTCAGGCTGGAAGCGACATCTTCCCCGTTAACGCAGCGTGATGGCATGTGCGGGTGCGTTACGGCTCGTTCATCGCCGGACGGCGCGCGACTCGCGGCGACCGGGACGGTGTATGAAATGGTCTCCCCAGGGCGCCGTACGGCCTGGATGAACCGTTTCGCGGGAGTCCTTCAGGTGCGCTGTACATGACCGACACGTCCTCGCCTTCGACTGACGCGGCGCTGCTGTCGCGGCTGCCCGCGGTGCTGCACCCGCACCGGAACCTGCTCACCTACTACGTGCTCACCTCGCTGCTGGCGGGGCCGGGCTTCCCCATCCTCCTCCTGCTGCACGTCTTCCGGTTCAAGACGCTGCGCTACGAGCTGGACGCGGAGGGCATCACCGTCCGGTGGGGCATCCTCTTCCGGCGCGAGGTGTCCCTCACCTACGCGCGCATCCAGGACATCCACCTGTCCAGCAACGTCGTGGAGCGCTGGCTGGGGCTCGCGAAGATTCAGGTGCAGACGGCCAGCGGCAACGCCCAGGCGGAAATCACCATCGAAGGGTTCCAGGCCTTCGAGGCCATGCGGGACTTCCTCTACTCGAAGATGCAGGGGGCTCGCTCCCCGCCTGCCGCTCGCGACGCGGGCGCAGGCGCTGCCCTCGGGCGCGGAGGACGCGCTCACCGCCACGCTTCGCGAGGTCGCCGCCGAGGTGCGCGCACTGCGGCTCGGCCTGGGCGGCGCGGCCACGCCTCTGGAGAAGACGGATGGCTGACCAGCCCCATGCGTGGCTCCTGCGCCTGCTGAAAGTCCCTCCGCCGCCGGAGATGCCTCCGGAGGTGCGCGTGTTCCGCTCCGCTCCCGCGCACCGGCACTACCAGCTGATTCGCTGGGCGCTGCGGCAGGTGGGGCTGGTGGTGGGTCTGATTTTCGGTGCGCTGTTCATCGCCTCCATCGTCCCGCGCATCGGACATCCGCTGTCGGAGAAGATTGGCTGGGGCCTGGAGGCGCTCGCGTGGCTGGGCTTCGTCGTCCAGTTCCCCATCGGCTTCGTCGTCGCACGCATCGACTACGAGTTCCGCTGGTACATCCTCTCGGACAGGAGCCTGCGCATCCGCGAGGGCCTCGTCTCCCTCCAGGAGAAGACGATGACCTTCGCCAACATCCAGCAGGTGTCCATCCAGCAGAATCCCGTCCAGCGCCTGCTGGGCATCTCCGACGTGAAGGTGGAGACGGCGGGTGGTGGCGGCTCGCGAGGCGGGAAGGGCTCGGACTCAGGGCACGCGGAGCACCTGCACGAGGCGCACTTCCGGGGCGTCAGCAATCCGGGAGAGATTCGCGACGTCATCCTCGCCCGTGTGCGCATGCACCGCGACGCGGGGCTGGGCGAGGCGCCTCCGGTGGAGCGAACCGAACCGGCCACCGCCGCGCTCGGGGCCGCGAGGGAATTGCTGCAGGAGATGCGGGCCCTGCGGCAGGTGCTTCCGCCACGTCAGGGCCCGACTCCCACCGAGTAGCGCGGCGGGGCACAGGGCCTCGCCGCGCCAGTGGCGTACACTTCAGCTGCGCAGGCCGGGAGCCTCGTGGCCGGTGCGGGCCACGTACTCGGTGTAGCCGCCGCCGTACTGGTGGATGCCCTCGGGCGTCAGCTCCAGCACGCGGTTGGACAGCGCGCCCAGGAAGTGCCGGTCGTGCGAGACGAACAGCATGGTGCCCTCGTACCGCGACAGCGCGGTGATGAGCATCTCCTTCGTCGCCATGTCCAGGTGGTTGGTGGGCTCGTCGAGCACGAGGAAGTTCGGCGGGTCGAAGAGCATCTTCGCCATCACCAGTCGCGCCTTCTCACCGCCCGACAGCACGCGGCACTTCTTCTCCACCTCGTCGCCGGAGAAGCCGAAGCAGCCGGCCAGCGCCCGCAGAGAGCCCTGCCCCGCGCGGGGGAACGCGTCCTCCAGCGCCTGGAACACCGTGCGCTCGCCGTCCAGCAGGTCCATGGCGTGCTGCGCGAAGTAGCCCATCTTCACGCTGCCACCCAGGGCCACCGTGCCTTCGTCGGGCTGCGTGGAGCCCGTCACCAGCTTCAAGAGCGTGGACTTGCCCGCGCCGTTGACGCCCATGACACACCAGCGCTCCGTGCGCCGCACGAGGAAGTCCAGCCCCTCGTAGATGCTCCGGTTGCCGTAGCCCTTGTGGACGTTCTTCAGGCTCACCACGTCCTCACCGGAGCGCGGCGCGGGCTGGAACTCGAACAGCACCGTGGTGCGGCGCTTGGGCGGCTCCACGCGCTCAATCTTCTCCAGCTTCTTCACCCGGCTCTGCACCTGCGCGGCGTGCGAGGCGCGCGCCTTGAAGCGCTCGATGAACTTGATTTCCTTCGCGAGCATCGCCTGCTGGCGCTCGAACTGCGCCTGCTGCTGCTTCTCGTTCTGCGCGCGCTGCGACTCGTAGAACTCGTAGTTGCCCGAGTACGTCGTCAGCGCGCCGCCGTCGATTTCGATGACCTTGTTGACGATGCGGTTCATGAACTCGCGGTCGTGCGAGGTCATCAGGAGCGCGCCCTCGTAGCCCTTGAGGAACTCCTCCAGCCAGATGAGGCTCTCCAGGTCCAGGTGGTTGCTGGGCTCGTCGAGGAGCATGGCGTCCGGACGCATCAGGAGGATGCGGGCCAGGGCCACGCGCATCTTCCAACCGCCCGACAGCGCGCCCACGTCGCCGTCCATCATCTCCTGGCTGAAGCCCAGGCCCGCGAGGATTTCCCGCGCCCGGCCCTCCAGGGCGTAGCCGCCCAGCTCCTCGAAGCGCCCCTGCACCACGCCGTAGCGCTCGACGAGCTTCTCCATGTTGTCCGCCTGGTCCGGGTCCCCCATGGCGGCCTCCAGGGCCTTCATCTCCGCGGCCACGGTGCTGACCGGGCCGGCGCCGTCCATGACCTCGGACGCCGCGCTGCGGCCCTTCATCTCGCCGACGTCCTGGCTGAAGTAGCCGATGGTGACGCCGCGGTCGACGGCCACCTGGCCCTCGTCGGGGTGCTCCTGGTTCGTAATCATCCGGAACAGGGTCGTCTTGCCGGCCCCGTTCGGACCGACCAGGCCCACCTTCTCGCCTTTGTGGAGCGCCGCGGAGGCCTCGATGAAGAGGATCTGCTGGCCATTCTGCTTACCGATGTTGTCGAGACGGATCATGTGCGTGCGCTGGGGGCCCGGAAAGCGGGTGCGGCGCCCTTATGCCATGTAGGGCGCCACGGGAAGAATGTTCCGAACCTCCGGAACGCAGGTTCTCTTTCCGGGGGCAGGCGGGCGGGCGGGCTCCCGAGGGAGTGCCCGGGGGACTTCCCCCCTGGGACGGTCGCTTCGCAGGACTGTCCACACTCGGGGCCGGGCGCCCACCCCAGCCAGAGGGGCGTGGCGTAGAGTCCCCGCCGTGCTGACCGTCGACCCGCATCCGTCCCTGGACACGCTGGCCTTCACCACCGCGTTCCCCGCGCCGCTGGGCTCGCTCCCCTCGCCTGACTGGCTGGTGGCCCTGCTCAAGCCCGGGGCCTTGGCGCCCCTGTCCAGCGACGACGCCGTGCGCGGCGCCGTCCGGGACATGCTCCGCCACGGCGGCTACAAGCCCACCGGGCGCGGCAAGCCCGCCTCCGAGTACCTCGTGCGCGCCTCGGGGGACGGCTCGCTGGGCTCCATCAACACCGCCGTGGACGCCTGCAACGCCGTGTCCCTGCACAGCGGCCTGCCCATCAGCGTCGTGGACCTGGACCGCGCCAAGGCGCCCTTTCGCATCGGCATCGCCCCCGCCGGCTCGCAGTACGTGTTCAACGCCTCCGGGCAGAGCATCGACCTGGAGGGGCTCTTGTGCCTCTTCGACGCGGAGGGGCCCTGCGCCAACGCGGTGAAGGACGCCCAGCGCACCAAGACGAACGCCGACACCCGCCGCACCCTCACCGTGCTGTGGGGCTCCAAGGGCCTGGGCGACCGCACCGCCCGCGCCTTCGCGTGGTACCGCGAAGTGCTGGAGCGCGCGGGCGCCACCGTGGAGCGGCTGTCCTGAGCGCCCCGGACCTGGAAATGCTCCTCGCGGATGGCGCGCGAGCCCTCTCCGCCGCGTGGGGACGGCCCGTGCTCCTCGGCGCGCCCCAGGTCCTGCGCACCCAGTCCCGCTGTGACGTCGTCCGCGCCTCCGTCCGCGGCGGTGACGTGCCCACCGTCATCCTCAAGCATTTCCGAGACGACCCGGTGCTCGGCCTGGACGAGTGGACCGGGCTGGAGTTGCTCGGCCGCCTCAACCTCACCACCGCGCCGGGCCTCATCGCCGGGGACGTGGCCACGCGCCTGTTCGCCCTGGAGGACCTGGGCACCGGCCCCAGCCTGGAGGAATTACTCAACGGCAATGACCCGCGCGCCGCCACGAGCGGGCTGCTCGCCGTGGCCCGCCTCACCGGGCAGATGCACGCGCGCACCCTGAGCGTGCAGGCCGACTTCGACCTCATCCGCCACACGCTGAGCCCCCGCCCCTCGCGCGCGCGCATCGACAACGCGCGCTACCTGCTGGACCACGAGGAGCGGCTGCGGCGCTGGGTGACGGCCACCGGCGCGAAGGAGCATGCGGGCACCCATGAGGATTTGGAGGTGCTCGCCCGCGAGCTGGCCGACCCCGGCCCCTTCCTCTCGCTGACCCACGGGGACATGGCGCCGGGCAACGCCATCTTCACACCCGGGGGCCCGCGGCTGCTCGACTTCGAGTACTGCGGCATGCGCCATGCCCTGTACGACACGCTGATGTGGCTGCTGGTGCTGCCCCTGCCCGAGGACCTCATCACCCGCGCGGAGCTGACGTACCGCATCGCCTGCTCACAGGGATGCGACGCGGCGCAGGTGGACTCCTCGTGGATGCGCGGCCGCGCCGCCGTGGTCGCCGCGCGCACGGTGAACATGTTCCAGTGGATTCCCCCCAAGGCCCTGGAGCGAGACCGCGAGTGGGCCCCCGGCGTCTCCGAGCGCGCCGCGCTGCTGCGGCACCTCGCGCGCTGCCGGGCCGTGCTGGAGCCGATGAATCCCGTGCCCGCGCTGTCCCGCACGCTGGCGTCGCTGGAGTCCCGGCTCGTCGAGTTGTGGCCGGACACGCCCACATTCACCTGGCCCGCGTTCCGGTAGCGCCATGGCCGTGGACCTGGACGCTCGCTGCGCGGCGCACCCGGACGTCTCCGCCACCGCCGTGTGCCACCGGTGCGGCGGCTTCCTGTGCGCCGCGTGCACGCGGCCCGTTGAAGGGGACGTGCTGTGCGGCGGCTGCGTCTGGCGCCGGGCGCTGGCCCCCGAGGTATCGGGACGGGCCTGGGTGGCGTTCTGGCTCGGTGTCTCGGGGCTGGTGTGCGGACTGGTGCCCGGGGTGGTCGGCTGGGTGATGGCGGAGTCGGAGCTGCGGCGCATCGACCGGGGCGAGGCCCCCTCGGGCGGGCGCACCTACGCGGAAGCGGCGCGCATCGTCGGGAAGGCCTGTACCGTCGTGCTGGGCTTGATGGCCCTGGCGCTGTTGCAGTGGTTCACCACGCACTGAGGCACTTCATGTCCAACGAGTCCCGCGACTACCTGAGCCGGCAGTTCGAGATTGCGTGGATGCTCACGAGCTACCACCTCGACGGGCTATCCACCGAGGAGTGCTTGTGGCGGCCCGCACCGCAGGGGCTGCACGTGCACCCGGCGCCTGACGGGACGTGGCGCGCCGACTGGCCCGAGCGCGAGGGCTATGACATCGGCCCCGCGAGCATCGCGTGGCTGACGTGGCATGTCGGCTTCTGGTGGTCCATGGCGTTGGACTACTCGTTTGGTGACGGGACGCTCGCCCGTGAGGGTGTGGCGTGGCCGGGGGATGCCGATGGCGTCCGACGGTGGTTCGGTGAGCTGCGGGAACGGTGGCTCCGGGCGCTGGAACAGCTCACGGATGACGACCTGCGCTCGCCCGCGCGGACCCGGTGGCCGTTCCAGGACCGCCCGTTCGGGGACATCGTCGCCTGGGCGAACCTCGAGCTGATGAAGAACGCCGCCGAAATCGGCTACGCCCGGTTCCTCTACGGCGTCAGGCCGCGCTGAACCTGCGCCAGTGTCCCGGGCCTCGCGGGCCTGAGCGGGACTTCCTCCAACAGCCTCGCTGGACGACAAGGCTGTCAGCCATGGCCCGGGCGGCAGCTCCCACAGGCTTGTTGGCCAACAGGGTTGTTGGCCATGGCCCGGGCGGCATGGGGCGGATTTCTGGGAGGACGGACTTCCGGCCCGGCGGGAGACCGGGGGCCCGGCTGCTCGTCCCCGGAAGGAACGTTCGTTCCACGGTGCGCCCGTGCATCAGGGGCCTGCGGCCTTTATCCACAGGGGCACTCACCCTGACGCGACCCACGGGTTGCTCCTCCCCACACCCATGCCGCTCCTCATCCTGCTGACCCTGGCCATGGCGCTGGGCCTGGGCACGGCCGCGCTGGCCTCCTCCCGCGCTCAGCTCTCTCCCCGAGACTCCACCGCCACCGAGGCCTCCCGCGCCTCCGTCACCTTGAGCACTCCCATCCGCTACGCCGCCCTGGGCGCTTCCGACACCGTGGGCGTGGGCAGCCGCACTCCGTCGCGCGAGAACTGGACCGCGCGCATCCACGCCGCACTGCCTCAGGACACCGTGTATGACCGCTTCGCCCGCAGCGGCATCACGCTCGGGGACGCGGCGAACGTCGAGGTGCCTCGCGTCATCGCCTTCCAGCCCACCCTCGTGACGATGTGGCTGTCGGTGAACGACGCCCTGCGACCCGTGCCGCTACCGGCCTACCAGAAGTCGCTCCAGGCCACGCTCGAGCGGCTGACCCGCGAGACGAATGCCCAGGTGGTGCTGCTCAACGTCCCGGACCTCGCCACGCTCGCGGGCTCCCATGCCACGGGCGAGATGCGCGCGAAGCTTCGCGAGCAGGTGCGCGCCTGGAACGATGCCATCAACACCACCGCCCGCCCGTTCGGCTCGCGCGTCCTCGTCGTGGACCTGCTCCCCGCCTCGCGCGAGCTGGCCGAGCACGCCGAGTGGATTTCCTCCGACGGCTTCCACCCGAGCCCCGCCGGCTACCAGAAGCTCGCCGACATCACGCTCCAGGCCATGCAGCGGGCCGGGTGGCTGCCGCCCGCACAGCGCTGAGCGCGGAGTGGCGCACGGGGGTTCCCGTGCGCCACCCCTCAGCCGTTACTGCGTGCTGAAGACAAGGTCGTCCTTGTCGTCATACGGCCCCGTGGGGCACGGGCTGCTCGTTCCGCTGAAGCGGAACACCCCGCGCACCACCTGGGTGGCGCCGGCCGGCAGCGTGTACGTCACCGACAGGCTCTGGATGCCCAGACCCGCCGGGGTGGCCGACCCCACGCGCGTCCACACCGGCGATGCGGCGCTCGGCGCGGCGTACACGTCCAGCACGTCCGCCCCGCTGTACGCCCAGACGGTGGCCGTGAGCCGCACCATCGTCCCCGCGCGCAGCGGCCCGCCATCCACCGTGGCGAGGACGAGTCGGTCCAGGGACTCGTCGGCGTGGAAGGCGCCCGAGGTTCCGTCGGGGCAGCTGCTGCCCACCGTGTTGGGCGCGTTCATCTCGGGGCCCACCGGGCCCCGTCCGCTGAGCAACATGCCCGAGTCACAGCCCGCCTTCACCACCCCCAGGCAGACCGGCGCGCGCCACGTGGCGCTGTAGCCCGCCTGGCTGATGCCGCCCGTCCCCGAGACGGTGACGCTGACCGACTGGGAGGGCGCGGAGTTGCCCGGCATGTCGAACGCCACCGCGTGCACGGTGTGCGGGCCCGCCGTCGCCGCAGCGGAGTTCCACGGCATGGTGAACGGCGCGCTCACGTCCGAGCCGACGGATTGGCCGTCGACGTAGAACGTGACTCGCTGGATGCCCGAGGCGTCCTGCGCCGTGGCGGCCAGCGTCACCGTGCCACCCACCGTGGCGCCGTGGAGCGGGCTGGTCAGCGTCACCGACGGCGCCGTGTTGTCCACCCCGTTCACCTGCGCCGGCGACACCGCCATATGGCCCGCGGCGTCGTAGGCGCGCGCCGTCAGGAGGTAGGAGCTGGCTGGCGGCGCCTGCAGCGTGTTCCACGTCACCGAGTACGGGAAGGTGGTGTCCGAGCCCACGAGCGTCGGCACCGTTCCCGGGGTGTTGGGCTGTACGTAGAACTCGACGCGCGCGACACCGAGGTCATCGCTCGCGGAGGCCATGAGCACCGCCTGGCCACGGACCGACGCCCCCGGCACGGGAGACGAGATGGAGACCGTGGGCGACTGCGCGTCGGGGGGATTCACCACCGAGAAGACCAGGTCGTCACGGTCATTGTAGGTATTCGCCACGCACTCCCCCGCCGAGCCGCCATAGCGGAAGGCTCCGCGCACGGCCTGCCGCGCGCCATTCGGCAGCACGAAGCTCGTCGAGAGCACCTGGGCGCCCGCCATGGTCGGAGAGACAGTCGCCACGAAGACCCAGTTCGGGCTGGACGCATCCGCGGCGGCATAGATGTCCAGGAAGTCGTTCTGGTAGCTGGAGAAGGCCCACACCGTCGCTTCGACGATGACCGTCCTGCCCGCGGTGATGGGATTGCCGTCGAGGCTCCTCACGCGGAGCCGGTCCAGCGACTCGTCCACGTGGAAGCTGCCGCTCGTCCCGTCGGCGCAGGTGCCACCGAGGGTGTTGGGAGCGTTCGGCTCGGCGCCCACGGGGCCACGGCCCACGAGCAGCGTCCCCGAGTCACAGACGGGCGTCACGCCCGTGCAGGCGGGAGCCCTCAGCGTCGCGTTGTACTGCGCCTGCTCCGACTGCACCGGCACACAGACGCCCGGGCCCGTGTCACAGATGGAGCCCGCGCTACAGGTGCCGCAGCTCAGCGTGCCACCACAGCCATCCGACATGGCGCCGCAGGTCCGGCCCTGGGCCGCGCACGTGGTGGGCACGCACGTGCAGACATTGTCCGCCGGGCACTCCTGGCCCCCGGCGCAGGTGCCGCAGCTCAGCGTGCCGCCGCAGCCGTCGGAGATGGTGCCGCAGTTCTTGCCCTGCGCGGCACACGTGGTGGGCGCGCAGACACAGACATTGTCCGTCGAGCACGCCTGACCCGCGCCGCAGGTGCCACAGTTCAACAGGGCGCCACAGCCATTGGGAATGGTGCCGCAGGTCTTTCCCTGCGCGGCGCACGTGGTGGGCGTGCACGCCGCGAGGGAGATGACCTCCGCGGCCTGGGCGCCGTTGATGACCACGGAGGTGCCAGGCGTGGTGCGGTACGCGCCGCCCACCACCAACGCGTCGCCCGTGGTCAGCTGGACCATCTTCGCGTCTTCACGCCTCTGGACGAGCGAGCCCACCTGCGTCCACGTGCCCGTGGCGGGGGAGTAGCGCTCAATGGAGTCGAGGGTCGCGCCCGCGCCGTTGTAGCCCCCCGCGACGAGCACGGTGCCGTCCGACAGCACCGTGCCGGCCATGTGCGAGCGGTTGCTGTGCATCATGGAGCCCGTGGTCGTGAAGGTGTGGGTCGCCGGGTCGAACAGCTCCGTCGTCGTGCGGCTGCCGCCGACGAGGAGCACCCGGCCATCGTGCAGCAGCACGGCCAGATGGTTGAAGCGCCCGTTGGCGGGCGTCCCCACAATCGTGAAGGTGTTCGACGCCGGGTTGAACAGCTCCGCGTTCCAGCCGCACACGATGAGCACACGCCCATCCTGCAGCAGCGTGGCGGTGCCCTGCGCGCAGCTGGTGTTGGCGTTGCCCGCGGACGACCAGGTGCCCGTGGCGGGGTCATGGATTTCCGCGGAGCTGACGGTGGAGTAGCCGTTGCTCATGCCGCCCATCATCAGCACGCGGCCATCCGCCAGCCGCGTGCTCTGCGCCCGCTCGCGGCCCGTGGCCATTGAGCCCGTGGGGCTCCACGTGTTCGTCTGCGGATCAAACACCTCGGCCGAGGTGATGTAGTTCAACGAGTACCCACCCGCGGCAAGGACCCTTCCGTCCGTCAGGGTGGTGAGGCTGTGGTAGCTGCGGCTCGTGCTCAGGGGCCCCGCGGTGGTCCACGTATTCGTGGAAGCGTCGTAGAGCTCCGTCAGGTAGCCGTCGGCGACGAGCGGACGCCCGTCGTTCAGCAGCACGAGCTGGGCCGTCTGGTGGGAGTTGGCCATCGGGCCGGTGAAGCCGCTGAGCGCTTGCGACACCGTTCCGGTGGAGCTGTCGGACGGCTCGGGTTCGACCGCTCCACAGGCGACGAGCAGGCCGCCCGCGAGCAGGGCGAGCGTGTGACGAATGGACATGCATTTCCTCGTGGCCGCGTCTCCGCGGCGGTTGTGCGCACGGCATGGGACGTGGAGCGCACTTCCCCCGCATCCCCCTCTTCCCGTGTCGGAGCACCGCCCTCCCGCCGGCCCCGGTGGTTGGAAACTCCAACACAGGCGCGGCGCACAGTAGCGAGGTCACCGAAACGGGAGAACAGCCTGACGAGCCTTGCACGTCGGGCTGACAGCGAACTGGCTGGGGTTTCGCATACCCAGACGTGGCGTAAAGCACCCATGCCAGGGCATGGCAGCCCACTCCATGGCAGGCATTGTACGCATGGGCTCATTCAGGATGCGGAAGAGGCAAGCAGGGCCACCGGGCAGCCCAGGCATGGAGGAACTGGCGCAAGTGGAGAGAGAAGAGACATTCTGCCCGACAAGGAGTGGCGATTGGCGGAGCGACGCCAGGCGGTACGCACTGGCAGCCCGGCCGTAGCAGTGCCTCGGGTCTCGGTCCGGACGCTCCCGGCACCGTGCTGTTCGGAAATGTCGGGACATTTCGCGCCTCAGAACCCCCGACATTTCCGAACAGCACGCTCCGGGGCCTGCCTCAGCGCTCCACCGCCAGGTCCGGCGAGCGCGTCTCGCGGAATCGCTCGTCGACCTTGGGGCGGCCGTTGCCCACCCGCTTGTCTCGAAGAACGGGAAGCGTCCCTGCCGCCTCTTCCCGCCCTCTCGGAACCTGCTCGCCCTCCAACCGCGATCGAAGATCACGAACGTTGGTTTAGGCTCGGCGCATGCTCTCCCTCGCCCTCGTGCTCGTCCTGTCGCAGCTCCCGCCGCCTCCGTCCCCCGAGGCGGTCGCCCGATTCGAGGCGGACAAGGCGGTGCTGATTCCCGCGCTGGTCGCGAAGTACGCGTGCGCGAAGCCCTCCAAGAAGCCGCCGCACCCACTGTGCGACGCGGCGCAAGGAGGACAGAAGGGCACGGCCGCGGAGGTTCGCGGGAAGAACGCCCTGGTGGGACTCACCTGGGCGGTGCGGCGCGGGAAGTCCGGCAAGGTGGAGGTGAGCGCACCGAGGCTCTCCGGGCTGGCCCTCAACAAGGACAGCGTCGGAGTCTGGAGCGCCATCACCGACATCACCCCGCAGGATGCCGAGGAGAAGCGGATGCTCGGCAGGTTCACCCAGGACCTCGCCTCGCAGCTCGAAGGGCGCAAGGCGAGCGTGGCGCGCCCCGCCGCCGTCACCGAGCTGCTGACCGTCTGGTCGGGGTATGCGGACCATCTGCTCGAGAAGAAGGACACGGCCTGGGTCTTCAAGGGCACCCCCATCACCTTGCACAAGGTCGGCGAGCGGTGGGTGCTGCTCGGCGCGCCGAAGTCCGGTGAGGGAATCGTCCTGTCCGTCTTCGTCCCCTGAGGCCGACAGCCCGGACGACTCAGGGACTCGCGGCGTAGAGCGCGTCACGGAGCGCAACGGGGAAGGCGCCCCACATGCCCTCGAAGGTGGTGTTGGTGAGGGCCACCACCGTCAGCCCCTGCTTCGGGTCCACGAACCAGCTGTGCCCGTAGGCGCCAATCCAGTTGTACGTCCCCGGCGACTGCGGGCTCTTCGCCTTCGCCGGGTCGACGAGCACGCCCACACCCAGCCCGAAGCCCCAGCCCGGGCCCGAGCTCTCCGCCTGGGGCCCCACCTGGTCCGTGGTGAGCTGCTGGACGGTGGCGGACTCCAGCACCGGCGCGCCGCCCGTCCTGACTGTCTCCAGCAGCTTCAGGTAGTCGCCCGCCGTGCCCACCAGGCCGCTGCCGCCGGAGGGAAAGGAGCGCCGGTCGAACACGCGGCCGGGCACGAAGGTGACGCCGCTGACGCCGTTGGGCACGAAGCGTGACTCGCCGATGCGCACCGGCTCCGGCTTCCCGTCCGCGTAGGGGGTCGTGAGCCGGGATGCGTCCTTCACACCGAAGCCCGTGTCCGCCATGCCGAGCGGGCGGGTGACGAGCCCCTCCAGGACCTTCGGCAGCGGCGCGCCGCCGGCACGGGCGACGACTTCTCCCAGGACATCCGTGGCCACGGAGTAGGCCCAGCGCGTCCCGGGTGTAGAGGCCAGCGGCGCCGAGGCAATGCGCCGCAGGTTCTCCTTCATGGAGAGGCCCGGCTGGTCGAGGCCGTTGGAGACGCGGGCCCGGTGATACGGCCCGTCCTTCGGCTCCATGAAGTCGTAGCTGAGCCCCGCCGTGTGCGTCAGGAGGTGGCGCACGGTGATGACGGGCTCGGTGCCGTCCGCCAGCTTCGGCCGGAAGGTCGGTATCCACTTCGTGACGGGGTCCTCCAGCCCGAGCTTCTGCTGCTCGATGAGCTCCAGCGCCGCGACGGACACGGCCAGCTTGGTCAGGGAGGCGAGCCGGAACAGCGCGTCCTCCCGCATGGGCTTGCCGGCCTCGCGGTCGGCGAGGCCCGCGGCGCGCCGGTAGACGAGCTTGCCGTCCTTCGCGACGAGCACGACGGTTCCGACGATGCGCTTCTCCGAGATTGCGCGGTCGATGACGGCATCGAGCCTGGCCGGGAGGGACTGGCTCTCGGTGGGAGTGGCGGGGGCAAGCCCGAGGCTTGCGGCCACCACGAGGGTGGCGAGGGCGGAAGGCATGTGGCGCTCCAGTGGTGTGTGGCGACACGATGGATGTACGTGGCGGTCCCCGGCGCGGCAGCCCATGATTCCGAAGGGGGCCTATACGAATTCGTATGGGCCGGCAGACGTGTCTCCTGCGAGGTCGAGCACCATGGACTGGGACGACTTGAGAATCGCGCTGGCGGTGGCCCGACATGGCTCGCTGAGCGCGGCCGCACGGGCTCTGGGGACGACGCAGCCCACGGTCAGCCGCCGGCTCGATGGCTTCGAGCGCCGTATGGGCATCAAGCTGTTCGAGCGGGGGACGAGCGGGCTCACGCCGACGCCGCTCTGTGCGGCGCTGCTCGACGGGTTGGACCGGATGGAGGAAGGCGCCCTCACGGTGGAGCGCCGGCTCGCGGCGCGCGACACGGGCCTGCAGGGGGCCATCACCGTGACGAGCCTCGACTGGCTCGGGGACCAGGTGATTGCGCCCATCATGGCGAAGTTCGGCGGACGGCATCCGCTCGTCAGCCTCGCGCTCATCAACGACGGGCGCCGCTTCAACCTGTCCCGCCGCGAGGCCGACATCGCCTTCCGCCCCGGGCCGTTCGAGCAGGAGGACATCATCGAGCGCAAGGTCGCGGACGTGGCGTATGGGCTCTACGCCTCGCCCGCGTACCTGGAGCAGTACGGCCCGCCGAACTTCGCCTCGGGCTGCGCGGGCCAACCCTTCGTCACGCTGCATGAGACGCCCACCCGGGCGCCCCTGACACAGTGGATGCGAGCCGTGGCTCCGAATGCGCGCTCCATCCTGCGCACCAACAGCATCTGGTCACAGCTGGCGGCGGCGGAGGCGGGCGAGGCGCTGGCGGCGCTGCCCCGGGTGCTGGTGGACCGCCGGTTGACGCTGCGGCGCATCGAGACGCCCAAGCCCGGGCCCGTGCTCGCGGTCCGGCTGGGTGTGCATGCGGACCTGCGAAAGACGCCGCGCGTCCGGGCGTTCATCGACTTCGCGGTGCGCGAGCTGGAGAAGCGCGCCGCCGAGCTGAACCCGGGCTGAGCGCACCGTCCGCACGGCCTTCAGAGTGCCTAACAGAACTGGGGGAGTGCTCGGCAGCCCCGAGGACGGGGTTGCCAGCGCCCCGGTTTTGTCAGGCACTCTCAAGCCCGATACAGCATGACTCCAGGCCGCCACCGGGCTCGGCTTCTGCCCGGCGGCCCGGGTCGTCTCCCGCTTCCGCGAGGGCAGCGGACTCCGCCGCTCAGCCGATGAACGCGGTGAGCGCCCTCAGCCAGATGACGACGGCCGCCGCGCCGGCATCCGGCACTCCGAGGGCGCGGTTGCCCAGGTAGCTCGCGCGGCCCAGGCGCGGCTGCATGCGCGTGGTGGCCTCGGCGCCCTGCTCGGCCTCCCTCACACAGGCGGCCCAGGCTTCGGCGGTGGACCTGCCCGCCTTCACCTCGCGCGCGAAGGTGTCCGCCGCCGGCCTCAGCGCCATCCAGCATGGTGCGGTCTCCGGGACGTGCGCCGCCCAGCTCCGACACCGCGTCCACCGCGAGCCCGAAGGCCTCCGCCCATGCGGTGGCGTCCTGCGTGCGGTCCGTCAGGTGGCGCGAGGCGCGCAGCAGCGCGGTGGCGTAGAACGGCCCGGAGCTGCCGCCAATGGCCCGGCGCAACGCATTGCCCATCGCCGTCAG
>JBKGHK010001050.1:0-2814 GCA_046520375.1 Pyxidicoccus sp. 3LFB2
TGCAGGTGCAGGCGGCGCAGGCGGCGGTGAAGCTGGCCGATGCGAAGCTGAAGCAGGCGCAGGCGGCGCTGAAGCTGGCGGAGCTGGCCGTGTCCTATACGCAGGTGCGCGCGCCAGTGGCCGGCGTGGTGAGCCGCCGCACGGTGGAGGTGGGGCAGGTGGTGGGCCCCGAGCGGCCGTTGATGGCGCTGGTGCCCCAGGACGACCTGTGGGTGGTGGCCAACTTCAAGGAGGACCAGGTCGGGGAGATGAAGCCCGGCCAGCCGGTGGAGCTGACGGTGGACGCCTTCGGCGGCCGCGAGTTCAAGGGCCATGTGGACAGCCTCGCCGGTGCCAGCGGTGCGCGCTTCGCGCTGCTGCCTCCGGACAACGCGTCGGGCAACTTCGTCAAGGTGGTGCAGCGCATCCCCGTCCTCATCCGCTTCGACGGCGAGGCGAAGGACGCGCTGCTCCGCCCGGGCATGAGCGCCGAAGTCACGGTGGATACCCGGAGCCACTAGCGATGCAAAGCGACACCATTCAAGGCTCCAAGTCCGGCATCACCATCGCCGCCATGGCCGCGGCGCTGATGTCCGTGCTGGACATCTCCATCGTCAACGTGGCGCTCAGCGACATCCGCGCCAGCTTCGGCACGCCGCTGGACCAGATTGCCTGGGTGTCCACCGGCTACATGATGGCCAACGTGGTGGTCATCCCGATGACGGGCTGGCTGCAGCGGCGCTTCGGCTACCGGCGCTACTTCACCGCCTCCATCCTGATGTTCACCGCGGCCAGCGTGCTGTGCGGCCTGTCGTGGAACCTGCCGTCGCTGGTGGTCTTCCGCATCCTCCAGGGCGTGGGCGGCGGCGCCATCATCCCCACGTCGCAGGCCATCCTCTTCGCCCGCTACCCGCGCGAGGAGCACGGCATGGCCGGCGCCCTCTTCGGCCTGGGCGCGGTGACGGGCCCGCTGCTGGGCCCCACGGTGGGCGGCCTGCTCATCGAGGCGGCGAGCTGGCACTGGATATTCCTCATCAACCTGCCGGTGGGCCTGTTCGCCGCGTACATGGCGTGGCGCCACATCGACCAGCCGGCCTTCGCGCCCACGCGGGACAGGGTGGACCGGTATGGCATCGCCCTGCTGGCGGTGGGCATGGCGGCGCTCCAGTTCGTGCTGGAGGAGGGCAACCGCAAGGACTGGTTCGACAGCCTGGAAATCACCCTGCTCGCGGTGGTGGCGGGCGTGGCGCTCATCACCTTCGTCGTGCACGAATTGGAGACACCCCAGCCCGTCGTGGACCTGCGGGTGTTCGCCAACCGCTCCTACACGGCGGCCACGGGCATCAACCTCATCGTCGGCACGGCGCTGTTCGCCGGCTCGTTCCTCTTCAGCCTCTACTGCGGCACGGTGATGCGCTACTCGGCGCTCGACATCGGCCTCATCTTCCTCAAGGGCAGCGCCATCCAGCTCTTGCTGATGCCGCTCATCGGCCGCTTCGGCGGGAAGCTGGACGGACGGGTGCTGGTGGGCACGGGCATCGCCGGCATGTGCCTGTCGCTGTGGGTGAATGGCCACCTGTCCAGCACGGCGGACGAGGCGGCGCTCATCCTCCCCGTCTTCATCCGCGCCTGCTCGCTGGGGCTGATTTTCGTCCCGCTGTCGGTGATGGCGCTGAGCAACCTGCGGCCGGACCAGCGCGGCAACGCGGCGGGCCTCTACAACCTGACGCGCGAACTGGGCGGCTCCATCGGCACCGCGTGGATGAGCAGCGCGCTCAGCCGGTCGACGAAGGTGAACGTCACGGCGCTCACGTCCCACGTGGACCCTTACAGCCAGGTGACGCAGGAGCAGGTGGCCGCGCTCCAGGGCGCGGTGGGCGCCCGCGTGGCGGACCCGCTGTCCGCCGCCTACAGCATCCTCAGTCAGCGCATCAACGGGCAGGCGCTGGTGCGCGCGTTCAACGCCAACTTCATGATGCTGACCGCCATCTTCGCCCTGTCGATGGTGTTCGTGTTCCTGCTGAAGAAGCCCGCCGCCGGAGTGAAGGTGGAAGGCGCGCACTGACGCGCGGGCCCGTCGCTTCAGGCGGGCTACTGGACGTTCTTGGGGTCCATCCAGAGGATTTCCCACTGGTGGCCGTCCAGGTCCTGGAAGCTGCGCTGGTACATGAAGCCGTGGTCCATGGGCTCCTTCGTCGCCTTCGCCCCGGCCTTCAGGGCCTTGTCCACGAGCGTGTCGACGGCGGCCCGGCTCTCCGCGCTCAGGGCGATGATGGCCCCGGTGACCTTGGAGGTGTCCGCCACCTCCTTGTTGATGAAGGTCTTGAAGAAGGGCTTCACCAGCAGCATCACGTAGATGCTCTCGCTGATGACCATGCAGGTGGCGTTCTGGTCCGTGAACTGGGCGTTGAACGTGTAGCCGAGCTGCTTGAAGAACTCGACGGACCGGCTGAGGGACTCGACGGGAAGGTTGACGAAGATCTGGGTCGCCATGGTCTTGGCTCCTGTGGGTTGGGAGTGGTGAAGACTGCCTCCAACCACGCGACGAACCATCGTCCGGGAGATCGACACGGCGAATTGATTTTCTTTTCGCCGCCGCCAAGCCCGCGAAACCACGGCAAAAGAAAGCGGGCCCGCCCCTTCCGGAGCGGACCCGCCATTCATTGCAGAGCGTCAGCGACGGCCGGACGTGCTACCGGCGACGCGAGCGGGCGACCGCATGGACGCGGGCCTGCTGACGCCGACGGCCGAGCATGGCGCCCAGGGCGAGCAGCGCGGCGGCGATGAACGGCGCGCCGCCGGTGCCGGTGGCCGAGGCACCGCAGCCCTGGGGCG
>JBKGHK010001051.1:0-2798 GCA_046520375.1 Pyxidicoccus sp. 3LFB2
CGCCGGACGTCAGCAGGGCCGCGGAGGCGACCGCCGGGGCTTCGGCCAGGAGTCGGCGGGGCGCGGCGGGTTCCGACGGGGCAGTGGCCCGGAGCGCTTTGGTGGAACCGGGCGCCGGGGCGGCTTCGAAGGCGGTGGACGCCGGGGTGACTTCGAGGGCGGCGCGCTGCCTCCGGTGGAGGGCATCCTCCACGTGCACCGCGACGGCTACGGCTTCGTGCACCCCGTCACGGGCGAGGGGGAGAACATCTTCCTGCCGCCGGGCGAGGCGCAGCGGGCGCTCGACAATGACCGGGTGGTGGTGGAGGTCTCCGGCCGTCCCGGCCGCTACGAGGGCCGGCTGGTGCGCGTGGTGGACCGTCGGCGCGAGCTGGCGGTAGGCACGTACATGCAGCAGGGCCGGTACGGCGTGGTGTACCCCACCGATGGAAGCCTGCCCGGCTCCATCACCGTCCCGCTGACGCAGATGGCGCAGGAAGGCGACCTGGTGAAGGTGCGCCTGGGCGTGGGCGCCGAGCTGCTGGACCCCGACCGGGGCCTGTTTGGCGAGGTGGCCGGCTCGCTCGGCAAGCCGGGAGAGCCGAGCGCCGAGGTGCTGGGCACCGCCTTCTCGCAGGGCTTCTCCGACGAATTCCCTCCGGAGGCCATGGACGAGGCGGACCGCTACTCGGTGAAGGTGACCGAGGCGGAGGCCAGCGGCGAGGGGCGCAAGGACCTGCGCTCCATGCCGCTCATCACCATCGACGGCGAGGACGCGCGCGACTTCGACGACGCCGTCTACACGGAGCCGCACGGCGACGGGTGGCGGCTGGTGGTGGCCATCGCCGACGTGTCCCACTACGTGTTCCCGGGCAGCGCCCTCAACGCGGAGGCGCTGCGACGGGCCACGTCCGTGTACCTGCCGGACCGCGTGCTGCCCATGCTTCCGGAGCGGCTGAGCAATGGCATCTGCTCGCTGAAGCCGGAGGAAGACCGGCTGTGCATGGTGGCGGACATGACGTTCGACCGCCGGGGCCAGCGGCTCTCGTCCGTGATGTACCCGGCGGTGATGCGCAGCGCCGCGCGGTGCACGTACAACGAGGTGCAGGACGTCCTGGACGGCAAGGACGTGCCGCACCGCAACGCCTTCAAGCCGCAGTTCGAGCAGCTGATGGCGCTGGCGCGCACGCTGACGAAGATGCGCAAGGAGCGCGGCGCCATCGACTTCGACCTGCCCGAGCACAAGGTCGTGCTGGGCCCGGACGGCCTGCCCGAGCGCATGGACAAGCGCGAGCGCAAGGACAGCCACCGGCTGATTGAAGAGTGCATGCTCGCCGCCAACGAGGCGGTGGCGAAGTTCTTCCAGGACGAAGGCCTGCCCACGGTGTACCGGTTCCACGGCGAGCCGGACCCGGAGAAGCTGGCCACCTTCGCCGCGCTGGCGGAGGCGTATGGCTTCAAGCTGCGCTTCGAGGACGGCGTGCCGTCGAAGGAGCTGGACGCCTTCATCAGCCAGCTGGCGGGCCACCCGGAGCAGCGGGCGCTGAACCAGCTGCTGCTGCGCTCGATGATGCAGGCCGTCTACACGGCGTCGCGGGTGGGCCACTACGGCCTGGCCGCGGAGCACTACCTGCACTTCACCTCTCCGATTCGCCGCTACCCGGACCTGCTGGTGCACCGGCTGCTCAAGGCGCACTGGGCGCGCAACGGACGCAAGCCGTCCGAGTCCATGCTGGAGCGCGAGGAGGCCCAGCTGGAGGAGATGGCCATCCAGTGCTCCGAGCGCGAGCGCGCGGCCATGCAGGTGGAGCGCGAGGTGGTGTCCTTCTACGCGTGCCTCCTGATGAAGGAGCGGGTGGGGGAGGAGTTCGCCGCCACGGTGGCCGCCATCACCGACTTCGGCTTCTTCGTCGAGCTGGACGAGGAGCATGTCGAAGGCCTGGTGAAGGCGGAGACGGTGGGCCCGGGCGCGAAGCTGGACAAGCTGACGCACGCCCTGGTGTACGCCGGTGGCCGTCGCGTGCGCGTGGGACAGAAGCTGCGCGTGCGGCTGGCATCGGTGAACGTGACGGCGCGGAAGATGGACTTCGAGGCGCTCCAGTTCGAGGGCGAGGAGATGCTGGCCCGCGCCGAAGCGGAGTCGAAGCAGCGAGCCGAGGCGGAAGGCCGAGCCGAGGCGGAGTCCCGACAGCGGCTCGAAGCTGAGTCCCGCGCGGAAGCCGAGGCCGAGGCCCGAGCTGAAGCCGAGGCCCGTGCCGACGCCGAGGCGAAGCTGCGAGAGGCCGCGGAGTCGCGCGCGGAAGCCGAGGCCAAGGCGCGTGCTGAGTACGAAGCCCGAGCTGAAGCGGGCGCGACGTCCAGCACCGAGGCCGACGCCCGCGCCGCATCGGAAGCAAAGCAGCGCGCCGAAGCGGAGTCCCGCGCCAAGGCCGAAGCGGAGCAGCGTGCAGAAGCGGAAGCCCGTGCCGAGGCTGAAGCGGAGCGGCGTGCTGAAGCCGAGGCCCGTGCCGAGGCCGAAGCGAAGCAACGAGCCGAAGCGGAGTCCCGCGCCGAGGCCGAGGCGAAGCAGCGAGCCGAAGCGGAAGCTCGCGCGGAGACCGAGGCAAAGCAGCGAGCCGAGGCCGAGTCGCGCGGTGATGCCGAGGCAAAGCAGCGCACGGAAGCCGAAGCCCGAGCCGACGTTGAAGCAAAGCAGCGCACTGAGGCGGAGGCTCGCGCGGACGCCGAAGCAAAGCAGCGCACGGAAGCCGAAGCCCGAGCCGAGTCCGAAGCAAAGCAGCGCGCCGAAGTCGAGGCCCGTGCCGAGTCCGAGGCAAAGC
>JBKGHK010001052.1:0-2796 GCA_046520375.1 Pyxidicoccus sp. 3LFB2
GGCGTGTCCACCGTCGGCGTGGGGCCTTCGGGTGGAGGCTTCGGGGCCTCGGTCTTCGGAGGTGTGTTGAGGGTGGTGGTGGAGAGGTTTTGTGGTGTTTTTGTTATCGCCGGCGAGCGCAGGGCCCAGAGCAGGCCGGCGCCCATCGTCAAGAGCAGCGCGCCGCCGCCCGCCACCAGCAGCGCCACCGGGAAGCGGCGGCGCTTGGGGAGGCTGGCATTCGTGTTCGCCTCGGTCGCGTACACCTCGCCGTCGGCGTCGCTCATGTAGCCGTCATAGCCCGCGGTGGACTCGTCATCGTCCCCACGCGGCCGCGGAAGCTGGCGCCGTCCACGATGATGACGCGCGGTGCGCGGATGTCGCCCACCATGCGGCCCTCGCGGGTCAGCTCCACGCTCTCCGTCGCGTTGATGTTGCCCACCACCACGCCGCTGACGATGGCGTTCTTCACCGCCACGTTCGCCTTCACCACGCCGGAGGGCTCGACGATGAGCGTCCGGCTGAGCGTCAGCTCACCCTCGACCCGTCCACGGACGGTGAGGTCCTCGTCGCCCGTCAACCGACCGCTGATGAGGATGGAAGGCCCCACCACGGTGTTGTTGACGTTGTTGGCTGCTAGCTCCTTCGCGGTGGCCACGAATCAGCGCTCCTTCATGTCCATGTCGACGTTGCCCTTGAAGGAGGCACCGTCGGCGATGAGGATGCGCGGCGCCTTGATGTCGCCCACCACGCGGCAGTCCGTCTTCAGCTCGACCTTGTCGCTGGCGACGATGTTGCCCGTCACCCGACCGGCGATCTCCACGTTCTGCGTCTCGATGTCCGCCTCGACGACGCCGCTGCCCTCCACGTAGAGGCTCTCCTTGAGGGAGATCTTCCCCTTCACGGTGCCCTGGATGACCAGGTCCTCGTCTCCGGAGATTTCCCCGTCGATGACGATGCTCGAGCCAATGACCGTATTCGCCATGAGTGTTGTCCGCCCTCTCGAAAGGTGTGTGCCGTGGCAGAGCCCGGCGTGAGTCTCAGATGTCGTCCGGCAGCTTCACGTCCATCTCGATGGAGCCGTTGAACACGGCCCCATCCTCGATGACGACGCGAGGCGCCTTGATGTCGCCGGCCACCTTCGCCGAGGCGTTGATGGCCACCCGAGTCGAAGCGTCGATGTTCCCGCTCGCCTCTCCGTTGATGGTCAGCTCCTCGGCCCGGATGTCCGCCTGCACCTTGCCGGTGCTCTCGATGGTGAGGTGGTTCTTCAGGGCAATCTGCCCCTCCACCCTGCCCTCGATGACCAGGTCCCCACCTCCCGTGAGGTTGCCCTTGATGACAATGCCCTTGCCGATGATGCCCGTCTCACCCGTTGCCATGCGGTGACCTCACCCAGCGCCAGCTCCTCCGTAGGAGCCGGGCGACCTGATTATGTCAGAGATGCGCGGAGATCCAGCCGGAGATATCCCGGAACACTTCCGCCCGCCCCACCTCGTTGAGGGGCTCGTGGCGCATGCCGGGGTACTCCTTGAACTTCTTGTCCGCCGCTCCAGCCGTCTCGAAGAAGACCCGCGCCGCCACCGGGGCGGCCACGCCGTCCTCCGCCCCGCAGAGCACGAACAGCGGAGCTTGAATCTTCGGGGCCAGCAGCATTGCCTCGGCCTGGGCCTTGGTGGACTCGAGGAACCAGCGGGGCGTGACGACGGTGAGGTAGAGCGGGTCCGCGCGGGTGGCGCGCTGCACCTCGGGGTCCTTGCTCAGGTCCTCCACCGTCAGCTCCGTCTTCAGGGGCAGCCACGGCACCAGCCGGCCCACCGCGCGCGCGGCCATGAGCTTCAGGGCCGGAGGCGTAATCGCCAGCTTGAAGTAGGGGGCGGACAGCACCGCCCCGGCCAGCCCCTCCACGTGGCGCTCGCCCAGCCACTTCACCGCCATCAGCCCGCCGTGGCTGTGGGCCAAAAGGAAGGTCTTCTTGCCGCCCGCGTCCTTGCGCACCCGGGCCCAGAAGGCCTCCAGGTCGTCCACGTAGTGGGGCCACGCCTCGCAGAAGCCCCGGCGCCCGTCCGCGCGGCCATGGCCCCGGTAGTCGAAGCCGTGCACCGCGAAGCCGTCCGCGAGCAGCGCGTCCGCGACATAGGTGTAGCGGCCGAAGTGGTCTCCGTAGCCGTGCACCACCGCCACATGGGCGCGGGGCTCGCCGTCCGGGAGGCTGGACTTCCAGAAGAGGCGGGTGCCGTCCCTGCCGTTGAAGAAGCCCTCGTCGTGGCGCGCCATAGGCGCATCAACTTAGCGGCCCGACGAACGCGTGGGTAGCGCCTTGAGCTTCCGCTCCAGCAGTGCGCGCTGGCCGGGGGGCTCCGCCGACTCAGGGTCCAACGCCAGCATGTCGAGGGCGCGGCGCCAGGCGCCAGCCGCCTCTTCACTCCGGGAGGCCCTCTGGTAGGCGTCTCCCAGGTGCTCCAGGATGACGGGCTCGTCCGGGGACAGCGACGCGGCCCGCTCCAGCGCCTCCACCGCGCGCTGGTACTCGCCGCGCCGGAAGTACACCCACCCCAGCGAGTCCAGGAAGGCCCCGGTGTCCGGACGCAACTGGAGCGCGCGCAGCACGCGCCGCTCGGCCTCGTCCAAGTCCCTGCCCGACTGGGCGAGCAGGTAGCCCAGGAAGTTGAGCGCCGGGGCGTGGTCCGGCGCCACCTCCAGCACCGCCCGCATCCGCGCCAGCGCGCCGTCCACGTCGCCCTGGCGCTCGTGGGCCGCGCCAGCACGTAGAGCAGCTCCTCGTCCCGGGGCTTGCGTGCCACCACCTCGCGCAGC
>JBKGHK010001053.1:0-2764 GCA_046520375.1 Pyxidicoccus sp. 3LFB2
GTCATGGGGAAGGGCTGGTCGGGCACCACTGGAAGCGGCGGCAGCACCGGCACCTGCGCCGCGGGAGGCGCGACGGGCCGCTGCACCACCGGAGCCACGGGCGCGGGCACGGGCTCCACCACCTCCACGCCGGTGATGATCTCCTCCTCCTCGCCCATGTCCCCTTCGTAGTCCGCCCCACCGCGCAGCGCCTGCGCGTAGACGGACTGGAACTCCTCCTCGCTCATCAAGTCCGGCGCCTTCTCGGACGCCTTCGCCAGCTCCGCCTGCGAGCCCGGGGCGGGCCTGGGGCGGATGGCATTCACGTCGATGGCGCGCAGCGTGCGGAACGCCTTGCAGTAGCGGCGCAGCAGCTGGTTCATCCGGAACTCGGGGATGACCACCGGCACCACCCGCTTGCCCGTCTTGAAGGCAATCGCGTCCAGCGTCTCGAAGTCATGCGGGTTGAGCACGGCGATGCTCAGCCGCGTCGCGTCCACCCGCATGGGCAGGTACTCCTTGTCGTCCGCGTGGTTCGACGACACCAGCGCCAGCGCCTTCGGGTCCGGCACCAGCTCCCCGGAGGCGAACGCTGTGTTGTGCATCTGACCCAACGTCTTCGCCAGGTCCTGCTCGGACAACAGCCCGAGCTCCACGAGGTTCGTCCCGAGCGCCCGCCATGCACCACCTGCGCCTCGAGCGCCTCCTCGAGTCCCTCGGCGGTGACGAGGCCTTCCTTCAGGAGCAATTCACCCAGGCGCATGGCTTCCGCTTGTAGCCGTGCCCCATCCTGCTCCGCAAGCGCGCCCACACCCCGCGCGCGGTGCCGCTAGTCCTCGGGGTGGTGGCTGAGCGCCACCCGGTTGCCCTCCGGGTCCCGGACGTACACCGTCCACCGCGTCTCGTGCTCCAGCGGCACCCCCGCCCGGGCCAGCGTCTCCACCGCGCCTGCCCGCCCGGACTTCGGAATCCGGAAGGCCAGCATGAGCAGGCCCGGCTTCTCGTGGCGGAAGGGGCTGGACTCCGGCTCCGTCCCCGCTGCCTCGATGGCCAGGAAGCCGCCTCCGGGCACGCCCACCCAGATGCTCCTCAGGGAGCCGTCCGGCCGCAGATGTCGGGTCAGCTCGGGGAAGCCGAGCAGGTCCCGGTAGAAGGCGGTCACCCGCTCGATGTCCCTGGCCTGGATGGCCACATGGTGGAAGCCCTGAACGTCCATGGAGCCGATGCTATGGTCTGCGCGCCCATGGCGCGACTGCTCGTCGTCGAAGACAACCACGAACTGGCTTCCCTCATCGTCTCCGCGGCCGAAAGCCGGGGGCATGAGGCGCGAGCGGCCTATACCGGCGAGGCCGCCCTGGAGGCGCTCGGTCCCGGCTCCAAGTGGGACATCGCCCTGGTGGACCTGCTCCTGCCGGACATCCGCGGCAGCGAGGTGCTGGCCGCGCTGCGCGCCCATGGCGTCCCCTCCATCGCCGTCAGCGGCGTCTACAAGGGGGACCGCTTCGCCCAGGAGGCCGTCCAGGTCCATGGCGCCCGCGCCTTCTTCTCCAAGCCCTTCGAGCTGACCGCCGTCATGGACGCCTTGGAGGCCGCGGCTGGCATCTCCCCCGCGCCCCGTACGCCGCCTCCCCTGCCCGAGCGCACCCCGCCCGACGAGCTGCTCGACGCGGAGGACCTCATCGTCCTGGAGGAAATCGGTCCGGAGTCCGACGCTGCGGGTGAGACGGCCCTGCAGGCCGTGGCCGAGACGGAGGCGCTGCCCGTTCAGGACGATGGCGAGCACGCCCTTCCCCTCCCCTTCGAGCGGCGAGAGAAGGTGTGGAGCCCCACCGCCGCCTCGCCCTCCACGCCCTCGCGCGGCACCCTGCCCGAGTGGACGCTCGCGGGAGACCTCAAGGACACCTCCGTCCCCCGGCTGCTCAACGCGTACTACGAGGCCCGCCACCACGGAGAGCTGAAGCTCAAGCAGGGCTCCGTCCTCAAGGTCGTCTACTTCGAGTCCGGCCGCGTCGTGTACGCCGCCTCCAACCTGGGCCAGGAGCGCTTCGGCCGCTTCTGCGTCCGTCGCGGGGTGCTGTCCGAGGCCCGCCTCGCCGAGGTGGCCGCGCACGCGAAGGAGCACGGCCTGCGCACCGGTGAGGCCATGCTGCGCCTGGGCCTCATGGACGCCGCGCGGCGGCAGCAGCTTCTCGAGGAGCAGGTGAAGGAAATCATCTGGTCCACCTTCACTTGGACGGAGGGCCAGTACGGCTTCAGCGCCATGCGGCCGCAGCGCGCGGACATGGTGAAGCTGTCCGTCTTCCCTGGAGACCTGGTGCTGGAGGGCGTGGAGAAGACGGAGACGCTGGTGGCCCTGCGCCAGCGCATGCCGCCCTCGCGCCGCCTCTTCCCCACCGCGGACCCGCCGTATGGCCTGCACGAGCTGAAGCTGCAAGGGCCTCAGGCGCTGCTGCTCGCGTACGCGGACGGCAGCAAGACGGTGGAGGACCTGCTCGCGCTCACGGACCTGTCCGAGCGTCAGGCCCTGGCCACGCTGCGCGGGCTGGAGCTGCTCGGCGTGCTGGAGGAGCGGCCCGAGGCACCGAGCCGCCGCCACCGCATCACCTTCGGGCTCTAAGGCCCCAGGGCCGAAGCCCACGCGAGGCCTCACCGGCGGGGCCGGCCTCCGCTGCGCCAGGGCAGAGGCCAGTGAGAGGAGGCACCGCTGGCGTTGAAGCATCGGGCCTGTAAGCCCAGGGCCGGAGCCCGATGGCTCAGCCGGCCGCGCCAGCACGCCGACGGCGGA
>JBKGHK010001054.1:0-2754 GCA_046520375.1 Pyxidicoccus sp. 3LFB2
CGGCGCTGCGCACCCTGCTGGAGGACGGTGCGCTGCGGGCGCGGCTGGGTGAGGCGGCGCGGGGCACAGCGGTGGAACGGTTTTCGCGAGAGCGGTACGCGAGCGAGGTGCTCGCGGTGTACCGCTCGCTCGTGCAGGGGCGCTGAGGCCGCGCACCGTCAGGGCAGGTTGTCGGGCTGGCTGTCGAAGAACGCGTGGAAGAGGGTGGTCCGGGGCGGTTCCTTCCAGGGCGTGAAGAGCGGAACGGGAGTGGCCGCGACCTCGCGCGGAAGCCTGCGCACGTCGAACATCGACTCAATCTTCCGGGCGATGATGTCAGCCGGACCGCTCATGTCCGGCGAGAGTGGCTCGAAGCTCACCCTCGGGTTGTGTCGCGCTGTCCCGACAAAGTCGTACTGCACGCCATAGACGGTGTAGATGGGCGCCAGGATGCTGACACAGCCGACGACGGCGAAGTGGAACGGCGGAGGCATCCGGGGGCTGCGCGCATAGGCCACGCACCGAAAGGAACTCGATGCGGATGGGACGGTGGCGTTGCCAAGTTCGAACCCGGGCAGCTCCGGTCGAAGCGCCTCCAGGAACGCCGTCCAGCGCCCGAGGTCATCGCGCAGCCGCTCCTCCCAGAGGTCACACAGCCTGTCGTATTCGGGGGAGTTCACCTGCTGGCCGTCATACGCCCTGTCCGCGCGCCAGTACTTCCGCGCGATGGCCAGCAGTGTCTCGGACGAGAGGTCCATGGTGTCAGGGGCCAACCTGGATGGGGGTTGCCTTCTTGTGACACTGCAGCGAGACGCGAGAACCCTCCACCATACCGCGCAGCGTGAGGTCGTAGGCGTCCCTGAACCCCTGGCAGGCGAGAATCAACGGGGTCGCAGGCGTGACGGACTCGAAGGCGAACTGCGCCGCCAGATTGGCGCACCTCGCGGAGCGGCGCTGGGCTTCCTCGGTGGGAATCGGGCCCTTCTTGTTCTCCAGTGGCATTCCGACTCCGAGCCGGCAGAGGTGGGCATCTCCCGTCGTCCGACGAAGAGCGACGTGGACACAGGCCTCGCGCCAACCATCCGCTCCCGGCACGGTCCTGGGAACGATGGTGACGAATTGGAAGTGGTGCGGCTGAAGGCTCCCTTCGACAAGGGTTGCCGCTCCCCCCGACGCACAGCCTGAAAGCAGCGCCAGCAGCAAGGCGGGCAGGCAACAGCGCGCGCTCCGGTTCGCAAGGCGCATGGCGAACTCCTCGTGGACCCCAACAGCCATGGGGACTCTACCGCGCGCGGCACTGCTTCCTGCCCACTGGATGGGGAGGCCCGCCCTGCTCACGGTGTCCAGCGCCAGAGCCCACCCGAGACGATGCCTTGACCCGCCCTGGCGGCTCTGGTTCGGTCGCCCACGCACCCGAGGGCTCCCACGTGAAGCGGCCACGCCGGCTCGTCACCGTCTCGCATTCCTACGTCGTCACCCTCAACCGGCGCCTCGCCAACGAGATGGCGCGCGTGGGCGGAGGCGAATGGGACGTCACCGCCGTCGCCCCCCGCTTCTTCCACGGCGACCTGAGCCCCATCACCCTCAAGCGCGAGCCCGACGAGCTCGCCCGCGTGGAGGACGTGCGCGCCCTCTTCAGCCGCTCGCTGCATGCCTTCGTCTACGGCCCCGAGCTGCGCGCGCGCCTCTCGGGGAATGTCGACCTGGTGCACGCCTGGGAGGAGCCGTATGTGATGGTCGGCCTGGAGGTGGCCCTGCTCACCCCGCGCCGCGTGCCGCTCGTCTTCTGCACCGCGCAGAACCTCTCCAAGCGCTATCCGCCTCCCTTCGCCCAGATGGAGCGCTTCGTCGTCCAGCGCTCCGCCGGCTGGGTGGCCTGGGGCGAGACGGTGAAGGAGAACCTCCTCTCCCGGCCCGGCTATGCCCAGCGCCCCGCGCGCTTCATCCCCATGGGCGTGGACGTCGACCTGTTCCGCCCGGACCGGGCCGCGGGCCAGGATGTGCTGCGCGAGCTCGGCTGGGACGCGTCGGGCCCGCCCGTGGTGGGCTACCTCGGCCGCTTCGTGCCGGAGAAGGGCGTGCCGCTGCTGATGGAGGCGCTGGAGCGGCTGACGACACCCTGGCGCGCCCTCTTCGTCGGCGGTGGCCCGATGGAAGGCGCGCTGCGCGACTGGGCCTCGCGCCAGTCAGACAGAGTGCGCGTCCTCACCGGAGTGCCTCACGGCGGCGTGCCGCGCGTGCTCAACGCCATGGACGTGCTCTGCGCGCCCAGCCAGACGACACCGAAGTGGAAGGAGCAGTTCGGCCGCATGCTCGCTGAGGGCTTCGCCTGCGGTGTGCCCGTGCTCGGAAGCGACTCCGGCGAGGTGCCCCGCACCGTGGGCGATGCGGGCCTCGTGCTCCCGGAGGCATCCCCCGCCGCGTGGACTTCCTCGCTCGCCGCGCTGCTGGAGAGCCCGGAGCGCCGCCGTGAGTTGTCCGAGCGCGGGCGCGAGCGCGCCGTCACCCGCTTCGCCTGGCCCGTGGTGGCCCGCGCGCACCTCGACTTCTTCACCACGGTGCTGGACAACCGACAGACGGGCTGACGCCTGGCGTGAGGCCGCACCGGTGAGCGGGCCTCCTCGCCGCCCCGCCATGCCGGGACGGCCTCCGCCTCAGCCCTCGCGCTCCACCACGTCCACAATCGACGCGGCCATGCCGTCCCACGTCTGCGCGCGCAGCGACTCCGACAGCGCGGCCACGTGGGGGCCCAGGCGGCCTCGTGCTCCCGCCACG
>JBKGHK010001055.1:0-2749 GCA_046520375.1 Pyxidicoccus sp. 3LFB2
CAGGATGCGACGGCTTCCCAGCGGCAGCGGCCTCACGCCAGGATGCGACGGCGGGCCACCCGCCCCGCGCCTGACAGCCCTCCGGATGAAACGACCGTTCCGCCCCTCCCGCCTCCTGCCCCTGCTCGCCGTGCTGGCGGTGCTGAACCCCGTGGGCGGCCTGCTGCTGGTGGCGGTGTTCTTCGCGCCCGCCGGGGCGCCCTCCCTGGTGAATCTGCTCAAGGGCATCCTGCGCGAGTACAGCCTGGTGCTGCTGCTGCCAGCGCTGGTGAGCGCGCTGCTCGCCGTCTCCGTGCTCCCTTCCGGAAGGTGGACGTGGCTGCGCTGGGGCACTGGGGTCGTCGTGCTGCTCCTCCTCTACGCCGCGGTGATGCCCGCCGCCTCCGCGTGGCGGATGGCCCGGGCGCACGGCATCACGCTCAGCCTCCGCGAGTACTTCCGGCCCCTCGTGACTCAACGGCCCCTGCCAAGCCAGACGCTGCGCTTCGCCACCGTCGAAGGCGTCGACCTGCACGCCGACCTCTTCCTCCCCGACACCCAGGCCTCCGTCCCCCGGCCCGCCGTGCTCTACCTCCACGGAGGTGGCTGGAGCGCGGGGGAGCGAGGCTACGCCCGCGCCTGGGCCGGGTTCCTCACCGCGCGGGGCTACGCGGTCATCAGCCTCGACTACCGGCGCTTCCCGCCCGCCACGGGCCTGAAGGCGCCGGGGGACGTCCAGTGCGGCATTGCCTGGGTGAAGGCGCACGCAGCCACGTACGGCATCGACCCGGACCGGCTCATCCTGTTCGGCGAGTCCGCGGGCGGGCACCTCGCCACCCTCGCCGCCTATGCGGCCGGTGACACGAGGCTTCCCTCCTCCTGCGCATCCACGGACACCACGGTGAAGGCCGTCATCAGCTTCTACGGCCCCAGCGACCTGGCGCGCCATGCCGGGCACCGAGAGGACTCGCGGCGCACGCTGGAGGGCTTCACAGGAGTCCCCCTGGAGGGGAACGCGCCGCTGTACGCGCTGCTCTCTCCAACGACCCACGTCCATCCGGGCGCCCCGCCCACCCTCCTCCTCCACGGAGCGCGGACACCGTGGTGCCGCTCGACGCCTCACGGGTGCTGGCCGCACGGCTCGAAGAGGCCGGCGTACCGCATCAGCTCTTCGTGGTGCCGTACGCGGAGCATGCCTTCGACGTCTGGGATGGCGGCTTCGGCCGCCAGCTCGCCCAGGCCCTGGTGGGACGGTTCCTCCAGCAGCACGTGCCCGCCGGAGGCCGTCCCAGCCCCTGACCTACTGCCGCCAGGCCTTGGGCACCCGCTTCTCGGTGGCGTACCGCTCCAGGTCCGCCAGCTGGCTGACCGCCAGCTTCAGCTCCACCTCCACCGCCCAGCGGCGCTTCGAGGCCGTCCCTCCCGCCTCCGCCTCCAGCAACTGGCGCTTCTCCTCCTCCAACCGGGAGATGCGCGCCCGCGCCTGGGTGAACTTCGAGCGCCACTCCTCGGCCTGCTGTCGCGAGCGGTCATCCTCCTCGCGCCGCTCCCAGAGGACCTGCTGCCACATCTTGACGCCCTGCGGGTTGCGCTTGAACTCGTCGCGCGCGGCGTAGACGTCCTGGAGTGGCACGTCGAAGCGCTCGGTCTCCTCCCCCGCCGGCTCCAGCTTCAGCGAGGCGTTGCCCGTCCCGGACAGCGAGCAGTCCTCCACCGGCAGCCGCGCCGCGCCCACGTAGATGCCCTCGTTGAGGCCTCGCGCCACGAACCAGCGCAGGCGCCGCGAGTCATCCGCCTGCGACATTGTGTCCTGCACCGGCCGCCAGTACTCGTAGTCCACGCTCAGCGTGCAGCTGCGGCCGTCCGCCTCCAGCGCCATGCGGCGCAGCACCCGGCGCGGGGCGGCGTCGAAGCGCTCGACGACCAGCGCCACCAGCCCCAGGCCTTCCACGCGCCGGACCGAGAAGAGCACGGGCTCCGAGGTCTCCTGCTGGAAGCGCTGAATCTCCCGCTGCTCGTCACGGGCCACCCGCGCCAGCAGCGCATCCCAGCGCGCCGTGGACTCGGGCGTGGTGGGGACGGTGATGAGCTTGCTCGCGTAGGGAATGGGCAGCGCCAGCCCCATGCCGTCCGCGTTGTTGATCTTCATGGAGACGACGCCCACCACCTCGCCGCGCCCGTTGAGCAGCGGCCCTCCGCTGTTGCCCGGATTGACGGACGCGTTGAACTGCACGTAGCCCGTCCCCAGGTACTCGCGGCCCAGGAAGCCCACCTTCCCCTCGTGCACGGTGAAGTCCAGGCCCTTGGGGCTGCCGATGAAGACGAGCGGGTCTCCCGGCTCCAGGCTCGTCACGTCGCCAATCTTCAGGGGCGTCGCATTCGCGCCCACCACCTTGACGGTGGCGAGGTCCAGGTCCACGTCGGTCTTCAGCGTCTCGCCGAGGAGCTGGCGCCCGTCCGGCAGCAGCACCGTCATCATCTTCCCGGGCGCGCAGACGACGTGCTCGTTGGTCAGCACCCGCTCCGGCTCCACGAAGAAGCCCGAGCCCGTCTTCCCCTCGCACCGCAGGCTCACCGTGCTCGGCGAGGCGAGCCGGGAGATGTCCTTCGTGGACAGCAGGCCGTCCGCCCTCGCCTCCCCAGGCACTGGCGCGGGAGCGCCCGGGTCCCACCCGGAGACGTCCCGCGTCGCCGTCCGGACCGACGGAGACCGGGCCGCCCAGACGCCGAGCGCCACCCCGCCCAGCACCAGGACACCGAGCGCCGCCAC
>JBKGHK010001056.1:0-2742 GCA_046520375.1 Pyxidicoccus sp. 3LFB2
GCGTCGGCTCGGGCGCCGCGGGCGCGGGCTCCACGGGCGCGCTCGGCGGCGGGCCGCGTTGAGCCACTGCTCGATGCCGGGCTTGCTGCTCTGCACCGGCTCCAGCGGGGCGTTGCCCAGCTCGCGGATGAGGCCTTCGAAGTACAGCTTGCTGATGATGCCCAGCGCGGCGAGGTCCTCGAAGTCCGAGTCCTCCACCACGCGGCTCAGGGTGCGCTTGCCGTCGAAGAGGCGCAGCAGCCCGTTCACCTCATCCGGAATCTCGGAGAGGCGGTCGGCGAGCTGGTGGTAGTCAATCTCGAACACCGTCTCCAGCGGAGGGAGCTGCTCGAGCATGCGCCCCCACTCGTCCAGGCGGCGCATGCCCTCCATCAGCAGGCCCTGGGTGGAGATCTCGATGCGCTCCGGGCGGTCCAACGCGCTGAACTGCACCTCGAACTGCCCCTCGAAGGTGTTCAGCATGCGGTAGAAGGCGTTCTCGCCCTTGAGCCGCCCCAGCTCCGCGTCGATGACCCGGCCGTCCTTGAAGTAGACGGTGCCGGTGCGCTCGCCCTGGATGTTGATGAGGCCCGTCTTGCGGCCAATCTCGAACGTCTGGACCAGGTCCACCACGCCCATGTCGGCGAGGCTGCCGGCGAAGCCGCCCTTGGTCGTCTCGCGCTTTTCGATCCTCTCCTTCTCCGCCTTCTGGAGGATCATCTTCACGCGGGTGACGATTTCTTTGATGTAGATCGGCTTCGTCAGGTAGTCGTCGCCACCCAGCTCAAGGCCGCGCACCTTGAACTCGACCGACTTCTGGTTCGTCAGGAAGACGTACGGGATGAACTTGAAGCGCTCATCCGACTTGAGCGCCTTGCAGAGCTCGAAGCCGTCCATCTCCGGCATCTTCGTGTCCGCAAGCACGAGGTCCGGTGGGCTGATCTGAACCTTCTCGAGCGCATCCTTCCCGTGGATGGCCGTGGTCACGGAGAAGCCCGCCTTCTTCAGGCTGACCTCCATCACCCGGAGGCTCTTTGCGTCACCATCGACCAGGAGCAGGTGCTGCTTGGCCACGTTACTTGCCTTTCGTCACTGCGGACTTCTACAGAGAGCCTGACGCGGGAGCATCCTGCCCGCTTTCCAGGCGTGTCAATGGCTCGGGGCGGCGGGGCACTCGGCTGGCTCCCTGCTGGGCAGGCAGCACACGCACGATTTCCGGGGCGCTGCGCCGCAGCCGACCCACACCCCGCGTGAGGGCGGGGGAGGCCGGCGGACGGCTCAGCGGAAGAAGCCACCTTTCTTGGGTGGGTTCTTCTTGCGCATCTCGATGAGGCGCAGCTCCTGGTTGGCCTCCAGGTGCTTGGAGTTGGCGCGCACGGCCTCTTTGAAGTGGCGCTCGGCGCGGTCCATGTCGCCCTCGACGCGGGCGATGACGCCGAGCTGGTAGTGGGCGCGGTCGCAGTTGGGGTCGGCGCGCACGGCGTCCGCCATCATCTGCTTGGCCTTGGCCATCTCCGCCTTGCGCGCCGGGTCCATGTAGATGGCCCAGGCACGGGCCGCCAGGTACATGGGCTTGGGGTCAATCGAGTGGGCGCGCTCGTAGTGGTCCGAGGCGGTGGTGAAGTCGCGCTTGCGGAAGAAGACCTCGCCCATCTTGTAGAGGTCATCCGGGCTGCTGTCGGGACGGCCCGCGGCGCGGGCGCCAGGAGACGCCGCGGCGATGGAGGCGGCCGTCTGCGCGGTGACCTTCGGCGCGGCCTGCTGGGCCTGGAGGGTCTGCAGGTACGCCTTGCGCCGGGCGTCGTCGTAGAGGACCTCGTAGGCCTCGCGGATGGCCTCGAAGACGGAGGTCATCTTCGGCGCCAGGTGGGGAATGGTCGGCGGCAGCCGGTCCGGGTGGAAGACCTTGGCGAGGCTGAGGAACGCGGTCTTCACCTGGTCTCGGGGCGCGTCCTGGGACACGCCGAGCACGAAGAAGTGGTCCCGCTTCGCCTGGATGTCGGCGTAGCGCTGCTCAATCTGCTGGGCGAGCCGGGCCTCGTCCGGCTTGGGGGCCTCGGTGGCGGCGGCCGTCGGCGCGGGAGGGGTGGCGGAGGGCTCGCCCGTAGGTGTCGCACCCACCATGGAGGGCGAGCGCGCGCCGAGTACGCCCATGTTCTCCATCGCACGGCGCAGCAGGCGCTGGCGCCGGAGCTTCGCTGCCTCGTCGGGATTGGAGGGGTCTGCCGCCACGTCGTCCTCGTCAAAGTCCCAGTCGTCCAGGTCTCCGGACGGCTCGGCCCACGCAGTCTGTCCAGTTGGCCCGGTGTTGTCACCGGGGAAGGTCCCCGGATCCAGGGGTGCCACTGGTTCGATGGTCGCTTCAACAATGGCCTCGATGGGGGGCTCGTTGAAATCGACGTTCGCCTGATTGACATCCGAGCGGACGAGCGACTCCAGGTGGGAGTCCACCTGGAGGAGGGCCGCCTCGAAGGAAGCCGTCAGGTTCGCGGCCCCCTCGTCCTTGTCGAAGGCGACGATGCGCCAGAGGTCTTCCTCGCTGGCCTTCGGTGCGGAGGGGCCCAGCCGGAGCGGAGGCGGGGCGGCGGCTGGTGCCGGACGGGTGGCCCACAGGCTGGCGTCCTCGCCGCTCTCGGACTCGTCTCCGAGCAACGTGTCGGGCTCGTCCTCCAGCTCCATTTCCGGAGCGCCGACGGGAGTAAGGACGGGAGGCGCGCCCCGGGGAGGGCCCGCGGGTGGGGGGCTGGGCGCTGGCCGGGGTCA
>JBKGHK010001057.1:0-2731 GCA_046520375.1 Pyxidicoccus sp. 3LFB2
CTCCGCCGCGGGCGGCAGCGTGGCAGCTCCGAGCGCAGCCGCTCCCGCGCCAGGTCCGCCAGCGCGTGCTCGCGGCGGGACGGGTTGAGCAGGTAGCTCAGCAGCTCCACGTCGTCGGTGCCGCCGCGAAGCGTGATTCCCTCGTTGGCCAGCACCAGGGTGAGCGCCTTGAGGTCGTGCCCGCCCTTCTTCACCGCCGCGTCCTCCAGCACCGCCTTGAGCGCGGCCGTGAAGGCCTCGGGCTTCACCTGCGTGACGCCGAGCACGTCATGGCGCAGCGGCACGTAGTACGTGCTCGCATCCGGCAGCGCCACGCCCAGGCCCACCAGCTTCGCGGCGAAGGGCAGCCCCTCGTACGCGGGCACCAGGGTGATGCTACCCGCGGCGCGCACCGCCTCGGCCAGCGTCTTCAGCTCCGCGTCGGTGCCCACCAGCGCGTGGGACGAGGCCAGCGGCGCGGGCGCCTCCTTCGGCTCGGCCTGAGGCAGCCCCTGCTGGGGAAGGTCCTTCAGCAGCGCGTAGAACTCCAGCTCGGAGAACAGCTCGCGGGCGCGCGGCGCGTCCACCGGCTTGCGGGCCAGGTCCGCCATCTTCACGGGCAGCGGCAGGTCCGTCTTGAAAGTCACCAGCTGCTTGGCGCGCAGCAGGCTCTCGCGGTGCGAGGCGATGGCCTCGCGAATCTTCGGCTTCTTCACCTCGTCCAGCCGGGACAGCAGCGTCTCCACGTCGCCGAACTGCTGGATGAGCTCGGTGGCCGTCTTCGGGCCGATGCCCGGCACCTTGGGGACGTTGTCCACCGCGTCGCCGATGAGGGCCAGGTAGTCGCGCATCTGCCGGGGCTCGATTCCCAGCTTCGCCTTCACCTCGTCCGGCCCGGTGTGCGTGTCCTTCATCGGGTCGAACAGGCGCACGTCCGGCTCGACAATCTGCACGAAGTCCTTGTCGCCGGTGACGACGCGGACGCAGAAGCCCTCTTCCTTGGCCTTCACCGCCAGCGTGCCGATGACGTCGTCGGCCTCCCAGCCTGCCGCCTCCAGCAGCGGCAGGTTGAGCGCCTCCACCACCCGGCGGATGAGCCCGAACTGGGGCACCAGGTCCTCGGGCGGGCCTTCACGATTCGCCTTGTAGGAGGGGTCTATCTTCTGCCGCTCGGTGCGGCTCTCCTTGTCGAAGGCGAGCGCCACGTGCGTGGGGTTCAAGTCGCGCAGCGCCTTGAGCACCATGCGGGTGAAGCCCAGCACGGCATTGGTGGGCACACCCTTGCTCGTGGTGAGCGGCGGAATCGCGTGGTAGGCGCGGAAGATGAAGCCGGACGCGTCGATGAGGACCAGGGTGGGCGCGGAGGAGTCGGCCATGCCCCCGTGCCTAGCGCGCCCGTACGCCCCTGTCCACGTCGTGGCTCAGGGGCACTTCCACTCGGCCTTCTTCTCCTCGACCTTCTCCGCGATTCCGTCGCCCTTGACGGCGTAGTCCAGCACCGCCGCCAGGTCGGGGCAGGCCCCGGCGGCCTTGAAGGCGTCCGACGCCAGGTTCGAGCAGTAGGCAGACGCCTTGTTCAGGTCGGGATTGCCGGCATAGAAGCCGAAGCCCAGCTTCCACACCTTGCACGCGCGGCGCCGGTCCTGCCGGTCCGCCCACTCCCTACCCCGCTGGTAGGACTTGTCCGCCATGTCCTGGAGGATGTTGCGCCGGTAGAAGGACGGCTTGGACTCGGCCAGCTCCTGCATCAGCTCCTTGTCCACCTGCAGCGCCTCGCGGAACGGCTCGGCGGCCTTCTCCGGGTCATCGCCGGCGAGGAACGACTGCCCGCCCTTGAAGAGCTGGTCGACGGTCGACATGATTTTGATGAGCTCGTCCGTCTGGGCGTGGAACTGCGCGGCCTCGTAGTTGCCACGCAGCTTCTGCAGGGTGGCCAGCGCCTCGCTGCCACGGCCGGCCCAGTAGTCCATCATCGCAGCCTGCATCAGCTTGTTGGGGAAGCGCTTCTTCACCGCCGCGTCCACCACCGCGCGCGGGTCCGCCGTCGCCTCGTCCGGGCCGATGATTTCCGTCACCGGGCACACCCACGGCTGGGCGTTGGGGTCCAACCGCTGCCGCGCGCCGAGGAAGCGCACGAAGAGCGCGTCCTTGGGCCGCCACTCGTTGCGGCGAAGCCGGCCCTCCAGCTTCAGCGTGTAGCCCAGCGGCGGGTTCAGGCTCTCGCGCGGCTGCGCCTGGCACCACACGGCCATGTACTGCTCGCAGCGCGGCACCGCGGCCGCCCACTGCGCGTTGCTCAGGTAGCGCTTGCAGTCGTCCAGCGCGCGCTTGGTGACCTGCTCGGCCGCCTCGCGCGCCTTGCCCTTGCCGCGGCGGAA
Source organism: Pyxidicoccus sp. 3LFB2 (assembly GCA_046520375.1). Lineage (GTDB taxonomy): Bacteria > Myxococcota > Myxococcia > Myxococcales > Myxococcaceae > Myxococcus. Next base: position 2,358 of record JBKGHK010001057.1, read on the forward strand.
GTACTCGCTCTCCTTCGGAATCTTGCTGAAGGCCTCGAGCGCCTCGTCCGGCTTGAGGCGCTGCAGGAGCTTGTCACCCGCCGCGTAGTGCTCGTAGGCCTCCTTCTCCAGCTTGATGCGCCGGATGAGGGTGTTGGCCTCGGGGTGGATGGGGTCCAGGTCCAGCGCCTGGGTGCAGGTCTCCTCGGCGCGGGTCCAGTTGGGCGCGCCCAACTCGCTGGACGCGTACGAGCGGCACTCGCTGAGCAGCGTCTGGATCTGCTCCGCCGGGTCCACCTGCGTGCCCGGCTGCTCCGTGGGGTCCTCGACGGCCGCGGCACCCGGGAGGGCCGCCTTCACCACCGCCGCCACCAGCAGCAGGCCCACCACCGCGC
>JBKGHK010001058.1:0-2728 GCA_046520375.1 Pyxidicoccus sp. 3LFB2
TTCCTCCAGTTGCAGCCGCTCCACCACCGGCGCCTCGGTGAGCGAGGGGCCGCACCGCGGACAGGTCATCCTCCTCGGGGACGTACACCACTTCGAACGGGCGCGGCGCCCCGGCGTCGGCTGCGACGAGCACGCCCGCGAAGGTGCGGTTGAAGAAGGACAGCAGCCCCGGCACCGAGCGGCGGTTGTGCTGGAGGAAGCCGCGCGTGCCGCCCTCGTCCTCAATCTTGTTCGCCAGCAGGGAGAAGACGGACACGTCCGCGCCGCGGAACTCGTAGATGGACTGCTTGCGGTCTCCCACCGCGCAGAGGAAGGCGGGCTCCAGCGGGAGCGCCGTCGCCAGGTCCGCGCCCGGCGCCAGCTCGCGAGGCCCCCCGTCGCGCTGCTCCGCGAGCAGCAGCACCAATTCCAACTGGAGGCGGTTGGTGTCCTGGAACTCGTCCACCAGCAGCGCGCCGATGCGCTCCTGCACCTGCCGGCGGAACTCCGGGAAGTCGCGCAGCAAGTCGCGCGACTTCACCAGCAGCGAGGTGAAGTCGAACACGTTGCGCCGGGACAGCTCCGTGTCGTGGCGCGTCTCCACCTGGCCCAGCAGCGTGCGGAAGGTGGCCTCGAAGGGGGCGGTGCGCCATGCGGCCCAGGCGTCGTCCAGCCGGGGCACGGAGCCGTCGCTCTTGCCGAAGACGCGCCAGTACAGCTCGCGCACGGGGCCCGCGGCGCCCTTGCTCAGCCGCGCGTGGTTGCGCCCGTCCGCCTTGAAGCAGGCCCGCAGCCACGGGAAGCGCTCACCCGTGCCGAAGTTCTCCGCCGTCATGCCGTTGAGCGCGCGCTCCAGCCCGCCCAGCAGCCGGCTCCACTCGCTCTTCGCCGTCCAGGCCTCGCGCCTCGGAGCACAGCGCAGGCAGTCGGTAATCGACGCCTCCAGCTCCGTGCGCGCCTCCGCCGCGTCACCCACGGCGGCGGAAGCGGCGCGCAGGCCCTCCTCCCGCAGCTTGCGGTAGACGGAGACCAGCGCGGCCACCAGCCCGTCGGAGAAGCCCGAGCCGGAGAAGCCCAGCTCCTGACACAGCTCGCGCACCTGCGCGTCGCCCTCCTCCAGCGCGTCCAGCACCACGCGCTCGCACACGTCCTGCACGAGGCTGGAGGCCTCCAGCTCGTCCAGCACCTCGAAGTTCGGGTCGATGCCCACCGCCGGAGGCGCGCGGCGCAGCAGCTGCCCGCAGAGCGAGTGGAAGGTGCCCACGGTGGCGCCGCCCAGCTCCTCGCGAAGCTGCCGCCACGCGTCCGGCAGCGGGAAGGGCTTGTCCAGCCGGGCCAGCGAGGCGCGCAGCTCCACCTCCTGGTCCTGCCGCGTGTCCCCCTGGGCCAGCCCGTCCAGGCGCTGGCGCACGCGCGAGCGCATCTCCGCGGCGGCCTTGTCCGTAAAGGTAAGCATGCACAGCCGCGACGGGCGCACCGCCGCGCCGGCCGCGCGAGCGCCCGCCAGCAGGTGCAGCGTCATCGTCACCAGGCTGTACGTCTTGCCCGCGCCGGCGCCCGCCATCAGGGCGAGGTTGCGCTCCAGCGCGAGCAGGGAAGGCGCGGCGCTCATCCGCCCTCCTCCGTCATTCGGCGCTCGGTAATCCGGCACACGGCGCGGAAGCCGCACGTGCCGCAGTCCTGCGGCCTCGCGGCGAACTGGCCGGCGCGCAGCTTGCCCACCAGCGACTCCACCGCGTTGGGCAGGTTGAGTCCTTCCTTCTCCGCCACCTTCGCGCGCACCTCCGGGTCCGTGGACAGCAGCTCGTCCACCTCCTGCGAGGAGACGACCTCGGACAGGTGGATGGTGGCGCCGGTGCGCAGCGAGAACCACGCCGCCTGCTTCGCCTCGCGGTGGCCGCTCTCCCGCGCCGCGAAGAGGTACAGCGGGAGCTGGAAGTCCGACGTGAGGAGCTTCTCCTTCAACGCGCGCTTGTCCAGCCGGCCGGACTTGTAGTCGATGACGCCCACGTCACTGCCCGCCATGTCCAGCCGGTCTATCTTCCCCTCGAAGACGATGGCGTCTCCGCCAATGGGGAGGATGACGTTGCGCCACCGGTCGTCCTCGGCGGCCGGGCCGAACTGCAGCTCGAAGCCCTCGGGCACCATCTTCTCGAAGGGCAGCCCGCGCCGCTCGTCCACGAGGATGCGCCGGGCCATGGCGCGGGCGCGCTCATGCGCCAGCTTCCACAGCTCGCGGTGGCCCACGTGGTGGAACTTCTCGAAGTGCTTGATGGCCGTCTGGAGCGCCGCATCCAGCACCTCGTCCGGGACTTCCTCCGGCGCCTTGCCCAGCAGGCCGTGCTTCTTGAGGGCCTGGAACACCTCCTCCACCACCCGGTGCCAGAAGGTGCCGCGCCCGCGCGCGTCGAACTCCTCGCCCGGCTGGTCCGGCTCCGTCACCTTGAGGCCGTACGTGAGGAAGCCCTGGAAGCCGCAGTTGCCGAAGCGCGCCAGCGCCGACGCGGACAGCGGGCGGGTGAGGTCGAAGCGGAACGTCTCGCGCAGTGACTCGCGCAGCGTGTTCGCATCCACCGAGCCCGAGTAAGGCCCTGGCTGCCGGTTCGGGTCCCCGAAGAAGAACAGGCGCTCCATCTCCACCAGCGACAGCTCGCGCGCGCCCGCGTACCAGAGCTCCTTGTCGAACTGGCGGCGCAACAGCGGCGCCGCCGCGTCCGGCTCGGTGACGCGCAGCTTCGGCTGGGCCAGG
>JBKGHK010001059.1:0-2724 GCA_046520375.1 Pyxidicoccus sp. 3LFB2
CGCGTGCTCCACCACCGAGCCGAGCAGCAGCGGCCGTCCCGGGTCCAGCTCCAGCGCCCGCGCCAGCACCTCGAAGGCGCCGCGCGCGTCGTCCTTCTCCTCGAACATCAGCGCGAGCGCCTCGCAGAAGGCCACCCGCTCCGAGCGCGGACGCGGCGCAGGAGCGCCAGGTCCAGCAGCGGCACCACCGCCTCCAGCTCCTCGTCCTCGGCCAGCAGCCGGGCCAGCTGGAAGGCCGCCAGCGCCTGCGTGGCGTCCAGCTTCAGCGCGGCCTCCAGGTGCGTGCGCGCCGCCGCGGAGTCCTTCAGCTGCGTCAGGCACAGCTCCGCGAGGCGAAGCCGCATGGCCGCCTGCGCCGCCTTGTCCTTCACCGTGGCCAGGTAGCGCTCCAGCACCGCCACCGCGTCCGGGGCCCGCCCCTTCTCCAGCAGCAGCTCGGCGGAGAGGCTCGCCGCATCCGCGCGGGACGGGTCCGCCGCCACGGCCTTCTCGAAGGCGGCGAGCGCGCCGTCCGCGTCGTTCAGCTTGCCCAGCCGCAGCGTGCCCACGCGCAGCCACAGGTCCACCTGCGCGCCGCGGTCCTTCACCTCGCCCGCCATCGCCTCAATCTGGGCAATGGCCGGAGCGAAGTCGCCGCCCGCGCGCTCGGCCAGCTTCTCAATCAGCGACAGGCCCTCGGGCATGCCCGGCCACAGCAGGAAGCAGCGGTCCAACGCCTCCTTCACCTTGCCCGTCGCGGCCGCGTCGTACCAGGCGAAGAGCTTCGCCACGAGGAGCGACAGCCGCGCCGCGCTCTTCCTGTCGCGCTCCTCCAGCGACATGCTGCGCAGCATCCGCACGCGGTCTCGCCACGTGTGCTCGAAGCGCTGCAGCGCGCGCGTCGCCTTCTCCACGCGCGCGTTCTGCGGCTCCAGCGTGCGGGCGACTTCCAGCACCTTGTGCGCCAGGGCGTGCTCGGTGGGGTCATCCACCAGCTTCTCGGCGAGCGCCGCGTACTCCTCGGCCATGCCCGCGTCACCCAGCGCCTCGCGCTCGCGCTCCAGCGCCTCGAAGACGGGCTGGAAGAGCTGCTCGGACAGCAGCAGCTGGCGCACGCGCCGGAAGAGGGTCCGGTCCGGCTTCGCCCGCGCCGCGCGCTGCAGGCACAGCACCGCCCGGTCCCGGCGGAACAGCTTCTGCTCGTAGAGGTCGGCCGCCTTGAGGTAGTGGCCCGCGCCCTCGTCGCCCTGCGTGGCGGCGCCCAGCCGCTCGAGCACGTCCGCCAGCGCCGCCGCGTCCTGCCGCGACTCGTGCAGTCGCTTCAGACCGCGCAGTGCGGGCAGCGGGTCCTTGGCGACGAGCTGCGCTCGCTTGAGCAGCTCCTCGGCGCGGGGGGCGTTGCGCTGACGCTCGTGGGCCAGCTCCGCGGCGCGGCACAGCAGGCGCACGGCCTCGTCGGAGGGGACGTCACGGGAGCGCCCCTCGTAGAGGCGGATCAACTCTTCCACCCGGCCGGCCTTTTCGAGGGCGGCTTCGGCTTCGACGAAGGTCCGGTCGTCGGACACTCGGAGCGTGGGACGCGGGGGCGTGGGCTGTTGCATGGGGAGGCGGGCCTTGGGAATGGAATGGAATGCAGCGGGGGCGCCAGCGCCCGGAACTCTACCGGTCGCAAGCGCCCCCTAGCAATCATGCAAAACCCGCCAAACGGCGGGATTTATTGGCTTTCTTGCTACTCAGCCGAGGGAGCGGCCGGGGGCGTCTCTCCACCCTCGCCCGACTCCCCACCGTCCGTCCCGTCAGAAGCGGGAGGCGGGGCCACGGTCGGCGTCTCCGGAAGGGCGTGGGCCCGTTCCACACCGGCCGTGTCGTTCAGCTGCGTGTACAGGGCAATGGCCTTGTCGCGCTGCTGCAGCTCTTCCGCCAGCTGGGCGGCGCGGGCCGTGTTGCCAAGCTTCTCGTGCAGGGGGAGCGCCTTGTCCTTGCGGCCGGCACCCTCCCAGGCCTCGGCGGCGGCGGCCGTCTCGCCGAGCAGCTCCAGCCACCGGGCACGGCCCGCCGGCTTCTGCTCCGCTTCGGCGCGGGCCAGCTCGCGCTGGGCCAGCTCCTTCGCCTCGTCGTCCAGCTTCAGCCGCTGCATGAAGTGGAACGCCTTGGGCGGCGGCAGGGGGCTGAGCACCTCCACCGCTTCACGGCGCTGGCCCACGGCCACCAGCAGGGTGGCGGCGCCGAGCCGGTCACCGCGCTCCACCAGGCCCTTCACCTCCAGGCCGCGGATGCGGTTGGCACTGGCCATGTCCCGGGAGCGCTCGTACGACTTGCGCGCCAGGGTGAGCTTTCCGGCACGCTCGTACGCGAGCGCCGCCTGGTCGAACTGGCGGGCGCGCTCGTACAGCCGGGCCACGTTCTCGAAGTCGCCCTTGCCCACGTAGTGCTCCATGAGGAGCTCGTAGGCGCCGGCCTTCTCCAGCGTGGGGGCAAGCTGGTCCGGGGGCAGCGTGCCCACCAGCCGGCGTGCGATGTCGTTGTTGCCGGCGGCCAGGGCGTTGCGCAGGGCGCTCTTGAGGTCCCCGCCCGCCTCGAACAGGCGCGCGGCGTCCGCGAACGAGTTGTTGCGCTCATGCAGCCGGCCCGCGTCGCGGGTGCGGCCCATGGCCTCCAGCTGCGCCACCTGCTCCTGCCAGGTGCCCGTCAGCTCGGGCAGCGGATGCTCACCCCGCTCGGGGCGCTCGGGCCGGGGGCCGCGGC
>JBKGHK010000105.1:0-20315 GCA_046520375.1 Pyxidicoccus sp. 3LFB2
AGTCTCCGCAGGTGGGCCTGGGGTTGCTGCGCGCGGGCGTGGCGCTGCACCCGGACTCGCCGGAGTTGTGGGAGGCCCTGGCGAAGCGCGAGGGCGCGCAGGGGCGCAAGGCGCAGGCGAAGGCCTCGCTCCAGCAGGCCCGCCGTGCGCGGGAGCTTGCGCCCGCCGTGCCCACGTCTTCCGCGAGCCGTGGCGGTGGCGAGCGGAGCTCCAGCGGCCCGGTGCCGGATGACCACGGGGTCGTGAAGCCGCGTCAGCAGGCTCCCTGAGGCGCTGGGACAGGTGCTGACGGCGGAAGGTCTCCGCGCAGCCTGCACTGGCACGGGCTCGTGAGGCTGCATCAGCAGGCGCCCTGAAGCGCTGGGCAGCGGGGAGGTCTCCGCGCAGCTTGCACTGGTACGGGCTCGTGAGGCTGTACCAGCAGGCATCCGGAAGCGTTCGTGCGGGTACTGACGGCGCGGGAGTGCACGGGAAGGGCGGTACTCATCCACCTGCGCCGGAGGCCCATGCGGAAGGAATCTTCATTCCAACCGTCATCCGGCGCGGACCCGGGCGGAAGGAGCCGTCATTCCAGCCGTCACCTGCTCAAGCAGGAATCCGCGCAAGCTCTTCGCTCGCCCTGAACCCACCGGGGCCGGGAGCTCTCCTGGGATTCGCGTGCGGGGACTCGCGCGCTCCGTGTGACATGTCCTGGGGCCATGGCCACCCGGCACCCTCGTGGGCGGCTCCGTGCGAGGATGGGCCCGCTCATGGCGCTTCCCTGTCCCCACTGTCCGGCCTTCGTCGTCCCCGGTGCTCGTTCCTGCGGCATGTGCGGCGAGTCGCTGCTGATGGAAGCCGTCCCCGGCTCCGGCGAGGCCGTGTGCGCCGTCCACCCGGAGCTGCGGAGCCTGCACTCCTGCGGCCGCTGCGGCAGCTTCGCGTGCTCCCAGTGTCTGCGGCAGGGCGACCGGGGCCAGGTGCTCTGTGTCTCGTGCCATGCGCGCACGCCCGTGGGGGAGGTGGCGTGGGACCGGCGCGAGGAGCTGGGCACGCCGAGGGCGTTCTGGGACACGTGCCTGGACATCATCCTCCGTCCGGAAGCCACCTTCGAGCGCATCCAGCCCTCGGGCACGGTGGGCAGCTCGCTCGGCTTCGCGGCGCTGTGCTCGTTGGTCGGCATCTTCACCACCGCGCTCCTCTACATGGGCATCATGGGTTTGACGCCCCTGCTGGCGGACGCCGCCAATGCTGACGCCGGGGAGCCGGAAGGAGCCCGATTCATTGGCGTTGCCGTCTTCGGCGCGTGGATTGTCCTGGCGCCCCTCATGGGACTGGTCACCACGCTGCTCATGTCCAGCGTGGACCACCTCATCCTCCGCGTGGCCGGCAGCACCGAGCAGCCCTTCGCGGTGACGCTGCGAGGCAACGCCCTCTCCCAGGCGCCGTACCTGCTGGGCCTGATTCCCTTCTGCAGCATGTACGTGGTGCCGTTCTGGACCCTCGGCCTGCGCGTCGTCGCGTACCGGAACCTGCACGGCATGAGCTGGGGCCTGGCCGCGCTTGGCGCACTCGCGGGGCCGGTGCTCTCCTGCTTCGTGTGCGGCGGTGGGTACCTCGCGCTCATCCTGGGCCTGGCGACAGTTGCCGGGAAGACGTGAAGAGGCCCTTCGTTCGCGCCTGTCCCTCGGGATGGGTGACGTAGAGTCGCCGCGCCATGCCACGCCGCCAGACCACCGAGGCTGACTACCAGCGGAGGCTCCTGCGGGCCCAGCAGCTCCTTCAAGAGCGGCTGGACGAACCGCTGGAGCCCGCCACGCTGGCCCGGGCGGCGCACTTCTCGCTGCACCACTTCCACCGCATCTTCCGCGCGCAGATGGGCGAGACGGTCATGGAGCACGTGCGCCGCCTGCGTCTGGAGCGCGCGGCGCGAAGGCTCCGCGCCACGGACACGCGCCTGCTCGACCTCGCGCTGGAGGCGGGCTACGAGTCCCACGAGGCCTTCACGCGGGCCTTCATCTCCCGGTTCGGCGTGCCACCCTCGGAGTTCCGCGAGCAGCCCTCGTCGCGGGTCCTCGCCTGGCAACAGGCACAGCCCCGTGCGCCTGGAGTGGATGTGCAGGTGCGCGACTGTCCGGCGGTGCGCGTGGCCTTCATGCGCTACCGGGGGAGCTACGCGGAGGTCGGTCCCCTGTGGCAGCGGATGATGGACTGGGCCTCGCGTCAGGGCCTCCTTGGCTCGGAGCCCGTTCTGTATGGCGTGTGCCCCGACGACCCGGAGGTCACCGCGGAGGCGTTGCTGCGCTTCGATGCCTGCGTCGCCGTCAGTGAGGCGTTCATCGCGGATGATGCGGTGGGCATCATGGACATCCCCGCCGGGACGTACGCCGTGGGACTGCATCGCGGCTCCTACGCGCGGCTGGGGGAGACGTACCTCGATGTCATCGGACGCTGGTTCCCCACCAGCGGGTACGAGCTGGCCCCGGATGCGGTCGTCGAGCACTACCTCAATGACCCCGAGCGGACCCCCGAGGCGGAGCTGCTCACCGAGGTCCGCGTCCGCGTTGCTGACTGACCCCGAGCGGGCCCCCGAGGCAGAGCTGCTCACCGAGGTCCGCGTTCGCGTTGCTGAATGACAGCGCGGCTCAGTTGGATGGAGCCCGCGACGTGCTCCCCCTCCCTCTGGGAGAGGGCTGGGGGAGCAGGGGCGGGAGAACGCATGGCCCGGGCCGAAGTCTCTCTCGCTTTCTAGCGTCACAGGCCCGCGCTGGCGGACGTCGCGGTGCGGAGGCTCCATGCGCTCGTGCCGGGCTCACCCCTCCGGTGCGGTATAGAGTCGCGAGCCCGCGTTGGCCGACAACGCGGTGTGGAGCCGCCAGGCGCTCGTGCCCGGGGCTCGCCCGTCCGGTGCGGCACCTCGGGGATTGACGACATGATCGACCACACAGGGATTGGTGTCGCGGACGTCGCACGTTCCGCCGCCTTCTACGATGCGGTGCTGGGCGCGCTCGGCTGGCGTCGGGTCGCGCTGCTTCCTCCGGGCGATGGCGCCGATGCCGTCGGCTACGGCGTCACCTATCCCGTCTTCTGGATTGACCGCTTCCACCCGCACAGCGTGAAGCAGCACACGGCCTTCACGGCCAAAAGCCGCGCCGAGGTCGACGCCTTCCATGCGGCTGCGCTGAAGGCGGGCGGGACGGACAATGGCGCGCCAGGGCTTCGCGACACGGCCACTGGTTACCCGCCGGGCTACTACGCCGCCTTCGTGTTCGACCCGGACGGCAACAACATGGAAGCGCTCTTCCGCGAGGGCTGAAGCTCCGGCGAGCCCCGGCCCGTCCTACGACAGGCCCACCACCACCTCGGCTTCGACGAGGCCCTGGCCCATGGCGGCGAGCGCATGGCGCTCGAAGTCCGCGGCGTAGCGCCGCTCTCCGCGCCGCTCCCACTGCGACCACACGTGGGCCCACGTCCGCCACAGGGCCTGGGCCGGGTCACCCCGGGCCATGAACCGCGCGTAGTCCCCTCGGGGGATGACCACCTTGCGCATCCCCTCGGGGACGGGCGTTGCCGCGTCGGCCCGGACGCCGAGGAGCATCGTGTAGGGGCCGCGGTAATCGCTCTCGTAGTCGCAGTAGACGGCGTAGACGTCACTCGCGCCCGGCAGCAGCGGCAGGGACTCCTGCATGAAGCGCTGCCAGAACGCGGGGATGTCGCGGGCGGCCTGCTCGGGCGAGGTGCGCACCGCCGGGCCGATGATGACGAGCTCTTCGTCCTGCTTCAGGTACTCCGCATGCATCTTCGCTGCTCCGCGCTCGGGTGGAACGACGCGGAGGAAGGTAGCGGGAGCACCCGGGCCCCATTTGATGGCCCGTGCTCTTTTCACGGGAGGCCCCTCGGGGCCCCCTGGCGGCTACTGCGCGGAGGCCGCGTCCTGGGGCGCCGCGGCGGTGACGGTGCTCGGCTTCGGCCAGAAGCGCGTGGCCCGCACGCCCTCCAGCGCGAAGACGCGCGCCTTCGTCTTCACGTCGTACACGCGCACGGCCTTCTCGGCGGAGACGAGCATCAGCGGCCCGCGCACCCGCACCTCCACCGAGGCCTCGGCGCCCACGGACAGCGACTCCGGCTCCGCCAGCCGGTCCTGCACCTCCCAGCGCAGCGGAGGCATCAGCGTGGACAGCTCACCGGTGGCGCGCCACGCGTACAGCGGGCCACCGTCCGTCTCGAGCGACACCCACTGGCCGTACTTCGCGTGGCCCTTGTCCGTCACCACCGCGTCGAGCCGGGCCGCGTCCTCGCTGCCTTCAGGCAGCTCGGTCGCCGAGGGAGCGTCCGGGTCCATTCCGGACGTGGAGGACACCAGCAGGCCCGTGGTGCTCAGCGCGCGCGTGCCGGCCGCCGCGTCCGACTCATAGACGGTGGCCACCGTCTCGATGCGCTTCCAGGCGTCGCCCTCGCGGCGGAAGGCGTGCGCCAGCCCGGGGCCGCCCTCGGGCTCGGAGATGGGGATGCGCTGGCCCTCGAAGAGGAAGTACTCCTCGCTGCCCTCGGTCTTGCGCACCAGCTCTTCCACCTGGGACACCAGCGCGACGATACGGCCCGCCGCGTCGAAGCCAATCGCGTCCGTGAGGCCCGTCTCCGGAAGCGGGAGGACGGCGCCCTGGCCCGACTGGAGGTCCACCAGCCACGCGCGCGGCTTCACGGCGCCGCTGCCCCGGTCCATCACCGCGCCCTGCCGGCCGTCCGGGCTCCACGCCAGCCGGACCCGCTCGCACGCGGCGTCCACGCTGAAGAGGGGCTTCTTCGCGCTCATGGTGTCCTCACGCGTCCAGGTGCAGCCCGAGGCCGGGGTGTCCTGGAGGTAGGAGAGGGTGAACGCGGGCACGGGCGCCACGGCCTTGGCCTCCACCGGAGCCGGGGCGGGGGGCACGGGGGCGGGGTCCTGGGACTTCTTGCAGGCACCGAGCAACAGCGCGGAACCAAGGAAGAACGCGGGGCCGAGACGGCGGTCCATGAAGCTCTCCGGGGGGAGGAACGGCCCCACCATGGCAGAACGGCGGGAGTGGGAGGAAGTCACTCGCGGCGTAGCCGGTGGTACACAAAACTTTTGCGCGCGCCGCCCGTTGAACCTGCCTGCCTGCCCTGTTGGCCCTGCTGGAGGCACCGCTCCCATGTTGCTTGCCCGTACCCTGCGCGCCGCGCTCGTTGGCGCGGTGTGTCTTGCCTTGCCCGCGCTCGCCGAGACGCCGCTGGGCGACCCGAAGATGTCCACGGCCAACAAGGCCGCCGCCAAGGTGCTCAAGGCCCGCATGCAGGAGGAGCGGCCCGAGGACTACGCCGTCCTCCAGAAGGTGGAGGCCGCCGAGGTGGTGGTGGTGTCCGGCGAGTATGACCGCGTCCAGGACGTGCTGCGCGAGGTGGGCGTGCCGCACGTCATCGTGTCGCCGAAGCAACTGGCACGCACGCCGCTCAACGCGAAGCAACTCCTCATCATCAACTGCGCGGGGAGCCTGGGGCCGCAGGGGCTGGAGAAGGTGCGCCGGTTCGTCAACGCGGGCGGCTTCCTCTACACCACGGACTGGGCGCTCACCCGCGTGGTGGAGAAGGCCTTCCCCGGCTTCATCGCCTTCAACGGCCGCGAGACGGCGGATGACGTGGTGGAGGTGCAGGTGAAGGAGTCGAGCAGCAGCCACCTGCTCAAGCACCTGCACCTGGCCAATGCGAATCCCAAGTGGTGGCTGGAGGGCGCGTCGTACCCCATCCGCGTCCTCAAGCCGGACGCGGTGGAGGTGCTGGTGGAGAGCCGGGAGATGAAGAAGAAGTACGGCGCGGCGCCGGTGGCGGTGATGTTCCGGTATGGCGACGGGAAGGTGCTGCACATCGCGAGTCACTTCTACCTGCAGCGCAACCAGGTGCGCTCGGTGGCCGAGGCGAAGAAGGGCGGCGCGTACCTGAAGGAGGACGCGAAGCTGTCGAAGAAGGCGGCCGAGGCGCTCGCCGACGACGAGGACGTGAAGAACGCCCAGGCGGGGGACCTCCAGAGCGCGTACGCGGCGCAGCAGATGACGAGCAACCTGGTCATCGAGCGCAAGAAGGACCAGGCGCGCATCGACCAGCTCTACAGCAGCACGCTGGCGGCGCCGGCTCCGGCGGCGCGGGGGCGGGAGGCGCTGGGCTTGGGGACGCGGGTGAAGGTGGTGGAGAAGAAGGAGGGGAAGGTGAAGGTGCGCTCCATGGAAGGCGAGGAGGCGTGGGTGGACGCGGCGGCCGTGAAGTAGCAGCCTCGCGGTCCATGGCTTTCGAGCTGCCGGCACCCGTGGTTCCCGAGGAGGTCATCTCCCTGGGCACGCTCATCGTGGACCTGGTGGGCGTGTTCGCGGGGGCGGTGCTGGGCGCGCTGCAGGCCGAGCGCCGGAAGATGGACCTGATGGGCTACCTGGTGCTGGGGCTCGTCTCCGGCGTGGGCGGCGGCATCATCCGCGACACGCTGCTGCAGGCGGGGCCTCCGCTGGCGCTGGTGCGGCCGGGGTACCTGGCGGCGGCGCTGCTCGGCTCGCTCGCGGCGTTCCTCTTCGAGCTGCGGCATGGGCCCGGTGTGCGACTGCTGGCCACGCTGGACGCGCTGACGCTGGGGGCCTTCGCGGTGGCGGGGACGCAGCGGACGCTGGAGGTGGGGCTGTCTGCCGGGACGGCGCTGTTGATGGGCGTCATCACCGCGGCCGGAGGCGGCGTCGTCCGGGACGTGCTGAGCCGGCAGACGCCGACGCTGATGCGGGCCGTGCCCGGGTACTACGCAACCGCGGCCCTGGCGGCGAGCCTCGTGTGCCTTGCGCTCTCCAGCGCGGGGCACCCCCGGCTGGCACTGCTGGCGGGGATGCTGGTGGGCGGAGGGCTGCGGCTCGTGTCGCTGCGCTTCGGGTGGAGGCTGCCCGTCAAGAAGGCGCGGGTGCCGGAGTCGCGGGTGGAAGGGCCTCGGGGCTCCGCGCGGTAGCGAGGGCTGGCGCTCGGAGGATGCAGCGGAACGTCAGGCCCATCCGGGACTGGGCGTGGGGCTCGGGCGGGAGCGCGTGCAGCCACGTGTTGTTGCCGCATCACCCGGAGCGAGCCGCTGTCGAGGCGCACGTCGACGGGCTCGTTCCCTGCCGCGCCCGAGCGGGAGTCCGGCGCCGAAGTATCATGCCGGGGCTCCGCCTTCGGTGCTTCCTGCCGCGCTATGTTCACGACACGCGTCCGGCGGGCAGGCCTTGCATCGGCGTCAGGGGAGTTTTCGATGAACGTGTTGTCGACCGCCGCGGTGCTGCTCATCCTGAATGCGGGTGCGGGGACACCGCCCGCCCGGCCCATCGACCTCATCTACAGCGAGGGGAAATACCCCAGCGGAGATGCGTCCTACGTCCCCTGCGATGGGCGTCCGGTCGACTACTGCGTCCCCGAGGGAGTCTGGGTGGGGCTGTGCTCGACGAAGACGGCGCCCGAGGCGCTGGCTCGGTTCGAAGGCCCCCTTCTCTTCAAGGACGGGGTTCCGCGCATCCAGGGCTGTGAGGAGAATGTCCGGCTGATGTGGAAGCGTCAGGGGACCGCGGCTCCCGCCTATCAGGCGCCGAAGGCCAGCCCGCTGAAGATGGCGCAGGACGTCACGTCCGTGGACTTCACTCAGGCGGGGCACACGTACTCCGTCGCGCTGAACAAGAAGGCACTCCGGCTGGAGGTGAAGGTCGACTCGGGACCCAAGCGTGTCGTGGACCTTCGCAAGGAGTTCGGCGAGGCCGTGAAGCTTTCGAGCCTCGAGCGGCTCGACTCCGTGGGAGACCTCAGTGGAGACGGGGCTCCCGAGGTCATCGTCTCGCTCAGCCGCGAGGGCTACACGCGAGAGTTCGAGCGCAGGCGGAGGATTCCCGTTGCCGTGATGGTCACCCTGTCCGAGCCGCTGCGCGTGGTCGGCTTCACCTCGGGCTCACCCGTCAAGCTGTACGGCCCTGGCCACTGCGCCGCCGTGGGCTGTGACGTGGTCGGGTTCCTCGACAAGAAGGAGTCGTGCCACCACTTCGGCGGTGAGGAGCCCTACGACGAGGAGCGGCGGAAGGAAATCCTGGAGGCCATGCAGGGCTGTGATGCGCTGGAGTCCCGGCGGAAGGCCCTGCTGAAGAAGTATCGCGGCAACCCGAGCGTGCAGAAGGTGCTCACCGTGCCCGCGGGGACGACCTCGGGGGGCTGATTCCGCCGCGTCGCGGATGGCATCCTGAGAGGGCGGGCCGGGGCCCGAGGTGAGCGGAAGGAACGTTCATTCCGCCTGTCTGCTGGCAGGGGGGCGTCTCCTTCGGGCGGGCAGGGCGCGGAACGAACGTTCCTTCCGCTCCCCGTCCGCGCCGGGGGGGGGACGGTGCCGGTCATCGCTACCCACGGGTCGAGAACATGAGAAGCGCAACCGAGTAGAGCGCCCACACGGCGAACGGACCGTAGCGTCGCGCCCGCCAGGCGCGCATGCCGAGGCGGAAGCCCAGCAGCCCCAGCACGGCGAAGGCGACCCCATACGCCACACGGAGGACCCAGGGCGCGGCTCCCTGCGCGACGCTCGCCCCGATTCCGGCCGCGGACAGATAGACCGCGATACACATCGGGCACTTGGGCAGCAGCGCCGCCACGAGCGCTGGCAGGAACGCAGCGAGTGAGCGCCAGATGCTTCGTAGGGCGAGCCAGGTCCGCATGCGTGCCTCCGGGGATGTTCAATCCATACCCACGGCCCCTGCCCCCGGGGAGTAACAAGCGCGGCGCGAATCCTGGGAACAGGGGATGTTCAAGCCATCCCCACGGTGCAGCCTCCGGGCGTTAACAAGCTCGGGGCAAGTCCCGGGAGTCGCGGATGTTCAATTCATCCCCACGGCGCTGCCTCCGGGCGGTAACAAGCTCGGAGCAAGTCCCGGGAGTCGCGGATGTTGCAAACCATGCCCACGGCGCTGCCTCCGGGCAGTAGCAAGCGCGGAGAGAGTCCCGGGAGTCGCGGATGTTCAAGCCATGCTCACAGACTCCGCCCCATGAGTAGCAAGCGCGGAGCGAATCCCGGGAGTCGCGGCTGTTCAAGCCATGCCGACGGCTCTTGCCCCGGAAATAACGAGCGAGGCGCGAATCCCGGGCGCAGAGGTAGCCTCCCGGCATGGACTCCCTGATTGCCGCCGCCGCGCGGGCGCTCTCCGCCGGCGATGCGCTCGGTGCCTTGAAGCGCGTCGCCCTCCGCGAAGACGCCCCGGCGCTCGCGTTGCGCGGCATCGCGATGGCGCAGCTCGGCGAGCACACGCGGGCACGAGAGCTCCTGCGGCGCGCTGCCCGTGGCTTCGGCGCCAATGAGGAGCTCGCCCGCGCTCGCTGCAAGGTGGCCGAGGCGGAGGTGGCGCTGGCCGTGCGCGACCTGACGTGGTCGCCCCGTGCACTGGAGTCGGCCCTCCTGACGCTCGATGCACGCGGGGACCGGGTGAATGCACTGCATGCTCGGCTGATTGCGATACGCCGACTGTTGCTGCTCGGGCGCATCGACGAGGCGCAGGCCGCGCTCGCTCGCCTCGATACGCAGGGCATGCCACCTTCGCTCGTGGCCATCGCCGAGCTCGCCACGGCGGAGGTGTCCCTGCGGCTGATTCGGACCGGTCCCGCGCGTGAGGCGCTTGCCCGGGCGCACGAAGCCGCTCGGCGGGCGCTCATTCCTCCCCTCATGGCCGAGGTGGAGCAGGCCCGTGCGGTGCTCGACCGCCCCGCTGCACGGGGGCTTCGCGCGGGCTCCGAGCGTGT
Source organism: Pyxidicoccus sp. 3LFB2 (assembly GCA_046520375.1). Taxonomy (GTDB): domain Bacteria; phylum Myxococcota; class Myxococcia; order Myxococcales; family Myxococcaceae; genus Myxococcus. The sequence goes on from JBKGHK010000105.1 coordinate 9,760, forward strand.
GCTCCTGCTGGAGGAGGTCGAGGCCGTGCTCGCGTCGGGCGAGCTGGTCATCGACGCCTGCCACCGCATGGTGCGCAGCGGCACCCGGGAAGTGTCACTGGCCAGGCGGCCGGTGCTCTTCGCGCTCGCTCGTGCACTCGGCGAAGGCGGTCCGGACGGCGTGGCCCGTGAGGTCTTGATGGCCCGTGCCTTCGAAGTGCGCCGTCCCAACGAGTCCCACCGTGCTCGCCTGCGGGTGGAGCTGGGGCGACTCCGCGCGGTGCTCGCACCCCTGGCCCGAATCGATGCGACGAAGACGGGCTTTGTCCTCACGCCGCTCTCCACGGATGCCGTCACCGTGCTCCTGCCTCCCATTGAAGGAGGCCCGGCTTCGCTGCTGGCGCTACTCTCCGATGGCGAGGCCTGGTCGACGTCCGCCCTGGCCCTGGCGCTGGGCGAGAGTCAGCGCACCGTCCAGCGGGCGCTTGCTGAGCTCGAAGCCTCGGGGCGGGTGCACTCGCTCGGGCGTGCGCGGGCCCTGCGCTGGCGCGCGCCTCCGCTCACGGGATTCACGACGACGTTGTTACTCCCCGCCTCCGTGCCCGGTGGGTACTAGTTCTCGTGGATGAATCGACGGAGAGCCACGACATGAGTCAGACCCAAGCCAAGGCAGTGAAGACGCAACAGCCGCCGCCCGTGCGCGCCGCGGAGGTCGTGCGGGAGTACGGCCCCTTCCCCGGCGTCCAGCGGGTGCACGGTGTCACGCATGATGGCCGCCGCGTCTGGGCCGCCACCGGGGAGAAGCTCATCGCCTTCGACCCCGCGAGTGGCGAGCCCGTGCGGACGCTCGACGCCGCGTCGGACGCGGGCACCGCCTTCGACGGCAAGCACCTGTTCCAGCTCGCGGAGACCCGCATCAACAAAATCGACCCGGAGACGGGGCGCGTCGTCGCGTCGATTCCCGCTCCCGGCCACGGCGCCGACTCGGGGCTCACCTGGGCCGAGGGGTCGCTCTGGGTGGGCCAGTACCGCGACCGCAAGATTCATCAAATCAACCCGGAGACGGGCGCCATCCTGCGCACCATCGAGTCCAACCGCTTCGTCACCGGAGTGACGTGGGTCGATGGCGAGCTGTGGCACGGCACCTGGGAAGAGGACGCGAGCGACCTGCGCCGCATCGACCCGGACACGGGCGCGGTGCTCGAACGGCTCGAGATGCCGCCCGGAACCGGCGTGAGCGGGCTCGAGTCCGACGGGGGCGAGCTGTTCTTCTGCGGAGGCGGAGGGGCCGGGAAGGTCCGCGCCGTGCGTCGTCCGAAGGGAGTCACGCCATGACCTCCCACAAAATCGTCTCACGCCAGGAGTGGCTGGAGGCCCGCAAGCACCTGCTGACCAGGGAGAAGGAATTCACCCACCAGCGCGATGCGCTGAGCCAGGAGCGGCGCGAGCTGCCGTGGGTCCGGGTGGACAAGCCCTACGTCTTCCAGGGGCCCAATGGTGCGGAGACGCTGTCGGACCTCTTCGCGGGAAGAAGCCAGCTCGTCGTCTACCACTTCATGTTCGCCCCCGAGTGGGAGGCCGGCTGCAAGAGCTGCTCGTTCTGGGCTGACAACTTCAATGGCATCACCCAGCACCTGGAGCACCGGGACGTGACGCTGGTGGCGATTGCCCGCGCGCCGTTTCCGAAGCTCCAGGCGTACGAGCGCCGCATGGGGTGGAGCTTCAAGTGGCTGTCCTCTTTCGAGAGCGACTTCAACTACGACTTCGGCGTCTCGTTCAGGCCCGAGGAGCTCGCCCAGAAGCGCGCGACCTACAACTACGGGCCGCTGGACGAAGACATCACGGACAAGCAGGGCATCAGCACGTTCTTCAAGGACGCTGACGGCGCGCTGTTCCACACGTACTCCTGCTACGCGCGGGGCGTGGACATGGTGAACACCGCGTACCAGTACCTGGACCTCGTGCCCAAGGGCCGCGACGAGCAGGGGTTCTCCTTCTCGATGGAGTGGCTCCGCCGCCGGGACGAGTACGCCTGACCCGCGGGCCCTCGCGTGCGCGCAGGAGGGCCGCTGAGTGGTCCTGACAAGACCGCTTCGTTGGCAGCCGCTCCCTCGGGTCTGGTGGGGGCCGCGCCGGTGCTGTCAGGGCCGCTGAGTCGGATTGACGTCCCTGGGTCCCGGGTGTTACCCAAGCCGTGTCTGGCCGCAGCTGTGACGCAGCTGCGGGCTTCCTTCCGGGGAGGCGCACAAAGCTACGTCACTTGACGCGCGGGCGGAGACGCCCAGGACGCGGAAGGTGACGAGCTCTCGTCATCTCCCGCGAAGGACATGGAGATGACAGTGCAGGGACCTTCCGATGAAGTGACGCGGGCCTATGACGTCTGGGCGGACGTGTATGACACCCAGCCCAACGCAACCCGGGACCTGGATGCAGCGGTGCTCCGCGGCCAGGACCCGGCCCTCTTTCAAGGCGACGTGCTGGAGCTCGGCGCCGGCACGGGGAAGAACACCGAGTGGCTCGCGCCCCGGGCCCGCAGCGTGCTCGCGTTGGATGCGTCCGAGGGAATGCTCCAGCGCGCCCGACAGCGCCCGGGTGTCGAGCAGGTCCGCTTCCTCCAGCATGACCTGCGCACGCCGTGGCCGACGGCGGACCACAGTCACGACACCCTCATCTGCAACCTCGTGCTCGAACACATCGAGGATGTGTCCTTCGTCTTCACCGAGGCCCGGCGCGTGGTGAGGAGCGGCGGGCACTTCTTCGTCTGCGAGCTGCACCCGTTCCGTCAGCTCCAGGGGAGCCAGGCCCGCTTCTCCAACCCACAGACGCAGGAGACGCAGCTCGTTCGCTGCTACCTCCACGAGGTCTCCGAGTTCCTCAACGCGGCGGCCCGCGCGGGCTTCGTCCTGGTGCAGGCCCAGGACTGCCGGGACCCCGGGGCTCCGCGGACTGTCGTGCCCCGGCTGCTCGCGATGTTGTGGCGGGCGGCGTGAGTCCGTGCTCCGGGCTCCGGGCCGTGCAGCCGGGGTCCATGCGCTTTGGGGCGACCCCACCTGCGGGGGCTTGAAGCACGGGCGCGCCACGTCGCCTCAGCGGCGCGAGGTGCTCCGGCAGTCCGCCGTGCACGCGGGCCCTTCGAACTGCTCCCTACCTCCGGTCCCCACCCGTCCCGCATGCACGGACGGGTGGGGCCCTGGAATCAGCGGTGACTCAGAGGTCGGTGAAGAGCTCGGCGGAGGAGTACCACTCGGGCTCCTCCTGGCTGGTGCCGCCCACGACGAGCACCTGGCCGGAGGACAGCAGCGTCGCCGTGTGGCCCGTGGTGGGCGAGTCGTAGGCCACGGTGTACAGGCCCCAGGACTGCGGGTCCCACAGCTCCGTGGAGCCGCCAATCTGGTTGCGCGTGCCGCGCGCGACGAGCACCCGGCCCGAGGGCAGCAGCGTCAGCGAGTGGCCCCGGCGGCGCGTCTCGTTGGCGTAGGAGACGTACTCCCAATAGTCGTCCTCCGGGAAGTACAGCCACGCGCCGCTGTCGTACCAGGTCGTCTCCTGGCCCGTGGCCAGCACCGCGCCGAAGTCCGTCAGCACCGCCGCGTGCCCGTAGAAGGCCGGCGGGTCCGACACCCGCGTCCACGTGCCGCTGGCCGGGTTGTAGACCTCGGCGGCGGCAACGAGGCCGTCGTCATTGATGGCGAGCACCCGGCCGTCATCCAACAGCGTGGCCGTGACGGAACCCGACGCCGTGGTCAGCGAGCCCGTGGCCGTCCAGCGGCCGGTGGAGGGGTTGTAGAGCTCGGCGCTTTGGAGCGCGCTGGTGTGCGCGGTGGTGCCGTAGCCCGCGACGGCCAGCACCTGGCCCGAGGGCAGCAGCACCGCCTTGTGGCCCCGGCGCGCCGTCACCATGGCCCCCGTGGGGCTGAAGGTGTTCGTGTTGGGGTTGTACAGCTCGGCGCTGGCGTGGACGGCCGTGCTGGCGCCGCCCGCGATGAGCACCCGGCCCGACAGCAGCCGCGTCGCCGTGTGGCCCGAGCGCGCCACACGGAGGTTCGCCGTCGGCGACCACGTGTTGGTGGCGGGGTTGTACGTCTCCGTCGTGTCCGTCGCGCCGCCCGAGCTGCTGCCCCCGGTGACGAGCACCCGCCCCGAGGGGAGCAGGGTGGCGGTGTGATAGTAGCGGTAGCGGCTCATCGACGCGGCCGGGCTCCAGCCCGACGCGGCCGCCAGGGTGCTCCACAGGGTGAGCCCGAGCCAGAGCCACGTCTTCGTTGCAGATACTCGTGTCATACGGTCCTCGTGGTGGGGGAGAGGGCGGCAGCTTGCCGGTCCGGACCGACACCGTGCCCGCCCGGCGCGTCCATAGCGCGTGACGGTGTAGGTGTGGTGCTCCCAGATGCAGCCGTGTTGCAGATGTTTCGTTGCGGGGGCGGGTGCACAGCCGACGCCGGATATGTGCGACCCGGACCGCACGCGGTGCGTGTGCAACGGCTGCGCAACGATGCCCCGCGAAACGCAGGCCTTGCGCCGTCTGGCGCGCTCCTCCTGGGGCCGTGGGTGGTACGGGCCTTGCTCTTGTTGGGGGCATGTCCCGGGGCGCCCCATCTCCCCCGCCACGCGCGGTCGCGCATCGTGTCGGGCGGGGTGCCCCGGGGACAGCCTCCCGTCGGGATGCAGGTCCATGACAGGCATGCGGGCCCCGGCCCTCACCCGGGGCCCGCATGTCCATTCCGTGTGAAGGCCCGGGGGAGCTGGAGCCCGGACGTGAGTCCTCCCCGAAGCAGGACGCGGTGGCGCGCGCTGGTCTTCATCGGCGCCGCGCCGCCGTGGCAGTCTTGCCCGCGTGACTGAACCCCTCTTCGACGACCTGCTCGGCCTCGCGTGCTTCGCGCGCGTCGTGGAGCTGCGCTCGTTCACCCAGGCGGCCACGGCGCTCGGCGTGTCGAAGTCCGTCGTCAGCTCGCGCGTGGCCCGGCTGGAGTCGCGCGTGGGCGAGCGGCTGCTCATCCGCACCACGCGCAAGCTCACCGTCACCGACGCGGGCCTGGGCGTGTATGCGCACTGCGCGCGGATGCTCCAGGAGGCGGGAGCGGCCACGCGCGGCGCGTCCGATGCGGGCCGGGGCACGCTGCGCCTCAACGTGCCCGTCAGCTTCGCGCAGCTCTACCTCGCCGCGCCGCTGGCCCGCTTCCTCGCTTCGCACCCGGACACCACGGTGGATGTCGTCCTCAGTGACAGACTGGTGGACCTCGTCGAGGAGCGCGTGGACGTGGCGCTCCGGATTACCCGCCTGCGGGACTCCAGCCTCGTGGCGCGCAAGCTGGCCACCACGTCGCTGCATGTCTGCGCGGCGCCCGCGTATCTCGCGCGCCGGGGCACGCCCGAGCGGCCCGAGGACCTGCTCCACCACGACTGCCTGCGCTACACGCACCTGCGCACCGAGGACGAGTGGCGCTTCTATGGCCTCGAGGGCCGCATCCGCGTGCCCGTGTCCGGCCCGCTGGCCACGGGCAATGGCACCATGCTCCGCGAGGCTGCGGCCCAGGGCATCGGCCTGGCCATGCTGCCGCGCTTCCTGGTGGACGCGGATTTGCGCTCGGGGCGGCTCGTCACCGTGCTGGACGACTTCGCGCCCAGGCCCATGGGCATCTACGCCGTCCATGCGTCCGGTCGCACTCCCGCTCCGCGCCTGCGGGCCCTGCTCGATGTGCTGGCCGCCGAGTTCCGCTCCTCGAAGTGGGGGTGATTGTTCTCGTGGCAGAACGATTCGTTCGGGAGCGGCACCTTCCGGACGCAGCGCGGGGAAGGCATTCCATGGAGCGTCCGGGGGGCAATCGTTCCCCCCGCGCTTCAAGGAGTCACCCTCGTGAACCGCAGCGCTTCCTTCGCTTCTCCCGCAGTGGGTGCCACCGTGCTTCGCGTCGCCCTGGGCGCGGTGTTCCTCGCGCACGCGGGGGCCAAGGCGTTCATCTTCACCTTCGCGGGCACCGCGCAGTTCTTCGAAGCCCACGGCTTCCCCGGGTGGACAGCGTGGCCCGTGTTCCTGGCGGAGCTGCTCGGCGGGCTCGCGCTGGTGGCCGGGCTGCGCACGCGGTGGGTGGCGCTCGGGCTGGTGCCGGTGATGCTCGGCGCGCTCAAGCCCCACCTCGCCAACGGGTGGATGTTCACCAACTCCGGTGGAGGCTGGGAGTACGTCGCCTTCCTCCTGCTCGCGCTGGTGGCGCAGGCGCTGATGGGGAGCGGGGCCTTCGCGCTGGATGGCGCGCGCGAGCGGCGCACGGTGGCCTCGGGACGCACGGCAAGCGCGCTGGGGTAGGTGGGGGTGGGCTCACGGCGGGCCAACACCGCGCGGTGCTTCTGCTTGTGGCGCGCGACGCGTTCTGGTGAGGATTCCGGCGCCGGGGCCGGGGCCACAACAGATGGGTATGCGGATGCGCAAGCTGGCAATGCTGGTTCTCGTGGGCCTGGGGTTGGCCTGCCGTGCGGATGGAACCGACTCCAAGGAAGAGACGCGGGGCGCCGCGTGTGCGGCAGCAGCCGAGAAGCCCACGTGCTGCGAGGGCTGCGGATACCTCCAGGTGATGCCCGTATGCACGGACGGAAGCTGGAGCTGTCCGGCGGGCTCCAAGGACGAGCGGCAGTGTCCGAACGCCACCTGCTCGCTGCCCCTGCACCCCCAGGAGGCATACACGTATCCCGGGTGCGCCAACGAGGACTACGGCTGCCCCCGCCTGAAGACGGTGTACTGCGCGCTGGAGAGCCTGCGCACGGAGCGCGCCGCCTGTGCGCAGGACAGCGACTGCGTGGCGGCCGGCGTCAACGGCCGGTGCACGGGCTATGGCGAATGCCCCCCGGCCATGGTGAATGCCGCCCACCGCGCGGAGTTCCAGGCGCGGGCCGCCGAGGAGGTGCTGCGCTACTGCGGCGAGTCTCCCATGTGCGCCAGCACCGGCCAGTGCGCGTACCCGTCCTTCGTGCCCCGCTGCAAAGAGGGGCGCTGCGTGGCGGAGCCGGGCGACGCGGGGACGTAAGGCCCGCCGGCCCTGGCTCCCCAATGCGCCAGGGGCGCGCCATGCCTTCATCCGGATGTGATTGTGATGGAACCGTGAGCAACGGACCGGCGCCGCGTGGCACATCTCTCCCATGCGCGCGCTACTCCCGAGGGGGTCGGGAGGGCGGTCCAGCGGGCACTGCTGTGTCATGACGGTTCCGTTGCCGCGCCCCAGGACCTTGGAGCTGGGGCCGCTGGCAGGTCCGGAGGTGAGGCAGCAGTGCCCGCGCGGTCCGTTGCGGGAAGTCTCCAAGGAGTCCAGGAATACACGGGCGGCGGGGCAGGGCCGCGCCCGGCTGCCTCCCTGCTTCACTGCAATGGCAGACACCGTGGGTGCGGCCTCCAGGCCGAGGGAGCGCCGGGGGCGTCTCTTGTCACGGCGGCATGGGCTCGCATACAAGGCCGCGCATGCTTCGCAAGCCTTTGCTCTCCCTGCTGCTGGGTGCGTCTGTCCTTTCCGCCGCCTGCTCCGACTCCGACGAGGAGAAGCCGGACCCGTCCGTGCTCATCATCGACCGGGAGACGGTCAGCTTCGGCGAGCTGGAGGTGGGGCAGACCTCCCCCGAGCACCTGTTCACCGTGCGCAACGCCTCTGCCTACGCGGTGGAGTCGGTGTCCGTCCGGGTGGAGGGCTCCGGGTTCACCATTGCCGCCAACACCTGTGAGCGGTTCCTCGACGCGGGCATGGAGTGCGAGGTGCGGGTGCGGTTCTCGCCCCGGATGGCCGGGCCGAACGACGCCCGCCTCAAGGTGGAAGGCGCCGCCGAGGTGGACGAGGCGGACCTCCGGGGCATGGGCGTCGCCTGGGTCGAGGTGCGGAACATTCCTTCGGGTGACGCCCGCGTGGTGGCCGAGGGCGAGGACTGGTCCTGTGACGAGCCGTGCAGGGTGGCTGTCCGCAAGCCGCAGCTGACCCTCCGGGCCGCGCCGGCGGGGTTCCCCACCTGGGGCGGGGACTGCACCGTGGTGGCGGGCGGCGGCTGCTCGCTCACCATGGATGGGACGAAGGCCGTGTCCCTGCAGACGCTCACGCCCCTGTTCCAGTGGGAGGTGCGGCGCAGCTCCCATCCGCGCTCCGTGGCGGTCGCCGCCAATGGTGACATCGTCGTCCAGGAAGTCTCGACGCTGCTGCGGCTGAGCAGCACCGGGCAGGTGCGCTGGTCGGTGCCCCTGAGCGGCACCATCGAGATGGGCATGGACGGCCAGGGCAACACCTATGTGGTGGGCTACTCCGGCCAGGTGACCCGGTACGACGCGGAAGGGCGCGTGGTGTGGACCTATTCGCCGGCCATCGAGAACCCGAGCTGGCACGAGCTCGCGGTGAGCCCCAACGGTCAGGTCTACGTGCTGCTGGGCATGGACCGGACCAGCACGTCGCACCGGCTCAGGCTGGTCGCCTTCACGCCCGAGGGGACCGAGCGCTGGAGCCGGGTGCTGAATGAGGGCGACTTCAACTACGCCTCCAACCTGGCCGTGGACGCACAGGGAGGCGTCTCCCTGTCGGGGAGCGTGTCCAACCGGGGCCCGGTGCCCGAGCAGAATGTGTTCGTGAAGGGCTTCTACCGTCGGTACAGCGAAGGGGGCGAGCTTCGGTGGGAGCGGGCGGAGGGCTGGAGCACCTTCGCCGTCAACGCCTCGGGCGCGACGAGCGCCATGTCTCCCAACTTCACGTCCTCGGGGGGCTTCACGCTCGAGTGGATTGACCCGAACGGGACACGCCAGTGGGCCACGCCGGTGACGAACCTCCCGGGCACCACCACCCAGCTGACCTTCTCGCGCTCCGACACGCTGCTCCTCGGTGGGCACGAGGTGCTCCCCGGCTCGGAGCCTGGCAGGGGCTGGTTCGCGGCGATGAACCTGGAGACCCGCAAGGCCGGCCCGGTGACGTACGTCGACAGGAACACGGCGACGGGGGGCCCGGTCATCATCCGGGGCCTCGCGCTGGCCCCGTCGGGCCATGTCGTGGTGGTGGGCGGCTTCAGCGATGCGACCGACCGGAGCGAGGGCTACATCCGGCTGTACGACCCGCGCGCGCTCACGGGCGGGCTGTAGCGCCGTCACGGCGCGGGGGACCACTCCTCCACCTGTCGCTCCCGCGCCCGCTCCAGCTCCGTGCCCAGCTTCACCGGGTACGGGGGCCTGGCGGGCGCCAGCGCGCGGACCTCGGGCGGCAGGCGTGAGACTTCCCGCCTCGCGTAGTCGCGCACGTCCACCAGCGCCGGGGACGCCCCGGGCAGCCGCTTCCCCGCGCGCATCACCGGGCGGAGCAGCGGCCTGCCGCGCACCACGTCTCCGCGCCGGGTGAGCACGTCGCCGCACGCCACGCCGTCCTGCTCGCGCCGGTACACCTGCTTCGCGCCCGGCAGCAGCGCCTTGCCCTCGGACAGCTTCACCCGCTCGCTGCCCGCGTACTCCACCAGCTTGTACGCCATGTCCAGCGAGGGCGCGTCCGCGGACACGCCCAGGCCGTGCCCACGCCGAAGCCGTCGAAGGGCGCGCCCCGGGCCACCAGCCGCGCCACCGCGTCCTCGTCCAGCCCGCCGCTCGCGTACAGCCGCACGCGCTGCAGGCCCGCCTCGTCCAGCATGTCCCGCGCGGCCTGCGACAGCGCGAGCAAATCCCCCGAGTCCAGCCGCAGCGCGCGCACCCGGAAGTCCTCCCCCAGCTCGCGCGCCAGCCGTATCGCGTGCTGCACCCCGTGCAGCGTGTCGTAGGTGTCCACCAGCAGCGTGGCGTCCGGGTACACCCGCGTGAAGGCGCGGAAGGCAGCCAGCTCGTCGTCGTGCGCCTGCACATAGCTGTGGGCCATGGTGCCCGCCACCGGAATGCCGTACCGCTTCGCCGCCAGCACGTTGGACGTGGAGTCCACCCCCGCGAGGTACGCCGCGCGCGCGACCTTCAGCCCCGCGTCGGTGCCGTGGATGCGCCGCAGGCCGAACTCCATCACCGGGCGCCCCGCCGCCGCCTCCACCACCCGCGCCGCCTTCGACGCCGCCACCGTTTGCAGGTGAAGCACGTTCAGCAGATAGGTCTCCACCAGCTGCGCTTCCGGCAGCGGCGCGCGCACCTCCAGCAGGGGCTCCTGGGCGAAGACGGGCGTGCCCTCGGGCACCGCGTCCACCTCCCCGCTGAAGCGGAAGCGCTCCAGCCAGCCGAGGAGCCGGTCCGAGAAGCGCCCCTGCGACGCGAGCCAGTCCAGGTCCTCCGCGCCGAAGCGCAGGTGCTCCAGCAGGTGCAGCGCGTCCTCCAGCCCCGCGGCCAGCAGATAGTTGCGCCGCTCCGGGAGCCGCCGCGTGAAGAGGCTGAACACCGCCTCGTCCCACAGCCCCTCGTCGAGGTACGCCTCCACCATCGTCAGTTGGTAGAGGTCCGTCAGCAGCGCGGCGCCGTCCTCCATGGAGTGCCTCCTCGCGAGAAGTGTCCGGGCGCCACGGGGCTCACGCGGTGGCGCCCGCGCCGCCCTGGGCCACCGAGCTCATCACCCACCGCTCCAGCTCCGCGCGGGGCAGCACGCCGCTGCGCCGCGCCACCTCGC
>JBKGHK010001060.1:0-2724 GCA_046520375.1 Pyxidicoccus sp. 3LFB2
GAGCCGTGGCTGCTGCTGTGGGCCGACTCCTTCGTGCGCTGCAAGCAGATGCAGTCGAAGCCCGGGACGCACTCACAGGCCCTGACTGCCGATGCGCGCTCCCTGTCCGAGCGGGCCGAGGGGCTGCGCAGCGCGAAGCTGTGCCAGGAGCCCTCGGAGCTGGAGGCCGCGTGGGTGGACCGGCTGGCCACGGGCACGGCGTCGGCCTCCGGCTGGTCGCGCTCCAGTGACGAGCTGCGGATACCGGTGCAGGGCGAGCCCGGGCAGTCGCTGGAGGTGGCTCCGGGGTGCGCGGTGGCGCTGTACGAGGCGGTGGCCGAGCGCGGCTGGTACCTGCCCAATCTGCTGATGCCGGTGGCCACCGAGCAGTGGGCGGCGATGGGGGCCCGGAAGGCCGCGGGAGCGCGAGCGGTGAAGGACCTGGCGCGCTACCCCGAGCACGAGCGCAACCTCATGGCGGCGAAGCTCGTCAACGCGGGCTTCGACGTCCCGGGGAAGGTGACCTTCACGGCGGACGGCTCCTTCGTCCAGCACGAGGTGCTGGAGGCGGCGGCGCGGCAGGGCCACCCGGAGGCGAAGGCCGCCATCCTCAAGACGGTGTTCTGCCGCGACACGGGGGGCCGGGGCAGCGTGAGCCTGCTGGGCTTCGCGAAGGGCCGTGAGGCCGCGGACACCGCGTACCAGCTGGCCCGCAAGTGCCCCACGGCCCGAGCGCAGGGGGCGGCGGCGCTGCTGCGACTGAAGGATCGGCGGGCGGTGGAGCTGCTCGGGCCCGCGCTGGAGGACTCGGGCTTCGGGCAGGATGACCTGCAGCGTGCGCTGATGGAGTCGCTCACGCCCCCGGTGGCCGCGAAGCTGCGCGCGCTGGCGGAGAAGAAGGCCAAGGGCGCGGAGGAGATGGTGCGCCTGCTGAAGGCCGCGCAGGTGATGAAGGAGTAACCTGGCACATGGTCCTTCTGCTGGAGAACGGTGCCCGCCGGGGCACGCAGGTCCGCTGCCCGGCCTGTACACGCTTCAAGTCACTGGGCGGCCAGTGCCCTGAGTGTGGCTGCGGCCCAGTGCCGCCCGAGCGGTATGGCGCCGCGCGCATGCTGCTCCAGGCCGGCGTGGACCGCTTCTCGCTGGCGGAGCGGGTGGCCCTGCTGGAGCCGGCCCTGGCGGACCCGCTGGATCGCCAGTACGCCGCGCAGTGGGCCCAGGTGCGCCGCCTCCTGGTGGACGTGGGGCGCTGCGAGCCGTACCTCCTCCTGCGGGGCTTCGCCGAGGAGGTGGAGGACCGATGGGCCCGCTGGCTCCCGGGAGCCGCGTCGCTCGAGGCGGGCGAGCCCCCCGCGTCACCCACCGAGTCCCTGGAGGCACTCCACCAGCGGAGCCCCGTGGAGGAGGTCCGCTGGCTCGCGGCGCTCGCCGAGGTGAACCAGGGGCACCCCTCGCACGCCATGCTGTCCTCCGCCACCGTCTGCCTGCTCGACGACGGCCGCTTCGGGCTGGAGGCGGCGCTGGCCCTCACCCGCTGGCGCGTCTTTCCCCGCCTGAGGCTCCGGAAGGAGCAGCGCGAGCGCCTCCAGCAACACGCCCGCACCCTCCTCGTGGAACATCCGGAGCACCAGGCCCGCGCCGCCGTGGCGCTGGCGCGCGTCACGGGGCGCGAGCCGGAGCTGGACCTGCTCTTCACGCTGCGCGAGGGGCTGCGCCACCCGGACCCCGACGTGCGCTTCGAGTGCGCGCTCTGCTTGAAGGATGAGGCAGGCCTCCTCGCCGCGCTGGACGCGCCCGGCGCGGAGCAGGTGGCGGAGGCCCGCCGCACGCTGGCCGCCCTGGGCTCGGCACCGCTCCTGGAGCGTCTGTATGTCCACGGCGACGCGGCCTTCGCTCGCGACGTGCTGAGGCGGCTGCCCAGGCCACCGCCGCCCGGGGCGCTGTCCACGCTGCTCTCCGTGTCCTCGCGGGTGGAAGGTGGGCTCGCGGGCGAGCTGCACGCCTGGGTCCAGGGCCAGCCCTTCGCCACGCTGCCAGTGGAGGACCAGGCCCTCTGGGCCGCCTGGGCCCGGAGCACCCTGTGCACCCTGCCCGCGGAGGACGCGCTGCGCTTTCTGGGCTGGGCCTCCGCCGCTCCTGACGCGGAGGGCCTGGAGGCGGTGCGCGCCTTCGTGGCCGCCGCCGCGGAGGCGCTCGCGCGGGAGACGCCCGCCAGGCGCGCGCGCCTGTTCCAGGACGCGTACTTCACGCGCTTCCTCTGGCTGGCCGGCCCTGGGGAGACACCCCTGCTCCACGGCTGGGCGCGCGAGGCGGAGGGGGCGGAGCCGCTGCTGGACACGCTGGTGTCCCTGCCCGGCCGGGCGGACCAGTGGGAGGTGCCCTCCGGTGGACGGGTGGCGCGGCTGCTGCTGGCCGTGTGGGAGCCTCCTGCGCGGGAGCTGCTGCTGGCCCCGCTCGCGAAGGCGGTGCGGTCCTGGAGCGGTATCTCCGGCCGCGAGGAGCTCATCGACGCCGCGTGGCGGCGCTTCCAGCTGCACCCGGAAGAGCGCGCGGACGTGCTGGCCGCCTTCGCGCCATGGCGACAGGCCTTGTGGGCGCGGCAGCTCGCGGAGGAGCCGGACCCCGTCGCCCGCTTCGAGGCCTGGTGGCGCGCGGACGCGCCCACGCGGCTGCCCGAGCTGGTGGACCTGCTGGTCCGTCAGGCCCCCGTGGAGGCGCTGCCCCGGCGCCTCGCGTGCGTGTGGG